>JAZRAE010000067.1:0-29331 GCA_045634385.1 Eubacteriales bacterium | reverse complement strand
GGTTTTATTCTTGGTTAAAATTTTGCAGATCTTTTCACGCGAATTTAATATGTGATTTCATTGTGCGTCGCTCTTTGCTTAGTGCTTCGGCGAGCCTCTTCGGTTCTCGCATATTAAATTGTGAGAGTTTAATATGCAGAGGTATCGAAGAGGTCATAACGGGGCTGACTCGAAATCAGTTTGTGGATAACACCACACGAGGGTTCGAATCCCTCCCTCTGCGCCAATATAAAAGGACTCCATTGCGGTGTCCTTTTATATTGGCGCAGAGGTCAGTATTAGAACACTGCACGCACTGCGTGCTGAGGGTTCGGATACCCCATCCGAAGATCGACAAGCTCGCTTGTCAGGCGTAGGATGTGGGTATCTTCACCATAGGTGAATACCCCTCCCCAAAGGACTCCATTGCGGAGTCCTTTTATATTGCCACCGAGGTCAGTATTTTCGCCAAAGCGAATACCTCTTTCCAAAGGGCTGAATCATTAAGAATTTTCTGGAGTAAAACTTTTTAGTGTAAAAAACTAAAAAAACGATCAAATTCTTAATGCGAACTAATTTTACAATCTATATTTTTCTAACTACAAAAGTAAAAACGAAAGAGCTTTTTTGTTTGGTTTTTACGCCATTTCATCCTCGAGTATATATAGTAAATTCAGCGGTGTAGCGAGGTTTTCTGAGAGTTTTCTGAAAAACGATATTGCCTTTCCAACATCTGAGAAGATCTCTTTAGTTCTCGCATTTGTAACATTACCTTCGGCATCGGTCATCTCAATCTCGATCGAGTATAGCGGCAACCTATAGCTTGCCACTTTATTTGACTCAGTCATTATCAATGTGTAACAATATTTTGCTCCGTCTGCTTCGCGAAACTCTCTTTTTATTACCGTATCTTTAATTGCTATTTTGCTCATTATGTACTCCTTTTTTCTGATAATCCATTATATCACAAATATATATTCTATGTCGTAAAGAAAAATGGGGAACAATTAACGTAGATTTTTGTTGTAAGCGAAACATATTGCAAAAATTGCCATATCAATGCTTATTAACGCATATTTATATGTTTAAATGGATTATTTTCATTTAAATTTACTTTTAGTAAGATTTATAAAAATAAGCAAATCTGTGCAAAAAAAGAGAAAAACATCGAATAATAGTTAACTTTATGGAAAAATGACGGCAACAGAGCAAGAAAAACAATTCTTTCTTACACTTTGCCGTCATTTTTATATGTTCTCAAGTACGATTTCCGCCTCGGTATTGATCAGTCCGTCTTCTCTGATCGTTCTGATATAATAGGTATAGCCGTCAAGTCCGTCGGCGCGTTCGACACGGAGTTTTTCGCCTCTCGGTGCTTCGTTTTTATAATTAATGGATATGCTTTTTATTCTTTTTCCGTCAAGTGGGAGGAAATTGGAATACATATCCGGATATCTCGTGTTGTTCATATGACAGTTTTGATCGAGGTCGCCGTAGTTTACCGTATAAGTTCCAACTTCACGTATTGTTGAAGGCACGGAGAAACGAGTCAGCTCCAAACTATGCGGCGCGTGTGTTTCAAGTCCCAGCTCGAAATCATTGACCTTAACGAGCGCACGTGTCTCGGTATCGATAA
Source organism: Eubacteriales bacterium (assembly GCA_045634385.1). Taxonomy (GTDB): domain Bacteria; phylum Bacillota; class Clostridia; order Oscillospirales; family CAG-272; genus UBA1740. The sequence goes on along the minus strand of JAZRAE010000067.1, from coordinate 27,716 downwards.
GTGCCCACATTGAAACCGCTCTGCCGATTGTTCTGCCCGCTTTTTCGAGCGCGTAGCAACGGAGAAAGCTATATCCTCGGCTATCACAAGGGTAGGTAACAGCAGTTGCGTTTTCATATGCCCTGAGCGGTTCTGTGAACTCGATCTTTATTCTGCTTAGTATAAATGCGCGTTTCATATCTCGCAGTTGCTCATAGGATTTTCCGTTAATGGTCAGTTGAGTCTGCGCGGCGCTTTGTATATATCTCATAAGTGAAGACATTCTTACTACGCCGTTGTGGTCTACATCATGTATATCTGTAATAAGCTGTGTTCTGAATTCCATAATTTTATCCTTTCCTAACATGGAATATCTTAAAACATTTTTTTGCATATGTCAAGCATGAGCATAAAATATTAAAGAAAAATTTAAAAAAGATAAATCCTATTGTAAACGGTACTTAATTGTGTTAAAATAGTAAAAAAGACTTTAAAGGAGGGAAATCCGTGATAGAAATATTATATAAATCAAAAAATGCAATAGTAATATATAAACCCGCGGGCATTCCCTCGCAGAGTGATCCTACTTGTGACAAGGATGCAATGACATTGACGTCTGAAAAGCTTCGTGAAATTGGCGAAAGCGCCTCGCTTTGGCTTATACACAGACTTGACAGAGTGGTTGGCGGTTTGATGATCTTTGCAAGAAACAAGAAATATGCAGCAATTTTATCCGAATACGTCAAGGAAAGACTCATAACAAAGGAATATTATGCCGTTGTTGACGGTGATGCCGATGGGGGAGTGCTTGAAAACCTTATATTCAAAGATGCAAGGTCGGGAAAAGCATTCATTGTTGACCGCGAAAGGCAGGGAACAAAGATTGCACGACTTTCTTATCGAAGACTCGCAAGCGTTGAAGGAGAAAAAGGCGTAAAAACACTTGTTTACGTTACTCTTGATACCGGACGCTTCCATCAAATACGCGCACAAATGTCGCACATAAAGCATCCAATTACCGGAGACGGAAAATATGGCAGCAAAGATAATCGTGCAAAGAGTCTTGCTCTTATGGCATCACATCTTGGACTTGACTTATCCGATGAGAAGATAGACGTATCTCGCTTGCCCGAGCTCGACATATATCCTTGGTCACTTTTTAATAGTGACGATTACATATTGTGAGGTAATAATGACCGAAAAGCTATATTACATAGATGCGTACATAAAAGAATTCTCTGCAACCATTGTTGATTCGTATTCGGACGGTGAAAGATACGTCGCAATCCTTGACCGTACTGCATTTTTCCCCGAAGAGGGTGGACAGAGTGCGGACGGCGGAGTGATAGGTGTCGCAAATGTTCTTGATGTGCGAGAAAAGGACGGAGTTATCCGTCATTACGTAGATCATCCGCTTGAAATAGGCGTAACCTACGATTGCAAGATCAATTTTGGTGAAAGATTTGAAAAAATGCAATGCCATACCGCAGAGCATATTATAAGCGGAACAATAAAGAAACTTTACGGACTTGATAATGTTGGATTCCACCTTGGCGCGACCGAGGTCACTATGGACGTAAACGGTTATCTTACACGTGAACAGCTTGATGGGATAGAGCTTATTGCCAATCGCGCGGTTTTTGATAATGTTGCTGTTACTGCATCTTTTCCTAATGCGGACGAGCTTAAAGCTCTCGATTACCGCTCAAAGCTTGATCTAAGTGAAAATGTGCGTATAGTTGAGATTGAGGGCTATGATCTATGTGCCTGCTGTGCGCCTCACGTTTCACATACGGGAGAGATAGGGCTAATTAAGATACTTGATTTTGAAAAGCACAGAGGCGGTATTAGGATCAATATTGCTGCGGGTTATCGCGCTCTCTTTGACTACCGCGAGAAATATGCAAACGTCCTCAAAGCATCCGCCCTGTTTTCCGAGCCTCAGTCAACCGTAGCTAATGCCGCGGAGTCCTTCCTTGCATCCTATGAGGAGTTGAAGGGAATGCTGAAGGCGGCAAGATTGAATAATGCACGTCTGGAAGCGAGCATTATACCCAAAACGGATGGATCTCTTGTATGCTATTATCCCGATTTAAGTGCCGATGAGATGCGTGAGATTGCGAATTTAGCCAAAGAAAAGGTTGGAAGGATCTTCGTTGTTCTAACTGGTACAGATGGTATTTATAAATATATTATGACCTCTAATAGCGTTGATCTTGCATCTGTTTTTAAACAAATAAACACAGATCTTTGTGGACGCGGAGGCGGACGGGATAATATGATACAGGGCAGCTTCGGTGTATCTGTAGATAAAATAAAAACTTATTTTGATAATATATAAAAAATAAACTGTCACAATAACATGTGGCAGTTTATAAAAAGATTTAATTATTCAAAATCGAAATTGAGTACTATTTGTGCCTTTGTAGGCTTGATTTTTGTAAGCTTAACGCCCGCAGCATTCAGCATGCGCTTGGATGCGTTGTCTGAGGCTGTTCCGTTATACTTGTCCGAGAGGTAGACGACTTCTTTTACACCTGCTTGAATGATAGCCTTTGCACATTCATGACAGGGAAAGAGCGAAACAAAAATGCGTGAGCCGGTGAGTGATTTTCCGCCGGCGTTCAGTATAGCGTTAAGCTCTGCATGTACCACAAAATTGTACTTTGTTTCTCCTTGGGATTCATCTCTGTTCCAAGGAAAATCATCATCAGAGCATCCTTGGGGAAATCCGTTATATCCTGTAGAGAGTATACGGTTATCGTCACTTACAATGCATGCACCAACCTGTGTGCTGGGATCCTTTGAACGATTTGCCGCGAGCAGAGAAACACCCATAAAATAATCATCCCAGCCTATATAATCCAATCTTTTATCAGACATAAATTATCTCCAATCAAATTAATAAATTAAGTATAACACAACAACAAACTCTTGTCAATGTTTTTTGTTGGGAAGGAGGATGTATGGACAATTTTTTATCATATGATTGCTGTGAGCTTTGTGCTCGCAGGTGTCGAGTAGATCGTACAAAGGGAAATATTGGATTTTGCAAATCACTCGACTCGGTAAAGATTACGCGTGCAGCACTCCACCATTGGGAAGAGCCGATAATATCCGGCACTCGCGGCTCGGGTACAATATTTTTCTCCGGTTGCTCGCTTGGTTGCGTTTTTTGTCAGAATTCGGCTATATCACGCGCATCTGTTGGCAGGTCTATAACTCCATTTGAGCTTGCCGAAGAGATGCTCAGGCTCGAAAGAGAAGGGGCACATAACATTAATTTCGTTACTCCGACGCATTTTGCACCAAGCATTGCTGAGGCTATATGTGTTGCTCGCAATTCCGGACTTGTTGTTCCTACCGTTTACAATACCGGTAGCTACGATACTGTAAAAACTGTTAAAAGCCTTGAGGGACTTATTGACATATATCTTCCCGATCTTAAATACTATAGATGCGAAAGCGCAGAAAAATTATCCTTTGTCAAAGATTATCCACGTGTAGCACGTGACGCGATAGCCGAAATGGTCAGACAAAAACCTACTCCGATAATACAAAACGGAATAATGAAGTCGGGTGTAATTGTTAGAATATTACTCCTTCCGTCACACGTAGCAGAAGCAAAGCTATCACTGAGATATATCTTTGACACATACGGCAACGATGTCTACGTAAGTCTTATGAACCAGTATACACCAATGAATGGAATGACTCATCCTCTTGACCGAAAGGTTACAAACGCAGAATATTTAGAGCTTGTGTCTTACGCAGAACGTATCGGAGTTGTGAATGCCTTTGTTCAGGAGAGCGGTACACAGTCCGAGAGCTTTATACCTGATTTTAAAATATGAAAACCCGAAGCAACTCATAAGAGTCAGCCTCGGGTTGATTTTTTAGGTTTTTTTGGTTTCCTTGTCTCTCTGTCGATAGAACTTGGAGCGTTTTTTCTTAATAAAAGTTGAGTATGCGACGAGTGATACAACACCTACCACGATGACAGCCGCTGTTATATGAATCCAAAGTTCCGTGGAATTTTCTGTCTTTAAGGATTCCCACAGAGTGTTGACTGTAGCTTGTATGTCAACGTTTTCGTCCTTGAAATAGTCGCGATAAGCCGGATCGTAGCTGTAATTTATATTCGCCTCATCCTTATCCTTACCGTAAAGAACATCCCAAGCAGAAATATTATCTGTATCATAGTTATATGCAAGCATTTTTTGATAATATTCGCTTTTTACAACCTCGCGGTTGGGCGATGCGTATCCAATGTATAAGGCATTTGCTGTTGCGGCTTCACGAGATATCATATAATTTATATACTCGTGTGCAGCATCGATATTCTTAGCCGTTTTGGGGATGCACATAGCATCTACAAAGTAGTTCGTGCCTTCGTTTGGATAGAAGAATGAGAGATCTTCGTTTGCTGCAGCCATAGTAAGGAAGTCGCCTGCAAAATAGGGCGCGATATACGCAGATGCACCCTTCATTTTATTGAAAATCTCGTCATTGACATAGCCTTGTAAGAGCGGTTTCTGCTCCTTTAAAAGTTCAAGAGCGGCTTCCCATACTGCAGGATCATCCGAGTTAACATTGTAGTTTTTCCAATACATAGCCGTAGCGAATGCATCACGCGGATTATTGAACTGAAGGATCTTACCCTTATACTTTTCATTCCAGAGAAGACCCCAACTTGCATTTGCACCGGAAACGTCTTCTTCGTCTACAAACTCGGAATTATAAATGATTCCCAGCATGCCGTAAGTGTACGGAACAGAATATTTGTTATCCTTATCATAATCAAGACCGAGGAATTTCTCATCTATATTAGAGTAATTTTCGAGCTTTGTGGTATCTATTTCATACAAGAGATCGTTTTCGATCATTTTTTGTATCATATAGTCGGAGGGGACAACGATATCATAGGCAACTGCACTATTTGTCAGCTTAGCGTACATATCTTCATTTGTAGCGTAGGTTGAGTAGTTGACTTTGATATAATATCCGTATTTGTCGGCAAGATTTTCGTTAAAGTATTCCTCAAATGCGGCATTTACATCAAACAGTCCGCATTCTTCGTCATCTTCATTGGAGATATACTCACCCCAGTTATAAACGTTGAGAGTTATTGTGTTGTAGTTTTTCTTTTCTCCCGTTTCATCACCCGAGCAGGCGCATAGAGCAAACACGAGAGATATACAAATGAGTGATAAAAGAACGTATCGGAGAATCTTCATTATACTTTACCTCCGTTTTTGCGTCTTTTAGAGGGTGATTTTCTTGCGCTTTTGACGTTTGATATTATCAGTAAGGTAAATACCGATACGATGATTATCGTGGAAAGAGCATACATATCCGGCTTTACAGTCTTCTTCGTCATAGAGTAAATGAGAAGGGGAAGCGTTTGGAAGTTAGACGGACTTACAAAATAGGATATAACGAAATCATCAAGCGAAAGCGTGAATGCCATTACCATTCCCGAGAGAACGCCCGGCATGATATTTGGTAGCTTTACCTTAAAGAATGCCTCGGCAGGCGTGCAACCAAGGTCAAGTGCAGCTTCGGTAAGCGATTCGCCAAGCTCGTTTATTCTCGGCAAAACCGATAGTATAACGTAGGGAAGACAGAAGGTTGTGTGTGCTATCAGCATAGCAACAAATCCGATTGAATCATAGTTCTCGATGCCAAGAAATGCAACGATGGCTGCAAAGAATAGCATAAAGGAAACACCTGTAACTATGTCCGGGTTCATCATCGGTATATTAGTTACCGAATTTATTGCGCGCTTGAGCCACTTTGTCTTCATACGATAAATGCCTTCAGCCGCAGCAGTGCCGATAACGGTAGAGAGTAGAGCAGAGGAAATCGCGAGGATTAATGTGTTTCTTAGAGCAAGGAAGGCTGTTTCATCTGAGAATAGCTTAATATACCATTCAAAGCTAAAGCCTGTGAAGTTAGCCGTACTCTCGGTACTATTGAATGAGAATAATATGAGCGTAAGTATCGGAATGTAAAGAATCGCAAAGATGAGACAAAGGTAGACTCTTGAAGCATATTTTTTCATACAATAATACCTCCTTCCTCTCCCTCGGAAAATTTATTCATTACTCCGATAGATATGAGTATCAGTATCATCATAACGAGCGAAATTGCACCGCCGATGTTATAAGCACCGGTCACAAATTGACGCTCAATTGTGTCTCCGATAAGCTCAAACGTACCACCGCCGAGCTTTTGAGAAATATAGAAAGTACTGATTGACGGAACGAGAACCATGGTTACTCCGGAGATAACACCCGACATCGAGAGAGGGAAGATTACCCTTGTGATTACCTGTGCGGTATTGCATCCAAGGTCGCTTGCAGCTTCCCACATATGCTTATCTATTTTAGATATGCAGGTATAAATGGGCAGAACCATATACGGTAAAAAGTCATAGACCATACCAAAGATAACCGCCCCCTTTGTTCCGACTATATGCATAGATGTGTTAAGCAGGGTGTTGATTAGTCCACCGTCATCAAGAATTGCCATTATGGAATAAGTTCTGATGAGGAGGTTTGTCCACATAGGCAACATTAAGAGCATAACGAATATCTTTTGATGCTCAGGCTTTGAGCGAGCAATTATGTAAGCTAATGGATATCCTATAAGCAGACATACAGCAGTAGCTATAATTGAAAGCTCAAGCGAAAGTGTAAATATTGGGATATATTCGGTGAGTGATGATATATTTTCAAAAGAGAAACCGCCATCTTCACCGGTAAAAGCATAAAATACAACGATAATCAACGGCAGAACGATAAATAGTATCGCCCAAAAAACGTGTGGCGCTGCCGCAATCGAGTGCATTATAGACCTTTTCTTTTTCATTTCTTCTTTATACCATAGGAGCTTTTTGCCCCACATCCATTTTCAAAAATTATTTTTTAAAAATCAGAATTCCTCAGCCGCATCTGCATCGGAGAGTTGGTCGATTTCGTCTGAGAAGGAAGAGTAGTCGCCAAACATACCTGAATACTTAGACTTCTTCATAATATGGATTGCATCCGGTTCGATATATACACCGATAGTTGCCTCGGGAGCAACGTAGTCTGTAGACTGTATCATCCATTTAAAGCCCTTTATATCGACGATTATTTCATAGTGTACACCTTTGAAGGTTACAGAAGTCACTTTGCCCGTCAGCATACCGTCTTCAGGAGCAACAACATCCACGTCCTCAGGACGTATAACTACGTCTACAGGTTCATTCGGATCATATCCACCGTCAACACAGTCGAATACGTGAGATGCAAGCTTTACTCTCTTGTCCTCAAGCATCACACCGTCGATGATATTACTCTCGCCGATAAAGTCAGCAACAAACGCATTTTTAGGCTCATTGTATATATCGGTTGGTGTGCCTATCTGCTGTATTTCTCCATCTGCCATGACAACAACGGTGTCTGACATTGAGAGTGCCTCTTCTTGATCGTGTGTAACGTATATGAAGGTAATGCCGATAGCCTGCTGTATCGTTTTAAGCTCGTTCTGCATATCCTTACGAAGCTTAAGGTCGAGAGCTCCGAGCGGTTCATCAAGAAGAAGAACTCGCGGATGGCTGATAAGAGCACGAGCAATTGCAACTCTCTGCTGCTGACCGCCTGAAAGGGTGCTTACACTCTTGTTTTCAAAACCAACGAGTGCTACCATCTTGAGCATATCTGTTACTTTTGTTTTTATTTCTTCTTCGTTTACCTTCTTAAGTCTAAGTGGAAATGCAATATTCTCATAAACGTTGAGGTGAGGGAAGAGTGCGTATTTCTGGAATACCGTATTAATGTTTCTCTTATACGCGGGGACATCGCTGATTTCAACGCCGTCAAAATAGAGCTGACCCTCGTCAGCAGTTTCAAATCCGCCGATGATACGTAAGGTGGTTGTTTTACCGCATCCCGACGGGCCGAGAAGAGTGATAAATTCCTTATCTCTTATGTAGAGGTTCATGGAATCAATAACCTTTTCGCCGTCATATGACTTTGAAATTCCTTTTAACTCAATGAGCTTTGCCATTTTTCGAAATCTCATACCCTTTCTTTGTATATTGACTGTACGTGTCTTATTTTGTCAAATATGTTGATAGGGTCATTATAGCAAAAACTATATGCTTTTGCAATACTTTTAATTAAAATTTTTCAAAAATATTTTGAATTATCCGTGATTAGCCGAAATTATCCACGGTTTTCTCTGTGAAAATACGCTAAAATCTCCCAAAATCTCGCAAATGCTCTGTTTTTCTCGCTTATCGTTAAAAAATGTCGTATTTACCAAAATTGGCGAGCTTTGAGAGTACCGCCACAAAAAACAGACCGAATATCCAATATCCCTCGCTAAATCTGTCTATAAGGTACAATGATACAAAAGTCAGGCAAATATTCAACGTAAAAGAAAACATCTCCAGCCAATAGTTAAGATCATCGCGTGCAAAAGATCGTAGGATCTCACGCAGTGCGCTGTAACCGTCATATCCTTCAAGTGGCAAAAGATTTGATATTCCCGTCGCAAGATTAATAAATCCAAATAATTTTACGTATCCGTCAAATTTGTTCCATAGCGGCAGACAGATCAGAAACACTAATATATTCGATAACGGGCCGGCAAGTAAAACCAAGATTTGTTTACTGTATGAAAGATTATTCCGTTGTTTTATACGAAATCCCGAGGAGTGACCGCGTAGCTCACCGTTCCCGGAAGTACAAATGAGCGCAAAGTAATGACCGAGTTCGTGCAAGATCGCTGCCGCTATAGTAATTATTGCAACACAAGGTGTATCAAATCCGAAAATGATTGATACCCAAAATATTATCGGTAAAACCGAGCCGGAAATCAGCTCCAAAATTTCAATGATGCGATATCTCATCACTTTTTTTCAATTCATATCTCCTTTCGTAGTGTTAAAACATATTGCCTGTTCATTATTCTTATGATAAGTATTTTAAATGACGGTTTTTGAAATTGCTTTTTATCACCCCGTATAAGCGAAAAGGACGGATAACCGTTTGCAGGTTTTCCGTCCTTTGTCATATGTTGTTTATCTGATTTTTTTTGGATTCTGTATTAAGGCAGGAGATGATACTCTTATATCGGGATTTTTACCGTTGTCAATGATAAGTTCACCGGTTCTTGAATCTACGCCCAGCACTTTATGTGCCTTCCATTTTTCGCCACGGAAAAACTTTACTTTTTTTCCTCTGAACGCGAATCGTTGTGTATATGCGCTCATAAATTTCGTGGGCGTCTTGAGATTTTGATAGAACTTAAAGAAACGTGTCAGAATATGGCGTGCCATTATCATGTTGAGAGATGTATTCTCACTTTCAAAAACCTTTTTGACCATATCTTGTAACCTTGGAGGAAAATTTTCCTTGGAGATCTTGGCATTGAAGGAGATGATAATGTATTCATACGTTGTGAAATTGTCAAGCTTGCCTTCAAGCGAAACAGATCCGATTTTTATCCCGTCACAGTAGAGATCGTTTACCCATCCTATTCCCATTTCTTTTGACGTATGGTCCTCAAGGGCACAAGCCATTGCCGCAGTTGCCATGGGGCCAAGAAGCGATGCTTGAGAAGGGAATATTGAAGGCCTTAAAATGCAAGACATAAAGATGCCGTATTCAGCCTCTGTTTCTCTATCTTTTTTAGAGTTGATTTTGGACTTTTTCAGCCTATCTGTAAATACGATATATCTGTCCGGATAGTTTTTCTCCGTCGCATAATATCTTGCGAGCTCAAGCGGAGATTTTAAGGAGGAGTGTGCTTCAAAATTGATAATACTGCCGTCAGCTTCTCTATAGGTAACAACACTTTTCATTTTGAGAACTCCTTTCCTTATCACTTTTTCGTTTTAAAAAATCCGGGACAATCCCTAAAACTGCCTGAAATTATATACCAAAATCGTTTTTTTGTAATATAATGATATTAGTAAGCCTTACCCCAGTAAACAAGTTTCTTTGCAGCTCTGCCGCAACATACACACTTATCGGAAATCCATTCCTGTTCGAAGGGAACGCAACGAGAACCAACGCCCGTAAGCTCCTTTACCTTATCTTCGCATTCTTCTTCTCCGCACCACATAGCCTTGACAAATCCGTCGCCCGCTTCGAGCGCGGTTTTTATCTCATCAACAGTTGTGCAAGCATATGTGCGCTTCTCACGGTTTGCGAGTGCCTTTTCGTACATTCCGTCACGTACTTCAACGAGCTTATCCTGAATGATCTGCTCAAGCTCGGAAAGGGGAGCAAATGTCTTTTGACGATTGTGTCTTGTGACTACAACGAACTGACCGCCCTCAATATCACGAGGACCGATCTCAACACGAAGCGGAACACCCTTCATTTCGTATTCAGAGTACTTCCATCCCGGGGATTGATCGCTGTCATCGAGCTTTACTCTGATGCCGAACTTTGTGAGTCTTTCCTTTATTTCGCGAGCCTTTTCAAGAACGCCTTCCTTGTGGAATGCTACGGGAATGATTACTACTTGGATGGGCGCGACTGCAGGGGGAAGAACGAGTCCGTTATCGTCACCGTGAGTCATAATGATTCCACCGATCATTCTCGTCGTGCAGCCCCAAGAGGTCTGATGGGGGTATTCGAGCTTGTTTTCCTTAGAAGTGAAAGCAATGTCAAACGCGCGTGCAAATCCATCACCAAAATAGTGTGAGGTTGCCGCCTGGAGTGCCTTACCGTCGTGCATGAGAGCCTCTATACAGTAAGTGTCTTCAGCACCCGCAAACTTGTCTGAAGGAGTTTTTGCACCCTTGATTACAGGGATAGCGAGATCCTTTTCGTGAAAATCTGCGTAAACATTGAGCATCTGTACGGTTTCCTCGCGTGCTTCCTCAGCAGTAGCGTGCATAGTGTGACCTTCCTGCCAAAGGAATTCTCTTGAGCGAAGGAAGGGACGGGTGGTTTTTTCCCATCTTACAACAGAGCACCACTGGTTGTAGAGCTTAGGCAGATCTCTGTAGGACTTTATTACGTTTGCATAATGTTCGCAGAATAGAGTTTCAGAAGTAGGACGTACGCAAAGGCGCTCGGTGAGCTTTTCAGAGCCGCCATAAGTTACCCATGCAACCTCGGGAGCAAAGCCGGCTACGTGATCCTTTTCCTTTTGGAGCAGAGATTCGGGAATGAACATGGGCATATATACGTTCTCATGACCAAGCTCTTTAAAGCGTGTATCGAGTATTTTCTGGATATTCTCCCAAATAGCATAACCGTAAGGGCGGATGATCATACAACCCTTAACGCTTGAATAGTCGATGAGATCAGCTTTTTTTACGATATCGGTGTACCATTTAGCAAAGTCCTCATCCATCGAGGTGATCTGTTCAACCAATTTCTTATTTTCAGCCATAATAAATATAAAACCTTTCAAAACATATTCTTACAGCCTAAATTATATAACAAATATTATTTTTTGTCAATAGAAACAGAAAAAATAGACGACCTATGATTAAAATTGTTTATAAACGGAAAAATGCAAGATTTTTAAATCATTTTTGCAAAAAGACTTGCAAAATGGAGAAAAATATAGTATAATTTGATAGAAAAATAAAAGACACTATGTCAAAATGATTTTTTGAACTTCCAAAAATGCAGAAATGCTTTTTTAAGTAGTGAAAAGGAATAACGATGAAAAGATATGCAGATCTTTCCGGTGCCGAGAGAAGAGTAATATATAATGAGCTTTCCTTGGCATACGGTAATTATAAAGCGAAGGGATTATCTCTCGATCTTTCCAGAGGAAAGCCAAACGGAGATCAACTTGATATAAGCAACGGACTCCTGACTGTTGACCTTACAGACAGTTATAAAACTCGTGAAGGCTTTGATTGTCGTAATTACGGTATTGTGGACGGCCTTCCCGAAATGAAAGAATTTTTTGCCGATGCAATGGGCCTACGTGCAGATGATATTATGGTTGGCGGTAACTCCTCGCTGCAGCTTATGTACGATACGCTTATGAGAGCGATGATCTTCGGAGTATACGGATCACAGAGACCTTGGTGCCGAGAAGAAAAAATAAAGTGGATATGTGTTGCTCCCGGTTATGACCGTCATTTCAGAATCACCGAGACACTTGGATTTGAACTTATTACAGTCAAGATGGGTAAAGACGGCCCTAATATGGGCGAGATTGAGAGATTAGTAAGTGATCCAACAGTAAAAGGAATATGGTGTATACCTAAATATTCAAACCCGACCGGCAATACTTATTCTTACGAGACGGTCGAGCGACTGGTAACAATGAAGTGTGCGGCACCCGATTTCCGTATTATGTGGGATAACGCTTATGCTATTCACGATTTCTCGAGAGATTGTGACGTTCTTGCAGACATCTTTACAGTTGCAAGAAAGCACGGTACGGAAGATAGAGTTTTCTACTACTCATCTACTTCAAAGGTTACTTATCCGGGCGGAGGAGTGGCTTTTATGGCTGCAAGCGAGAACAATCGCCGTCAGATTGCGCCTTATCTTGGCACGCAGACCATTGGCTACGACAAGATCAATCAGTTAAGACATCTCCGTTTCTTCGGTACTGCGCAGAATATGTACTCACATATGTTGACTCTTGGCTCTGTCATCAAGAAAAAGTTTGACATTGCACTTAATAAGCTCGAGGCACTTAAGGGACTCGGTGTTGCGGAGTGGACCGAGCCTCGCGGAGGATACTTCATATCCGTTGATGCGATGCCGGGTACAGCAAGGCGGGTATTTGAGCTTGCCAAAAATGCGGGAGTTGTTCTTACTGCAGTTGGTGCTACCTTCCCATATGGCATAGATCCCGATGACTCAAACCTCCGATTAGCACCCACTTATCCTACTGATAAGGAACTTGAGCTTGCTTGCGAAGTGCTGGTGATTTCAATAAAGATGGCCGCACTTGAAAAACTTGGTATTTGATAAAAATAAAGTATAAACATTAGCAGAATATAAAAAACACAACCTATTCACCTTTATTTAAGAAGGAGGATAAGTTGTGTTTTTTTGTTATTGTGAGTCGCGAAATCCCTTTCCGGCTATCTCGCTTGTTTTAGTTATAATGATGAATGCACTCGGGTCGATTTCTTTCACTTTGCGTCTTAGTCTTAGCGCCTCGCTGCGTCTGCATACGGTGATAATAATCTGTTTTTCCTCGTGAGTGTAAACTCCCTCGCCCTTATACATGGTTGCACCGTGGTGTAGTTCATTTACTATGTATTCGTCTATCTCATCGGGCTTTGTTGTAATAATCGTAAACGCCTTACACAGGTTCATTGAGTCAAGTATATCGTCTATCACAAAGACTTTTGCGAAAAGACCGAGCATTGCGTAAAGGCCTACCATTGGGCTTCTGTAAACAAAGAATGTTGACAGTGCGATGAAAAAGTCGGAGAGGAGCAGTGCTTCGCTAACATTCAGATGCGTGTATTTTTTGAGAATCAAAGCAACTATATCAGTACCGCCTGAAGATGCTTTATATCGGAACAGAAGCGCAGAACCTATACCGGTAAGCAGAACCGCATACACAAGCTCAAGAAGAGGCTGTGATGTGAGAGTAGATGCTCCGCTCAGTTGCTCTATAGGTAATAGCATCTCAAACATTAAGTTTTCAAGAGATAACATTAAAGAGCAGTATATGGTGAGAAATCCGCATTGCTTACCAAGAATAATTACTCCGAGAATGAGTAGAATAACATTTATTGAAAGCATATATATCGATTGAGTAATTCCGAGCTTTAAACTTAATGGGAGCTTTGCAAGAATTATAGCGATACCGCTGACTCCTCCGGTTGCGAATCCGTTTGGGGCTTTGAAGAAATATATTCCTACTGCTGTCATAAGGATTCCGATGTTAATAATCAGAAAGTGTTTTAAGGAGAGCGAACTATGTTTTTCTTTATGTTCCACGGACATTTCCTCCGTTTTTATGTACTTCAAGTTATATTATAATTACATGTCGGAAAAAGTCAATATAAAACAAATAAAACCTATATGGTTTTGATTGACAAAATAGGTGAAAGGTGGTACAATATATAAGAAAAGCAGATAAGATATAAATTTCCCGAAAGGAAAGAAAATGAACGTTAAAGAAGCCGAAAATAGAATAAAGCATCTGAGAGAGCAGATTATATACAATTCTAAGCTATACTATGAAAATGATGCTCCCGCAATATCGGATTATGAGTACGATATGATGTTTCGTGAGCTTGGAGATCTTGAAAAGGAGTTTCCTGAGCTTGACTCACCAACGTCACCGACAAAGCGTGTTGGCGGAAAGGCACTTGATAAATTCGAAAAATTTACACACAGAGTTCAGATGGGAAGCCTTACAGACGTGTTCTCATATGATGAGCTTGAGGATTTTATATCAAAGACAGATGATATACTCGGTTTTGCAGAGTACTCTGTAGAGCCTAAAATAGACGGACTCTCTGTTTCGCTTATCTACGAAAATGGTAAATTTGTCAGAGGTGCAACACGCGGAGACGGATTTATCGGTGAAGATGTAACCGAAAACCTGAAAACGATAAAGACTATTCCTCTTGAGCTTAACGAATCACTCCCGTACATTTGTGTACGCGGAGAAGTATATATGCCAAGAGCGGTTTTTGAAGATTTAAACAAGGTGAGAGAGGAAGAGGGACTTGCTCTCTTTGCTAACCCGAGAAACGCAGCCGCAGGCTCATTACGTCAGCTTGATCCCAAGATTGCGGCATCCCGCCGACTCGCCATCTTTGTATTTAATCTTCAAGAAGGTGATATATATTTTAACGGCAGAAAGCCCAAAACACATATAGAAACGCTTGAAAGGCTAAAAGAACTTGGCTTTACCACACTTCCCGAAACTGTCAAAGCTACAGGTTTTGAAGCGGTAGCAGAACATGTCAGATATCTTGGAGAAAAACGTCCGGAGCTTTCCTTTGACATGGACGGTGCTGTTATAAAGGTCAATGATCTTGAGGGCAGACGTATCGTAGGTGAGGGAACAAGCACTCCGAAATGGGCAGTGGCGTATAAGTATCCACCCGAAGAGAAGAAGACTAAGCTCTTATCAATAGATATTCAAGTAGGCAGAACAGGTGTTCTTACACCTGCAGCTAATCTTGCTCCCGTAAGGCTTGCAGGTACTACGGTTTCAAGGGCGACTCTCCACAACATAAACTTCATTACCGAGAGGGACATCAGAATAGGAGATACTGTAATCGTTCGCAAGGCGGGTGAAATAATTCCCGAGATACTTGAGAGCGTTAAGAGTGAAAGAGACGGTAGGGAAGAAATATTTGTTATGCCGACAGTCTGTCCTTCTTGCGGACATCCTGTAGTGAGAGATGAATGCGGTGACGGTGCTGCAATTCGTTGCGTGTATGCCGGATGCCCTGCTCAAAATGCAAGGGGAATAGTTCATTTTGCATCAAAGGGTGCGATGAATATTGACGGCCTTGGTCCACAGGTTGTAGAGCTGCTTTTGTCAAACGGCAAAATTAAGGACATAGCAGATCTATATGAGCTAAAAATTGAGGATATAGAAACACTCGAGAGAATGGGTAGAAAGAGTGCGGAGAATCTTGTTAACGCTATATCCGATTCCAAGAACAGGGGACTTGAAAGACTTTTGTATGCACTCGGTGTAAGACAGGTCGGTGAGGTTGCAGCTGAAACAATAGCAAGAAAGATGCGTACTATAGAGGCTTGCATGGATGCTACGGTTGAGGATTACACAAAGGTTGAGGATATCGGTGAAATCACCGCGTTAGCTCTTGTTGAGTTCTTCCGTGATGAGAATTCGCGTTTGCTTATCTCGAGACTTAAAGATCTCGGGCTCAAGACTGATGCTACTGCCGAGGAGAGGGAAGAGACTCTTGCGGGACTTACGTTTGTTCTCACCGGTACACTTCCAACTATGACAAGAGACGAAGCCTCTGCACTTATAAAACAAGCAGGTGGCAAGGTCTCCGGCAGTGTGTCGAAGAAAACATCTTATGTTGTAGCAGGTGAAGAAGCGGGATCTAAGCTTACAAAGGCAAAAGACCTCGGAGTTACCGTGCTTGATGAAGACGGACTTATGCGATTGCTCGGGAAGTAATATCAGTTTTGATTGCTCAACAGCAAGTTATAAGATGACACTTACCGATATGATGGGTTACTCCTATTTTCAGTGATGGAGCCTATGTACTTTAATTTATAACGATGATTTAAAAATTAAATTCTAAAAAAGCGAAAAAGGAGAAACATAGCGAAAAAAACGCTGTGCATTCTCCTTTTTCTTATATCTTGGGTATTTCTGCATTGACTGTAATTATTTCACCGGTAAACGGATGAGGGAATGAAAGTGATGAACAATGCAGAGCGTAGGTATCATTTCCTCGTGTTCCGTAAAGAAAGTCGTTAACTAACGGATGACCGATATGTGCCATATGGACTCTTATCTGATGTGTTCTGCCTGTATGGGGAGTGACTTTAATTAACGATCTTCCGTTTTTATATACTTCTATCAGCTCGTACTCGGTTATACATTCTTTGCCATCTTCACGAACAACACGCTTTATACTGCCTTCGGTCTCGCGTATTATCGGGGCATTAATAATATCGTGCGCTTTTGTAGGAACACCTTCAACGACTGCTATATATGTCTTGCCAAATTTTCTTTCCTTCATCGCTTGGTAGAGTTTTGCGCCGCTGAGTCTGTCCTTTGCTATAAGTACTATTCCCGACGTATCTCTGTCGAGTCGGTTTATGGCTCTAAATACGAAAGGATGGCCGACGTACGCTCTTATCGCGTTTGCAACGGTGGGTAGGTGATTTCCACGGGAAGGATGAACCGGCATATTCTTAGGCTTGTTCACCGCTATAACGTAATCATCCTCGTAAACAATGTTAATTGGAATATCGATAGGTTCAATATTTTCACTTTCTTCATCCGGCAGGGTAATCTCTATTACGTCACCGTTTTTTACCATGGCTCGCATATGTACGTAATTACCGTTTAGTTTTACATTATCATATTTCACCTTGCCTATAAGAGCGGTGGAAAGTCCGAGCCTGTTTTTTAAGTAGTCGCGTATTTTCATCTCTCCCGAAACGGAGTATACTGTTTCAATATATCTTTCCATTTCACTCTGCCTTTTGATATGCTATACGCTCGTCACCACTCTCAAGATAAATAATTCCGCAGTATTTAAAGCCGTTCTTTAAAAGCGACTTTTGCATAGGGATATTATCTCGGTGCGTGTCGATTTTGAGATTATCTATCAAATCATAACAATGATTATAAACAAAGCCAACTATACCTCTGCCTTGATATTTTACTGCAATTCTATGAATTACTCCGTATTCTTTATCGTTTAGCCATGCGCCGTTATATATATTAACATAGGTGGGGTCAAGTCCGATTTTGAAAAAGAAAGAACAGATAATTTCGCCGTCTTCCTCAACAACAAATCCATTTTCGGATTCAATGTCGCTTTCTATCAGCTCGCGCGAAGGATGGTTCGTGCCCCATTGATTTGCGTTTCCAGATCTACGCATAAATTCTCTTGCCGCCGCGTAAATGTTCATTACAGCATCAATATCAGACGGGAGTGTTTTACGTATTATCATTATGCTTTCTTCCTTTCTCACGACGCCATAACGCAGGCGATATTTCGTGGTACTTTTTAAATGTTCTTGAGAAGTATTCTACATCTGCAAAGCCGGTGAGCGTAGCGATTTCTCTCAGAGGCTTGTCTGTTGTGAGTAGTATTTTTTCCGCGAGCTCCATTCTCTTCTTTGTAATATATTCGTTTATCGTAATACTAAATTCACGTTTAAAATGTTCTGTAAGAGTTACGGTACTACAGTGTAAGTTTCTCGCTATATCGTTGAGAGTCAGCTTTCTTGTAAGGTTGTTTTTGACGTACCTTTTGATTAGTTGACCTATGCTTTCATAGTGGCTTATCATTGTATCGTCGTTGGCTATATATTCTGCCAGCACCTTCATCATATTGAAGTATGCATTAATTTCCGCGGCAGTCAGCTTACGAGCTGATTGTATCTGTTTACACAGATGAGCCTTGTCGGTGTTAATCTTGGAGGTTGAAAGCTTTATAACTTCATCCTCGTTTGATTTTTCGATTCCGAGTGCAGACATAATATATCCAACAAGCTCGCCGTCTCTTACTATAGGTACAATTGCTTCTGTGATTCCAAATGGGCAGGTATAGAGCAGGGGTTGGAGATTCTGCTTAACCGCAGACAAACGCTCAATATCCGATCCCTTGCACATATCTATTGCACGCACATCACGGTGGAGTGCTGTACACACTGTTTCGTTTTCACACTTTGAAAGAGAGAGAGTATGAAAATCGCAATCTACAACCGAAATATCCATTCCGGACACCGTATGAAAATCACGCAATATCTCTTCGATGTTTGTTTTACTCACCTGATATCTCCCAACAGTTTTTTAAAATTATATCATATATTTATTGCAAGTTCAAGGTATAAGATGAAAAATAAAAAACATTTTATTGAGAAAAGCCATCTAATTTATCGATTTTACATATTATTGTTATGGATTTATCATTTGAAAACTATTATTCATCTGTTATAATATTTTTGTAAATATAAAACTGAAAGGTAGGTTTTTAAAAATGAAGGTAGAAAAGTTAGTTGTAGGCGTTATAGGTCTTGGAATGGGTGCACATCACCTTAAGGGTGCTATCAATTACGGTGCGGAGATCGGTATGATCTGTGACATCAACGAGGAGACTCTTGCTAAAGTTGGTGAGGAGACAAATATCCCTGCTGAAAAGCGCACTACAAATTATCTCGATATAGTTAATAATAAGGAGATCAACGCGGTTCTTATTGCTACTCCAGATCAGCAGCACAGAGAGCAAGTTGAGGCATGCCTTGAGGCAGGTAAGCACATTATGTGTGAGAAGCCTCTTGCTCTGACAAGAGAAGATCTCGTTGCTATGGTAAACGCAGTAAACGCTCATCCCGAGTGTAAGTTTATGATCGGTCAGATCTGTCGTTTTACTCCCGCATTCATTAAGGCTAAGGAATACATTGACAGCGGTGCTGTAGGCGAGCTTTACTTTGTAGAGTCTGAGTATGCTCACGATTATCAGCATATGTTTGATCATGATCCCAAGAATTGGCGCAGCGATCCTATCCGTAACGGTGTTGTAGGTGGCGGTTGTCACGCAGTTGACCTTCTCAGATGGCTTGTTGGCGAAGATCCCTGTGAGGTTTACGGTATGGGTACTCATAAGCTTCTTCCCGCAGTATCCTATGACGATGCTAACGTAGCTCTTCTTAAGTTCCCCGGCAATGTTATGGGTAAGGTATTCGTATCTACCGGTTGTAAGCGTAATTACACCATGCGTACTTGTATCTACGGTACAAAGGGCACACTTATCTTCGATAATACCTCTCCCACAATGCAGGTGTTCCTCACTGATGCTGAGGGCAATGGTGGTCATGAGGCAGAGGAGGTTGAGGTTCAGGTTAACAACCACAACGCAAACGCTGAGTTCAAAGCATTTGCAGATTGTCTTGTAAATGACACCGAAATTGAAACTCCCATTATCGAGGGTGCAAAGACTGTTGAGGCTTGCCTTTCTATCATCGAGTCCTCTAAGACCGGTAAGATCGTTAATCCCAATTATAACTTCTAATTCAACTATTACATAGTTTAAGACAGGTAAGCTTATTCGCTTACCTGCCTTTGCTATATCACTGACTCTCCTGTGTGGGTACTTTGCTTTCAACCAATGATGCGAGCACTTTATCCGATAGGTCATAGCTTACATGACTTAGGAAATACTTCAGCCCGTCACTTTCAAAGTAATAAGAGTTGCCCCATGACGGATCAAGAGTCCACACTTTGCCGTCAACACTTATCAAGCTCCAATCGTCTGCACCTTTGGATATGGTTACGCTATGTTTTACTTGCTCTGTTGGTGACTCCTTTAAAGCGTAATATACAGTTGCGGTTATTTTGTTTTCTGCTGTATCTACTGCGTAGAAATAATACTGATATTCACTCTCCGGGACGTTTCCGGTTTCAATTTCGGTAGGTGCGGAAAGCTCATATATACCCTTAATTCCAAACGCTTTATAGTCATATTTTTTGAAAGTTCCTATCTGATCTGCAACGTATGATAGATCGATTGCTTTATCAACCTTTGTCCAACCGACGGAGATTGCCTCGGAACGCATAGGTCTTTTTGTGAATAGTTCTGTATAATCAAAAGCACTTTTGGTATAATTCAAATTGTTTTTTGTTACTCCAAGCTTATATATCCCGCTGCTTTCATTTACGGATATTGCATCGTTATAAATTACATATTCTACCTTTGAGCCGTCCTCGGGATCATACTCGTAGGAAAGGGTGATTTCTTTTACGTACGGTTCAACGCCTACCGCCTTATGTACGTAATATCCCGTGCTTGTACCCGTGATGATTAGATAATCCTCATACAAATATTCCTCACCGGTAATATAATTTCTCGTCTTTGGCGTATATCCGTCTTTTCGCTCGTAAGATGGGGTGTAGCTGTAGTGCGTGAGCTTATACGTTCCCTTGACAGTATTCATCTTCTGCCCTTGGACAAAGTAGCAGCCGACAGTAGTTAAGAGAACTGATACTATCAGTATCAACGCAAGTAAATGTTTAACTATTTTCATCTTAAATGCCTCCTTAAAGTTATGGTCAAAACGGTTTTGCATCACCTGCATCCTTATTGTATCATATGCTTATGTCGTGCCAATGTATTTTATGTAAAAAAATGTTTCTTAAATGTAACTTTTTTAGTAAAACATCTTGACATATATAAAAATGTATTGTATAATACTTCTCGCTACGCGGGAGTGGCGGAATCGGCAGACGCGCACGTTTGAGGGGCGTGTGTTTCCAACGTACGGGTTCAAGTCCCGTCTCCCGCACCAGACAGAAATAATACGAACCTTGATAAGTCGAGGTTCGTATTTTTCTTTACAAGGGATTATTTTGGTATTCGAATATCTTGTTTATAAACAAAGTAAGTGAACAATATTTTGTAGTCTACCTTTTATATTTTAACGTTCGTATCGTGAAATACAACAGTAGAATTTATAGCGCTTTGTCATAGGGCGGTTTGAGTAAAATCAAATCATCTTGCTTTTTTATACGGAGTATGGTATAATATAAATATGGACGTAAAAGGAGGTAATTGCATGAAAAGAGTCTGGTCAAGAAACGATTTTCAATTTAATACATATATGCGACGTGTGTTATCAGATTTAGGTTTAGATAAGAGCGATTATCTGTGGCTAATAAGTGATATTGATGCTTATCCAAGCAAGCCGGAATATGAGAAACTTATAACAGGAAAACAGTATGTTATCCTAAGCACAAGAAACCTTGTTGATATGCTTGAAAATGACGATTTTCAATGGGTATGGTCAGTGTTTTCTGCAATCCCCTCGCATTGCAAAGAAGAGGACATATTAAACTTTGATCTTCCTCATATTGAGTCATTTACAGAAGAACAATATGATCCGTATGAAGACGAGCCGAAACTTCAGCATCCGTATGCAGAGCTTGAAATTTTGTGCTCTGAAAGTGGGTTTGCTTTGATTTCTAATAATGATGATCTAATAAACAGGTTTAGAAAATGTTATCCTCGCTATACCGATTATTTTACTATATGTTTTCATAGTTTGAAAGCGTATATCGAAGAATATAAAGAGATTGCAGATGAAATCTATGTTTGTAATTTTTTGAATTGCGATAAGAAAAAAATGGAGCATTCAAAAATTACTTTAGTCAAAAATATATTTGGAAGGTATATTGTGACAGATTGGTTAGACTATGAGTGCGGAAGTTATTTGGCTAGAAAAGAGTTTTCTGATAAGGATGAAGCGGCGGAGTTCGCATGGAAGTTGTTTGTTAAGGAGATGACGGCGAAAAATAATGCAAATTAGCAATACTTAACCTCTACCTTTTCAAAGAAATCGGGTTCGTACATTCTCCCCACTGCTGCACCAGAACAAGTCTCAGGATTGGATACAATCCTGTGTCTTTTTCATCTAAATCCGGCTTTAGCGGAATAAATCCACTATGGTGGATGAAATCGCTGCGCGATGAAATCCCGCTAATGCGGGTGATGGGAGGCGGATTTGATTTCATCTAAAGCCATAGGCTGAAGATTTCATCCAAACTCGTTTGGATTTCATCCTGCAAAGCAGGATTTCATTCTTGCTTTCTTCCAAATTTACGATATACTTATTTCAAGAGGCGATATTGTGTCAAAAAACTATTTACTCATATATTCCGAACAACTTCGTTGGTAATAATAGTATTTGCGATTTATCATTTTGCTATTCTAATCCACCATTAGAAGTGAATATCCCGTAGCTACCAAACATATTGTACAACCTTTTGTGTTGACAAACCACACCCATTATGTTAAAATGTGCTTAAAGAATTTTAAATCAAGGCGGTATTTATGGCTTTTTGTGAACTCAGATTCCACTCCGACTCGCTCGGATGTGCGGTTAGTGTAAACGTTATCTTACCCGAGAACGCAACGACTCTTATCGGTATGAATACGGGTGCTGAAGATACTTACAAAACGCTCTATCTTTTGCACGGACTTTCAGATGATCACACCATATGGGAGCGTAGGACGTCTATTGAGAGATACGCGACAGAGCGGGGAATTGCGGTTGTAATGCCAAACGGAGGCAGAAGCTGGTATACCGATATGGCAAACGGTGCAAAGTATTTTTCCTTTATAACCAAAGAGCTTCCGTCTGTTTGCCGCAGCTTTTTCAGAGGTATGTCAGATAAGCGCGAAGACAATTTCATCGGCGGTCTATCTATGGGAGGATACGGTGCTGTAAAAGCTGCGTTGACCTACCCTGAAAATTACGGCGGATGTATATGTCTTTCGGGTGCGCTTGATATTTCTTCATTCATCCATCATTCGATCACAGAGTGGCGAGCAATTTTTGGTTACGATCTTGAAAGCATCGAACAGCTTCGAGGATCTTGTCATGACGTTTACGCGCTCGCTAAAGCAAATGCAAAGGACGGAAAACTCTTCCCGAAGCTTTATATGTGGTGTGGAGATAATGACTATCTGCTCGAAAATAACATTCGTTTTGACAAATTATTGACCGAACTTGGTGTGGAGCATCGATATGATCAAAGCGAAGGCGATCATTCCTGGCATTGGTGGGATCTCCACATACAAGACGGTATAAGCCATCTTCTCGGATAGTATGATATAGTAAAAAAGACCATTAAAAAGGAGTAATTATGGAACTTAAAGAAGTGCTTTTAAAAAGAAGAAGCGTTAGAAAATTTCTTGATACACCTGTTCCAAATGAATGTATAGATGAACTCTTACACGCCGCAATGAGCGGACCGAGCGCTTGTAATAAAACACCTTGGGAGTTTTACGTTGTAAAAAACACAGAGAAGCTTTCCAAGGTTAAAAAAGCATCACTTTTCTCGCGATTTGATTCACCGCTTGTCATTGTAGTTTGCGGAAATCTGTCAAGAGCTTTGCCAATGCAGCTTGCGGAATATTGGATACAGGATTGCTCGGCTGCGACAGAAAACATTCTTCTGCGCGCGACAGATCTTGGCCTTGGTGCGGTTTGGTGCGGAGCGCATCCACAGGAACGCGTGGTAAAGAATCTCAGAGCGGCGCTTGATTTACCCGAAAAGCATATACCCCTTGGTCTTATTCACATTGGTTATCCGGCAGAAACTCCCGAGCCTCGCGATCAGTATGATGAAAAACACATACATTTTATAGACTGATATGGAAAAACTGATACTTATAGGCGGTGTATTAGCCGGAGGAAAGTCCACGTTTTCACATCTTGTCGGTGAACGATTCGGTGTATCTGTTGTAAACAAGGATAGACTCAAGGAGATACTTGGCGACAATATTCATACATCAAACAGAGAAGAGAATAAAAAGCTTTCGGTAATTTCTTTTGAGCTGATGTTATATCTTATCGAAGGAGAAGGGGATTCTCTTATTCTCGAGTCTAATTTCAAGGATTATGAGCTTCAGATCCTTTCGGAAAAATGCTCGGAAATCGGATGTAAGGTATTGTCCATCATACTTGACGGAGATGATGACGTACTTCACTCACGATTTATAAAACGTCTTTTGGAAAACAGACACCCCGTACACAAATCACAGGACTTTACCGAGCTGTCTGCATTCGTGGATACGCTTAATGAATTGCGTTCTGCAACATATCCCGGTAAGATAATAAACGTAAACTGCTCTGACTTTTCTTACCAAAATGATGAAAAACTATATATTGAGATAGAAGATTTTTTGAATGATTAATTTTACTATTGTATTTTTTAAAAAAGTATGATACAATTTTAATGCAGTATTTTTAACGGAGAATAATATGGAAAATAATCTTTTTAACGACACTCACGAGCTTAAGGATAACAAGGCGAGATTTATAGAAATATTTAAAACTAAGATAACAAGAGAAGGTTCTGATAAGCTTTTGCAGTTTCTTCTTTCACCTCATTCTGACTTCTTCACAGCACCTGCAAGCTCTCGTTTTCATTCCTCATATGAGGGTGGATTGCTTGATCATTCGCTGAATGTTTATGATTGCCTTGTAGCTTATATGAGCTCCGATAAGGCTAAGCAGCTCGGTTTTGAGTATAGCGAGGAATCACTTGCTATAGTAGCTCTTTTGCACGACCTTTGCAAGGTCAACGTATATAAAAAAGGCTTCAGAAACGTAAAGGACGAAAAGGGTGTTTGGCAGAGAGTAGATACCTTTGAATATGATGATCAGCTTCCTTACGGTCACGGTGAGAAAAGCGTGTATATGATCTCTCCTTATATGATGCTTAAGAGAGAAGAGGCGTTTGCTATTAGATATCATATGGGTTACTCGTCGACAGAGGATCAGCGTAATGTTTCCGCGGCGTTTGAGATGTTCCCACTCGCGTTTGCGCTTCATGTTGCAGACAGCGAGGCAACATATTACGTTGAGAGTGATAAATACAAAACAATCAAAAAATAAAGAAAAAACAGGCTATCTTTTGATGGCCTGTTTTCTGATAAATAAGGTATATAAATATAAATGATAACAGATTAGATCAATCTCAGTAAATTGTAATTCTTTTAGGGGGGGACACTCAAGACAAGAGCCTTTTTCATATAATTCTTTAGGTAGCGCCTTCTTGCAAGTAGGGCAGGTGTACATGGGTTTTATCATAAGATTGGGATCATAATCGGTAATTTTAATTACAATGCCGGGCTGTAGGTTGTATTTATCTCGTAGTTTCTTTGGTATTGTTATTTTTCCTCTTTTATCAACTTTTACTTCCATACTATGCCTCCTAAACATTATATAAAACAAAAAGCGCGGCAACCGAAGCGCCGCGCCGAAAAACACAAACTCCGATTGTTGCTACACAAAACTTAACGCATAAGGCAAAGCATAATGACAGTAAGTGGAGCTTGTGATTTTACCAAGCTAATTACTGACATTATGCGCATTGTATGCAGAAAAAACTCTATAGTTATAGAGCGCCTTTTGAAAAAGTGTTAAATTTTGTGTAGCAAATTAATTATATCACAACCGAAATTAATAGTCAATAGAAAAATCCAAGGCACTGCGAAATAATCCGCAGTGCCTTTTAAAACTAAATATTAGTTATACTTCTTTCTTGCAACGTAAGAGGTGTGGAGAGTGTGGTGAGCCTTGTGGCAACCGTAACCGCCCTCAAAGTAGTTCTCGTAAACTTCCTTGATGATGGGGTTCTGGTGAGACTTACGCATAGTCATAGCCTCATCCTGAGCGTAGAGTGCCTTAGCTCTCTCTGCCTTGAGGTCTACGGTATCACGTACGTACTGAGGCTGGATAGGCTGACCGCCGCCGTTTACACAACCACCGGGACAACCCATGATCTCAACGAAGGTCCAATCTGCCTCGCCCTTAGCGATCTTGTCCATAACGAGCTTTGCATTAGCTGCGCCGCTTGCTACAGCAACCTTGATCTCCATGCCTGCGATATTGTAGGTAGCCTCCTTAAGACCCTCGGTACCTCTTACCTCGTGGAACTCAATAGAATCGTTGTCCTTGCCGGTAAGAACGTCGTTAGCGGTTCTGAGAGCCGCCTCCATAACACCGCCGGTAGCACCGAAGATAACTGCCGCACCTGTATCAACGCCGAGAGGATTATCAAACTCTTCGTCGGGAAGAGAAGTGAACTTAATGCCGGCTCTCTGTATCATACGAGCGAGCTCACGTGTGGTAAGCGCAACATCTACATCAACGATACCATCGCCTGCTGCAGACATATCATCTCTCTGTACTTCAAATTTCTTAGCGGTACAGGGCATGATTGATACTACGAAGATGTCCTTGGGATCGTAACCCATCTTTTCCGCCCAATAGGTCTTGATGAGCGCGCCGCCCATCTGCTGAGGAGACTTGCAGGAGGAGAGGTGACTGATGAACTCGGGGTAGTAGAGTTCGCAGAACTTAACCCAGCCGGGAGAACAGGACGTGATCATAGGAAGTGTTCCACCGTTCTTTACTCTATCAAGAAGTTCGGTTGCTTCCTCTACGATTGTGAAGTCTGCCGCAGTATTAGTGTCGAATACTTTATTAAAACCAATTCTGCGGAGAGCTGCAACCATCTTTCCTTCAACGTTGGTGCCGATAGGCATACCGAAGCACTCGCCAAGGGTTGCACGGATAGAAGGTGCTGTCTGAACAACTACGTGCTTTGAGGGATCATTGAGAGCTTCCCAAACCTTATCTGTATCATCTCTTTCAACAAGAGCACCTGTAGGACATACAGCGGTACACTGACCGCAGGAGATACAGGGAGTCTCATTAAGTGAAATATCAAAAGGTTGACCGATGCAAGTATCAATACCACGGTTATTTGCACCGATAACAGATACGTACTGCTCGTTACATACCGCAACGCATCTACGGCAGAGAATACACTTGTTATTATCTCTTATAAGGTGAGGGGTAGAGAGGTCAAGCTCATAAGTAGGCTTAAATCCTGCAAACGCATTCTGATCTACACCGTACTCAAGGCAGAGCTTCTGGAGCTCGCAGTTGGTGGATCTTACGCAGGAAAGACAGCTCATATCATGTGTGGAGAGGATAAGCTCGAGAGTGGTCTTGCGAGCATCTCTTACTTTCTGTGTGTTTGTACTGATCTCCATACCCTCGGTTACGGGGTATACGCAAGCGGTAACAAGTCCACGTGCACCGGTAGCTTCAACAACGCAGATACGGCATGCACCCATTTCATTCTTTTCTTTCATATAGCAGAGGGTGGGGATCTCCACACCTGCTGCGCGCGCAGCCTCAAGAATGGTTGCGCCCTTGGGTACGCTTACAGCAATACCGTTAACTTTACAATTAAGCATTTCCATTTTTGCGTACTCCTTTCATTATATCTTAGCAATAGCGCCGAACTTACAGCCTGCCATACAAGCACCGCAATTGATACACTTAACGGTATCGATAGCGTAAGAGGGAAGCTTGTGACCGGGAGCTACGTAATCGGAATTAACAATAGCATCAACAGGGCAGTTCTTAGCACACTTACCACAGCCGATACATTTATCCTGATCAATATTGAAGGAGAGAAGGTTCTTACATACGCCCGCAGGACACTTTTTGTCTACTACGTGAGCGATATATTCATCG
>JAZRAE010000066.1:0-21177 GCA_045634385.1 Eubacteriales bacterium | reverse complement strand
AATAGCGCTACACTGCTCTCTCACGACAGCCTAAAACAACCAACAAAGTTCCACAAAAAACGAAAGCGCCACAAACGTCGGGGTCTATGTCCGCCACCACAGTGGCGGCATACTGCGTAATTCGTCGTGTCCGACCGACGAATAGCAGATAACCCACTTCACTAATCTAACTTTAAAGCAGTTTGGGCAAGACATCCCATCTCCGCAAGCAAAAAGAAAAGTCGCTCAAGCAGCTTTTTCTTTTTGTACTCTTCACTTTTCTCTTTTCACTCTTCACTTTTCTCTAAATCTCCTGCGCGACTTTTCCAGAGAAGAGATAAAAGATAAGAGAGAAAAGAAAAGGTAGCTTTTCTCCCGTTGGTCGAAAAGCATTGATTTTTAGTTAAAAGTATGATATAATGTTTTCGAAGAGAGGTGAAGATTATGAATAGCCCATTACTTGAAAAATCTATGGATTTTGCGACGCAGATCGTACTTTTCTACGAAGATTTTTCAAAAAGCAAAAAGGACACGACGATTGCAAAGCAATTATTGCGTTCTGCTACAAGCGTTGGTGCAAATATCAATGAAGCTATTTATGGAAACAGTAAAGCGGATTTTATTTCAAAATTGCATATCTCTTTGAAAGAAACAAGCGAAAGCATCTATTGGTTAACCTTATTAAAACGAACAAATTTGATTGCTTATGATTTTGATAGGCTTCTTTCGTTGGCAGAAGAAATTAAACGTATGTTGATCGCTTCTTTGAACACCGCAAAATCTTCCGGGGATAATAAGTAAAATCATAATAAGTAAAATCTTTCAAAAACCTCTGGACTTTCCGCAATCTTTCGATATAATGTGTGTTACCACCCTAAGGAAACGCGGAAATGATAGACTTAAAACCTTTGTTTTTTATCGCTCCCATACGAGCTATGCTCTATGATACAAGCACGAAGATAACACTCAGTTATAAGTAAGGTTCAAAGCGAAGAATGAATAACTCGGTGTTGCCATAATGACAATTTATGTAAAGTATTATTGTCAAATGTTGATTATTTATCATAAAAAGACAGTGTTGAGGGGAGGTATGTTGTGCTTCCCCTCAAAAAAATTGATCCGAAATTTTATATTTAAAATACCGCATTTGAAAACACTTTTTGAAAATGACAATAATATGATAAATTCAAATCGTCGACGTAAATCTTTTAAAATAAGTAAAAAGTATTGACTTTTATGGTGATACGTGGTAAAGTTATTCTGTTAAGATATTTATTATTAATTTTATAAGGAGATCGCATGATGAGAAAAACAAACTTTGCAAAACAACATAGCAACAAATCTACCTTTTTGACATCATTTGTTTCTTTGTTGCTCTGCATTTCCATGCTTCTTGGCACAACGTTTGCCTGGTTTACCGACTCAGTAAGCAGCAACAACAACATCATTGCATCCGGTAATCTCGACATTGAGCTTTACCATGCTAACAACGGCACAAACGGAGTGGACAAGCCGGTTGACGGCAGTACCAAGCTCTTTGACGACGTTGACTCCGACTTGTGGGAGCCCGGCGCAATGGTTTGGGAAAAATTCACTGTAGCAAATGAGGGTTCGCTTAACCTCAAGTACGAGTTCACTCTCAACGCACGCAACGCGACGGTAGTTGACGGTGTTTCCTTTGCATCCATGCTTAAGGTAGCAATCGTTGACGAAAACTTTGTATACACTCGCGAAAACGTGCAGGCACTCACTTCCTTTACTTCACTTGAGAGCTTTACTCTCCCCGGAGACCTTACTGCCGGCGAGAATGACGTTTTCGGTATAGTGATCTGGTGGGAGCCGAGCGCAAACGATAACCTCTTCAATATGAATAATGACAGACGCGGTCAGGAGGCAAGCATTGAGGTTGGTGTAAGCCTCGTTGCTACTCAGTATACCGGCGAATTTGACAGCTTCGACGATAACTACGACATAGGCGCATTGTTCCCCAAGGCAAAGATCAATCTCTCCGAGAAGAAGTCTGTTGCAAATCAGGTGAGCGATAGCGGTCAGTTGGCCGAGCCCGTTTTCGTAGGAAGTGAGCAGAGAGATCTCAGCGCGTCCGTTCCCGCAGGCGTTCAGCTTGCTGATGGCACAACCGAGCTTAACCTCACCGTACAGACCGTATCCAAGAGCGAGGCTAACGTAGAGATCGACGAGAGCATAGACGAAGAAGTTCTCTCCATCGACGTACATATGGATGGCGTATCCGAGGATAATACGATTCCTATGCAGATCACTCTTAGAGATTTCGTTCGTCCCGGTATTAACGACAACAGTATCAGACTCTACCACGTGGAGGACGGACAGACTATACAGATGATCGCAGTACCCACCTTGGCAGATCTCGATGAGCATAACGAGTTCTACTACAATGCGGTAACAGGTGATCTTATACTTTCCATGGCGACCTTCTCTGAGGTTACCGTAGTTGCTAACGAGCATTGGGACGGTAAATCTGCCACCGCTTTTGCCGGCGGTTCTGGTACTCAGGCTGAACCTTATCTTATAGCAAATGCAAGCCAGCTTGCATATTTCCGTGACATCGTAGATGGCAAGGTTGAGTCTTGGACAGGAGATACGACCTTTGCAGGTAAGTTCGTTAAGCTTTCCTGTGACGTTATTCTCAACCACCACGACGAGACCGCCAACCAGTTCGATCCTATCGGCTGGGGATATGATAACAGTGCCTACAATGCAGGCGGTGCTGCCGGCAAGGTCTTTATGGGAACTTTTGACGGAGCTGGACATGCAATTC
This sequence comes from Eubacteriales bacterium, assembly GCA_045634385.1. Taxonomy (GTDB): domain Bacteria; phylum Bacillota; class Clostridia; order Oscillospirales; family CAG-272; genus UBA1740. The sequence continues at coordinate 18,401 of JAZRAE010000066.1, read as the reverse complement.
ACGGTCTATGGCAGAACGGTTGGGACCTTGAAGCAAATACCAAAACCGACTACACCTACACCAACTGCGGTTTCGGTCTCTTTGGCGCTGTTAAGGATGCAACTATCAAGAATCTGACCCTCAAGCACTCAAACGTTGTAGTAGAGTGCGTTGAAGCAGGTATTCTTGTAGGTCTTGCTCAGGGTAATTGTACGTTTGAAAACATTTACATTTATCACGCAAGCATTGCTAACTATCAGCGTCCTGCCGGCGGTGTCGTCGGTGAGGTAAGCCCGAGATTTGAGAACGGTGTAGCTCAAGATAGCATCATGAACTTTAACAACGTTCACGTTGGTTCTTCCGTTACCGTAGGAACCCTTTGGGGTGACTTCGACGCTCCCGTAGGCGGCGTTATCGGCGCATATTGGGATGATAGCGGTAAAACCAAGATCAATATGACTCACGTTGACGTTTCTTGTAAGCTTGACGTTTACAACGACGTAACAAGCGCATATCAGTGGTATGCATACCGTCGCGCGGGAATGCTTATCGGTAACACCGACAGAGCTACCACCGATGCAGACGGTAGAACCGTTGCAACTGCGCCTTACCTTACTTGCGATGGTTGCATAGTTATTTATGACTATACTTGGACAGATTACGCATACTGTGAGTTCACCAACCAGAACAACGTAACCGAAAGCGGCTTTAATGCGTATAATTATCCTTGGGTAAGAGTTCAGCCCAGCTTGTACAATTCCGCTTATTCCAACCCCAGATACGGTCATCCCGTTGATGCAGCAGGAAATATCGTTGACGATGATCTCCACATTCACGATGCTGACGACGACTGTACCGTTATTCTTCCGTTCAATCAGCTTTACGGCGGCGGTCAGGGCGTTTATGGTCAGCCTAATCACGAAGGTGTTGAATTTGGTAAGTTCACTATAACCTTCATCGGTGGCGACGGTCACATTGAAGACGTTTGGTATATAACCGGCGACGAAATGGCTAACGGTAACCAGACGATCAAACAGTTGGCTGACAACAATATCGATAATAAACATAAGATTCCTGATGTTACCAACGGCAACAAGACCCTTCTTGCTTGGGAAGATGCAAACGGTACTAAGTATGCGACTTATGAAAACGGAGAATGGAAGTATAATACAAAAATCAATAAAGAAAACCTTGTTGACATCGTGCTTTATCCCGAATGGTCCAACGAGTATAACGTATATTTCCTTAACCATGACGGAAAGGTTCTTCATTACGAAACCTTTGATACCGGTAATAACCATTCGCTCGACACCACAGCTATAGCAAATGCACTGGCATCGGTTCAGCAGCAGGTTGACAGCACCGGAAAAGTCATTCAGGCAACCTGGGATAAGGATATAAATTCGCTTGGATTCACAACTGCTACTGACGATATAGTTGTAAGAGTCAAGCTTAATATTTCCAGCGATTCTATCACGTTGACACCTAAATATGATCCTAATACTGGTGTGCTTATTGAGTATTGGGTTACTGGTGTAAAAAACAGTTCCAGCAATACAAGCATTTCTATTCCGGGTTATGTTGGAAACATTCCTGTAACAAAGATCGACGATGATGCGTTTGGTGGATTCAATGATCTTGCGGCAGTTAGAATTCCTAATACTATGACTTCTCTTGCCGACGGAATATTCCCTGGAAAGTTAGGATGGATTTCTCTGTTTGACGATCGTCAGCAGATAACGATTTACTTTGAAGGAAGTTATGACGAGTGGGTTGCACTTACCCAAACAGATGCTACCGGTGCTTGGGATGATACTCTCGGCGACGGCTCTCGAATATTCTTCCTAAAGACAGAAGGCGGTAGAGAGATCGTTGACCTTAATGCAGGATTTATGGAGTTATACAAGAAGAACGGTTACACATGGATATATCATAACCATCCTCATTTAAAGAATCCACCTAGTGATTGTAAGGAAACCGGTCACTACAAGAACTTCACCGACTATGATGCGTCGGGAAGACCTGACAGAAACTACTGGATCGACGACAGCGGTAATTCCATAGTTAATGATGACGGTAGTGCAAAAACTACTAACTAAATTACCAAATTCGGTATAAAACAAAAGATATCAACTAAATATTCTTTTATCTCCCTCTGCTACGTGTGGCAGAGGGAGATTTTTATATTGTAAACAAACTTTTGAATATGAAAGAAATGCACATTTTACACAGGCAAAAAAAGAGCTGAAAATTATATCAAAATAATCAAGAAATACTGTCAAAAATATCAATGAAATATAGATTTTTATGATGTAGAATTAAGATGTAACCACACTTTACGGTTGATAATATCAATTCAAAAAGGAGAAAGCTATGGTATTCACAGAAAAGGGTGCTGAGGGTGTAAGAATCGCATATGTAGGCGGTGGCTCGCGAGGATGGGCGTGGGGACTTATGAGTGACCTTGTTTCCTGCCCTGATATGAGCGGCGAGGTTCGTCTATACGACATAGATCAAGAGGCAGCCAAAAACAATGAGATCATAGGAAATCTTTTTAATAATGCTGAAGGTGCAAAATCACATTGGACATATCGGGCAACGCCTACGCTCGGCGAAGCTCTCGACGGAGCTGACTTTGTGGTTATTTCTATCCTCCCGGCTACCTTTGATGAAATGGAGAGCGACGTACACACTCCCGAAAAATACGGTATTTATCAATCTGTAGGCGACACAAGCGGCCCGGGCGGAATCATTCGCGCACTTCGTCTGCTCCCTATGATTGAGGTAATAGCAAAAGGGATAGAGGAATATTGTCCGGGCGCGTGGGTAATTAACTACACCAATCCAATGACTATGACGGTCAGAATGCTCTACAAGACCTTCCCCGGTATCAAGGCATTTGGCTGTTGTCACGAGGTGTTCGGTACACAGAAGCTGCTCGCAAGTATGCTTGAAGATATGTGCGGTATAAAGGGCATTCCGCGTGAGGAAATAAGAGTAGGTGTTACGGGAATAAACCACTTCACTTGGCTCACCTCAGCGCAGTACAAAATCCTTGATCTCTTCCCTATCTATGAGGAGTTCGTAGACAAGTACTATGAAACCGGATACGTCAAGGGCAAGGATGACAACTGGATGAACAACTGTTTTGAGTGCAGTCACCGTGTTAAGTTTGATCTGTTCAAGAGATACGGACTCATTGCCGCGGCGGGAGACCGTCATCTTGCGGAATTCTGCGAGGGTAAATGGTATCTATCCTCTCCCGAGGCTGTCAGAGAGTGGGGATTTGGACTCACTCCCGTGTCCTGGAGAAAAGAAAACCTACAAAAACGCCTTGAAAAGAGCCGAGAAAGACTTGAAGGACGTGATATAGTGCTATCCGAAACGGGCGAGGACGGTGTTAATCAGATGAGAGCGATACTCGGCCTTAGCACGATGGTGACAAACGTAAATTTGCCCAATATGGGGCAGATACCGAACCTTCCTCTCGGTGCAGTTGTAGAAACAAACGCCTACTTCTCGGCTAACTCGGTAGAGCCTATAATGGCAGGCGATCTTCCTATGAATATCTATCCTCTTATCTCCCGTATAGTTGCATCGCAGGAGCTTGTTGTAGAGGCAGCTATAGAGCGTGATCTTGATAAGGCGTTCTTGGCATTTGCTAACGATCCTCTTGTTACTCTTAACCTTAACGATTCAAGACAACTATTTGATGAAATGGTTAAAAATACAGCAAAATACCTTGATATGTATAGCATGTGGGGAGAAAGGTATATTTGAAAGAACAAGACACGAGGAGGCAGAAATTTCGTCCTCGTAAATAATTAGATATATGTACTCGGATGCTTGTATCTCTACGCTTTACAGAGGATAGAAAGCTGCAAATAACGGTACAGATCATAGATAAATGCTTCGGTAACTTCCTTGCTGCTTTTGCTTTTGTCGGTGACGAGGTTTCTTAAAAATTCACAGTAACTGCAGAGAACTTTCTACAGAAGTATAACGGAAGTTTTACAGCAAAAATAAGCTATTGATTTTGAACCGATAATATGTTATAATTGTTTAAAATGCCCCTAAATATTTAAAATTATTCGGAGAGACAAAAATGAAAAGAAGCTTTTGGTTATTGGTAGGAAGTCAGACTCTGTATGGTGATGACGTGTTAAACACTGTTGATACACGCGCCAAGGAAATGGTAAAGCATCTCAACGAGAGCGGTAAGCTCCCCTACCCCATTGTATATAAAGGAACGGCAAAGAGCAATGTTGAGATCACAAGCATAGTGCGAGAAGCAAACTACGATATGGAATGTACAGGCATCATAACTTGGTGCCACACCTTCTCGCCCTCAAAAATGTGGATAAACGGCCTTGCCTCACTGCAAAAGCCTTACTGTCATCTCGCAACACAGTATAACCGCGAAATACCGAACGATGAAATAGATATGGATTTCATGAACCTCAACCAGGCGGCTCACGGTGACAGAGAGCACGGCTTTATCGCCGCAAGACTCCGTATCCCGCGCAAGGTTATCGCAGGACATTGGCAGGATGATTGCGTAATCGGTCGTCTTGGCTCTTGGATGAAATCCGCGGTAGGCGTTGCAGTTTCCCGCGAGCTGAAGGTAATGCGCTTTGGTGACAATATGAGAGAGGTTGCCGTAACCGAAGGCGATAAGGTCGAAGTACAGACCAAGCTCGGTTGGCAAGTCAACACTTGGGCAGTCGGCGATCTCGTTAAGGAGATGAATGCCGTTTCCGAAGCGGAAATCGATGCTCTCATGACCGAATACACCGAAAAATACGATATTGATACAGAAAATACAGACGCAATACGCTACCAAGCGCGCGAAGAGATCGCAATGGAAAAAATGATGAGGCGTGAAGGCTGTCTCGCGTTCTCAAACACGTTCCAGGATCTTTACGGTATGGAGCAGCTCCCCGGACTTGCCTCTCAGCACCTTATGTCAAAGGGCTACGGCTACGGCGGTGAGGGTGACTGGAAGGTTGCGGCTATGACGGCTATAATGAAGGCTATGGGTGAAAATGGAAACGGTGCCTCTGCATTTATGGAGGACTACACCTACCACCTCGAAAAAGGAAACGAATATAGTCTTGGTGCGCATATGCTTGAGGTTTGTCCGAGCCTTGCAGATGGCAGACCGAGAATAGAAACACACCACCTCGGCATCGGTATGAATGAGAAGGACCCCGCAAGACTTGTATTTGAGGGCAAGGCAGGACCTGCTATAGTTGTCAGCCTTGTGGATATGGGCGGCAGACTCCGTCTGATCTGTCAGGATATTGAATGCGTAAAGCCGATCATGGATATGCCCAATCTCCCCGTAGCAAGAGTAATGTGGAAGCCCCTTCCCGACCTTACCACCGGAATAGAGTGCTGGATATGTGCAGGCGGAGCGCATCACACGGTGCTTTCTTATGACGTAAGTGCCGAGATGATGAAGGATTTTGCAAATATTATGGGAATTGAGTTCGTACATATAAGTAAGGACACAACTGTAGAGGCTCTTGAAGAAAAGCTTCTTATTGCCGATCTAATATGGAAGTTAAGGTAACGGATATGAAAAATATATTCTTGGGAATAGAGCTCGGCTCAACGAGGATTAAATCCGTGCTTACGGACGAATATGCCGCTGTTATTGCGACCGGCTCTTACGAGTGGGAGAACAAGCTGATAGACGGTCTTTGGTCATACGCACTCGAAGATGTAGAAGTCGGAATTCAAGAAAGCTATCTTTGCCTTGCCAAGGATTACGAGGCGAAATACGGTGAGAATCTATGCGAAATCTCCGCAATAGGTATCTCAGCTATGATGCACGGATATCTTGCATTTGACAAGGACGATAATCTTCTCGTTCCATTCAGAACCTGGAGAAACACAAATACAGAAAAAGCGGCAGATCAGTTGAGTGAGTTGTTCTCATTCAACGTACCTATGCGTTGGAGCGTATCTCACTATTATCAGGCTGTACTTGACGGCGAGGAGCATATAAAAAACGTGAGCTTTCTCACTACTCTTGCCGGCTATGTACATTATAAGCTGACGGGTAAAAGGGTTCTTGGAGTCGGTGATGCCTCGGGTATGTTCCCTATAAAAAATGACGGTTACAACAAGGATATGCTCACAAAATTTGATGCACTTCTTGCGAAAAATGGGGTAAATGTTAACTTTAATTGTCTTTTACCTACCGTTTTATTAGCAGGAGAGGATGCAGGCACGCTCACCGAGGAGGGTGCAATGTGGCTTGATCCTACAGGTAATTTAAAGAGTGGATGTATGCTCTGTCCTCCTGAGGGAGATGCAGGCACGGGAATGGTTGCGACAAATAGCGTAACGCCAAAGAGCGCAAACGTATCGGCAGGTACGTCGGCATTCCTTATGGCGGTGCTTGAAAAAGATCTTTCATCCTACTACAAGGAGATAGACGTCGTTACAACTCCTGACGGTGCGCCCGTAGCTATGGTGCACGTCAACAATTTCACCTCGGAGATGACCGCATGGACAAATCTCTTTGAAGAAATTATTGCACTCGGAGGCGGTAAAATCAGCCGCGGAGAGCTCTTTGAAGTTCTTTACAAAAAATCCCTTGAAGCTGACGGTGACGTTGGCGGTCTTATAGGATATAACTTTCTCTCAGGTGAACCTATCGCGGGTGTGGCAAACGGAATTCCGCTTATTGCAAGAGTGCCCGGCGGCAAGCTTAGTCTATCAAACTTTATGAAGATGCATATATACTCTGCACTCGGCTCTCTTGCTATGGGATGCGAGATACTCAAAAACGAGAACGTAGAGATTGAACGAGTATGCGGTCACGGAGGCTTATTTAAAACTCCCGATGTCGGACAAAGCGCAATGTCAGCGGCAATCAACTCACCCGTCACAGTTATGAAAAACGCGGGCGAAGGCGGTGCTTGGGGCATTGCCCTGTTAGCTATGTACCGTTATCTCGGTAAAGAGAGCTTAACCGACTTCCTCGCAAAGATATTCTGCGATACGGAGAGTACAACGATAGAGGCAAACGAGGAAGAAATTAAAGCATTCGGTGCATTTATGGTAAAATACAAAAAAGGCCTTGCGGTAGAACGCTTAGCCTCGGAGGTGCTTTGATGTTAGAGAATTTAAAGCAAAAAGTATTTGAACAAAATATTGCTCTCGTCAAGCACGGACTCGTAGTATTGACGTGGGGCAACGTTTCAGCAAAGGATGAAGAAAGCGGACTTGTTGTTATTAAGCCAAGCGGAGTCCCCTACAATAAAATGACGGCAGATGATATGGTAGTAGTGGATATCGAAGGTAATGTTATAGAGGGCAAATACAAGCCGTCAAGCGACCTTCCGACACATCTGTATCTTTATCGCGAGTACCCTGCCCTTGGCGGTATAGTACACACTCATTCCACGTATGCAACCGCGTTTGCGCAGGCGGGCAGATGTATTCCGGCATACGGTACAACTCACGCCGATGCATTCTACGGAGATGTTCCCTGTGCGCGTTCTCTGACCGATGAGGAAATAGATGAAGCGTATGAACTTAACACAGGAAAAGTTATAGCCGAAGCTGTAACAGACGTTGATGCAATACCCGCAATGCTCGTTAAAAATCACGGAGTATTCACATGGGGAAAAACGCCCGAAAAGGCTGTCGAAAATGCAGTCACTCTTGAGGAGGTCGCAAAAATGGCACACCTCACCGAACAGCTTAACCCCTCGACTCCGAGAATAAAGCAACATCTTCTCGACAAGCACTATTTCCGTAAGCACGGAAAAAATGCTTACTACGGACAAAACTAAAAACTCAATTAAAAAAACAGCAAGGATGCCCAGAACGTTCCTTGCTGTTTTTTTGTTATATAAATTTAAAATGTAAGCTTAAGTTATAAATAAAGCTTATTTATGATCCATCCAAACGGTAATCTTTGAGTTTTCATCATCGTAATTCTTACCTGCCTGAGCATAATCGCACAGAGTGATTTCGCCATCTCTTGTCTTTAGGAGAAAGGCGATATTACTGTCGAAGACATCATTCTTAATACGCCTTGCGCGAACCGTTTTTCCGTTTCTTACTGCTATATCAATAGGTGCATTTACTTCCCCGAGTCTTGCATCCTTAGCGAGTGTTATCGGGCCTTTTGTAAAGGCAATCTTCTTGTTTATCACACGCATTTTTACCGGTGCTTTGAAGCTGATCTCGACTATATCCTTATCCCAAATTCTGCTGAAAAGAAGATAACCGTTTTGCTTTTCGGCATCCATATTTTCTCCGTTAATACGCACGGTAAAATTCTGTGCCCAAGTGGGAATTCTTAATGCAACCGTAAAGCATTTACCCTTACCATAAACCTTGATTTTAGCACCGTTTGAGCTATACGGATCAGCCTTGACGTCAAGACGAACACGCTCCCCGTCAATCTCGGTGTTAAATCGGCAGTCATTATAAAGATTAACATAGACTCCGTTTTCATTCTTCATCAGCGCAAACAAACCCATAATAGCAGTTCCCGCACTTCCGATACAAACACAGCAACCATAATGCCTTCCCTCACCGAGAAGCTGAACACCTCCACACCTTATGCCTCGTCTGTCTTGATACAAGGGGCTATAGCTGTCGAAGGGATACACCTCTCGCTCATTGATAACAAACACCTCGCCGCCGGGAAGCCATGTTCTTACGAATGCACGCCTCATAAACTGCTTCTCGTTATTCACCGCGCCATACATTACGTTAAGTCCGGATCTCTCGATATACTCCGCGTACTTTGCATTGCCGGTAAGTGAGAGAAGCTTTGAGCAAAGTTTTATAAAGGTGACGGTAACGCAGGTCTCCTGCATTACGACCTCGGTTGCAGGTTCGGTCTGTGTGAGTGTTGAATTATCCAAATACTCGTGGCGGCATCCCGATCCGCCGATAATGGTATAGTCGGTTTTAACCAACATATCCACAAAGTTTTCAATTGCCAAAAGATGGTTGGGATTTTCTGTATACTTATAGTACTCAAGCAACCCCTCAAAGCAGCTCATCATCTCGTAAGCCTTAGTCACCGGAAACTGATAGGGGTAGAGCTCTTTTTTTAGACAAAGATCAACAATGTTTGCGCCCTTGCACATTCCCGTAGAGATTATGTAAGAAGCGAAGTCGAGGTATTTCTTATCGTCCGTTAGAGTATACATCCTTACAAATGCCTCAAGTATCGATGCAGAGTTCAAGCCGCCGATACGCGATGAGGTGTCGAGTATGGAAATTTTCCCCTCCCCTACATGCTCCATAATATAATCTGCGTGACGTTTAAGAGAGGAAATTATTCTTGACTTAAGAGCTTTACTCTTACATATATCGGTAAAGTATGCCATACCGAGTATGACGTACTTGCGCGCCCACATATCCCAATCATGGAATTCAGTATCAACCGAATAGGTAGAAAACCTGCCGAGCTTGTCCTGTACTGTGAGCATATCATTAACAGTATCTACGAGCACAGAATACAGCTTCTCGTTCTTTGTCGCACGGTAGGTAAGACTTGCTCCACGCATCATCTTTCCCCAATATTCTCCGCGCCATCCTCCGTTTTTACCATCCTCTTTACGTCTGAACTGATCAACAAGGAGTGCCCAAGTATCAACATCAAGCAGCTGATGCTCGAGAATGTATTTCATCATTTCTCCGCCATAACCGCCGAGATGTATTTCACCCGCAGATGCGAAGCTCAACTTTGATTCTATCATAGTAAACCTCTTTTTGTCATTCGGATAAAAGCTTTGAGAAAACTCTGTACGTACCGTAGGTCCAACCGAGCATAGCGGGAGTTTCGTATTCCGCAAGAGCATCGGCACTTCCCTTCACCACGTCGTATTTTTCCCACAAATGACCGGTTTCTGCAAAGGATTTTTCCATCAGAGCAAGGAACTTACTTGCTATACGCTCGGCATCCTCAACATACCCGTATCTTAACAGTCCGCCGACGACTATCTGTTGCATAGGCGGCCAGCCGTTTGGATATCCCCACTGAAACGTCCCTTTTATGTGATCGCATCTTTCTGCAGTCACGATACCCCACTCGGTCTCAAGCTCGGGCAACTTTAGGAGAGCAGCTTTTGCTTCCTCGTCGGTCGCCATGCCGAAATATAAGGGATAATAGCAAGCTGCACTAAAGAGCGATGTGCGCTCTCCATTTACAAGATCGTAGTCGTAAAAGATACCGTCATCACCCTTTAAATACTCGCGGCAAAGCTCGGCACGCGCATTCTTTCTACTCTTCCACACGTCTGCTTCACTCATTTGCCCAAGCTCCCGACAAAAGAACTCCATATTGCTTTCTATTGAGTAGATAAGTGAGTTAAGCTCCGCCACAGCATAATCGTATGCATGGTATGTCATTCTCGGATTGATATCCCATCCGCTCTCACCTACAGCATAAAGTCCGCGCGCAAGCTCATCATAGGAAACATCCGGGGTATATCCGAGACGCTCTATTAGCATTTCTACCGCTCTTTTCTTTTGGCTGTCTGATATGGGCATAACAGCATCGTATCTTGAAAGACCTATTTCGGTATTCCTCGCTGCGGTATAGAAGGTATACTCCTTTTGTATTGCAGGCAACGCAGATTTTAACCAATCCTTGTCCTTAATTACCTCATAAACCTCTCTTACTGCCTGTGACATAAACGGCGGTTGAGAATTGTTTAAGAATTCAGCGCGGTTGCCGTTTAAAACGAAGCCAAAGCGTTCCGCCATTGCAATAAGATTATCTGTATTATTCTTTGCCTGCTCCACATCACCGTCAATAATAAGTCCTCTGTTGGTGAAATAGGTGTCCCAGTAATACATCTCCTGAAACATCCCCGAGGCGCAGGGAACGTTATACTGCTTTGGCAAAGCAAAGAATGGATAGTTATCCACCTTGCATTCTCTTAATGTTTTTTTGAGGTTGTTTTTTATATATTCGTTAATCATAATTTCACCTTATTTCAAAGCTATAAGAAAGATAAAACCAACCGTTTTTTGCGGTTGGTTTTGATACATAGTCAAAAATGACAACTTTATTTTACTTTTACAGAACTACTGTTGAACCAAACGGCATCAAAGTAAGGGCGGCAAGCTTGAAGAACTTTTTACCAAAAGGTATACCGATGATAGTGATGCAAAGAAGAACACCTATGGTAAGATGCATAAGAGCATGCTCTGCTCCGCCAAAGACTATCCAAAGGATATTTGCAATCGGGTGGCGGTCAAAGTCCGTGCCCATAGAAGCTCTAAAGGGCAGGATAGCAAAACGTGCAAATTTAAAGAACTGCTTACCAATTGGTATGCCGATTATAGTGATGCAAAGGGCGAGTCCTATCACAAAATAGATAAGAGCCATCCAAAAGCCCAAACACAAGAACCAAATAAGATTACCGATAAACTTCATTATATTCCTCCAAAAGAAAAATACCTTAGATATGCCATATTATAACACAAATAAAATGTTATGTCAATCACATACGACTAATTTATTTAAAACAGATTAAATTTTATTTTTTTAAAAAAACTTGTAATATCATATTGCTTTTTTTAAAAATATATGATACAATAGTCACATATGAATAAAACTTATATGGAGGTGTTGATATGAAACACATCAAGACTATTGAAACTAAGAATCTTTGCCAGAGCGCTAAGAACGGCGGCTGCGGCGAGTGCCAGACCTCTTGTCAGTCTGCTTGCAAGACCAGCTGCGGTATTGCTAACCAGCAGTGTGAGAGCAAGAAGTAATTCTTTAAAAAATGCCGTCTTATAGGCGGGTTTTTTTAGTGTTTATTCTTCCCTTTTGCAAAAGAAAGTCGTTAGTATTCCTTTTGCCTTACGGGAGATTTTCGAAAGGATAGATAAAATGGTACATCAGTATAAGCTTGGCGGATATAATATTGTGCTCGACATCTGCTCAGGTGCTATGCACGTTGTGGATGACGTTGCTTATGACATAATCGAGATGTTTGAGAAAAACACAAAGGAAGAAATCCTTGTCAAGTTATGTGAAAAATACAAATCAAATGAAGATATTACAAAAGAGGATATAGGTGAGTGCTACGAACAGATCGTCGAGCTTAAGGATGCGGGCAAGCTCTTTACCCCCGATACCTTCGAGCCTATGGCAGATCAGCTCAAGGCAAAGACCGCGGGTGTCGTAAAGGCGCTCTGTCTGCACATCGCTCACACCTGTAACCTTAATTGTTCCTATTGCTTTGCAAGTCAAGGCCATTACCACGGTGAAAGAGCGGTTATGAGCTATGAGGTCGGCAAGCGCGCGCTCGACTTCCTCATTGAAAACTCCGGTACAAGAAGAAATCTCGAGGTTGACTTCTTCGGCGGTGAGCCTTTACTTAACTTTGAGGTGGTAAAGGATCTCGTTAAATATGCAAGAAGCATCGAAAAGGAAAAGGGCAAGAACTTCCGCTTTACCCTCACAACCAACGGTGTGCTTATTGACGATGACGTGATCGACTTTGCCAACAAGGAGATGTCAAACGTAGTACTCAGCCTTGACGGACGCAAGGAGATACACGATAAATTCAGAGTAGATTATGCCGGCAAGGGTAGCTTTGACAAAATAGTACCAAAGTTTCAGAAGCTTGTCGAGGCAAGAGAAGGTAAAAACTACTATATGCGCGGCACGTTCACCCACGCAAACCCCGACTTCCTCGAGGATATAAAAGTGATGCTTGATCTCGGCTTTAACGAGCTGAGTATGGAGCCTGTTGTATGCGCTGCGGGTGACCCCTCCGAGCTTACCGACGAGGATATAAAGATCGTTTCTGAACAGTATGAAAAGCTCGCTGAGCTTATGCTCGAAAGACATAAGGAGGGACGCCCCTTCACCTTCTACCACTACATGATCGACCTTAAGGGCGGCCCCTGTATTTATAAGAGAATTTCCGGCTGTGGCTCGGGAACAGAATATATGGCAGTTACCCCTTGGGGTGATCTCTACCCCTGCCACCAGTTCGTTGGTGACGAGAGCTACAGACTCGGTGACATCTACGTAGGTGTAACCAACAAGGAGAAGCAGGCAGAGTTTGCTTCCTGTAACGTATATGCAAAGGAAGAGTGTCGCGACTGCTGGGCAAAGCTCTATTGCTCGGGCGGATGTGCTGCAAACGCATACCACGCAACAGGCTCTGTCACGGGTATTTACAAGAAGGGCTGTGAGCTCTTCAAAAAGAGAATGGAATGCGCTATAATGCTTGCGATAGCAAAGGAATTCGAGTAATATGAATACTCCTATTTGCTCTTTTTTAGAAAAATACGCGAATGATGACAACTTAAGATTACATATGCCCGGTCATAAAGGCATCGGAGATATTGAAAGGTTGGATCTCACCGAGATAAAAGGCGCAGACAGTCTGTACGAGGCGAGCGGGATAATCAAGGAGAGCGAGGATAATGCATCGGCGCTTTTCGGTGCCCGCACCTTCTACTCTACCGAGGGCTCGTCGCTCTCGATAAGAGCTATGCTCTACCTTGCGACTCTCGTGAAAAAGGGTGAGCGCGCGCTTATCCTTGCCGGCAGAAACGCGCACAAGGTGTTCGTCAGCGCGGCAGCTCTGATTGACTTTAACGTCGAGTGGATATGCGGCAACGAGTCTTATCTCTCCTGTAATCCAAGCGCTGAAGAGCTTTCAAACAAGCTCGACTCGATGTCGGTTATGCCCACCGCAGTCTATATAACCTCGCCCGATTATCTCGGCAATACGTCAGATATCGGAGCGTTGGCAGAGGTCTGCCACAGACGTGGCGTATTGCTTCTCGTCGACAACGCACACGGCGCGTACCTCGCGTTTACAAAGCCGTCAAGACACCCTATCGCACTCGGTGCCGATATGTGTGCAGACTCGGCTCACAAGACTCTGCCTTGCCTTACCGGCGCGGGATATCTGCACGTCTCAAGCAGTATGCCAAAGGATATCTTGGCGCGTGTTAAGGGTGCTATGGCGCTCTTTGGCTCGACGAGTCCGTCCTACCTCATACTTGCGTCACTCGATAAGGCAAACGCATATATCAATGACGGTTACTCTGATAAGCTCGAGTGCTTCACAAAGAAGCTCGACTCTATGAAAAAAAGGCTCGAGGCACACGGCTATGAGCTTATCGGCAACGAGCCTATGAAGCTGACGCTCGCGCCTAAGTCGTACGGATATACTGGCTACGAGCTTGCCGATCACCTTGAGGAAAACGGCATCGTATGTGAATTTTGCGATCCGGATTACCTGGTGCTTATGCCGACTCCCGAGATTAATGACGGTGAAATAGAGATGCTCGAGAGAGTATTGGCCGCTCTCCCGAAAAAGGATAAAATAACCGTTGCACCTCCGACGCTTTCTCTTCCCGAACGAGCAATGACACCCCGCGAGGCAACTATGTCCTCCGCAGAGGAGATATCGATCGACGAAGCAAACGGCAGAATCCTATCCGCCGTAACCGTCGGATGTCCGCCCGCAGTACCGATCGTCGTGTCGGGTGAAATAATAAATAATGAAGCTATCGAGGCATTCAGATATTACGGAATAAACTGCTGCTCTGTTATAAAGAGATGAAAGGAGATTGGTATTATGAAGCCGCTATTCGGTTTTGACCTTACCAATGGTAAGAAAAATCAGACCTTCTACGCAGATAAATTTCTAACTAAAGAAGTTGACAATGAGATTTTACAGAGGATGGACGAAGCGACCTCTGCCATCGAATCTACTATCGAAAAAGCAAACGTACCTTCAGCGCTCACGATAATTCAACACCTCGCATTTTTCTACGGTATATTGGTCGTTGGATCAATGCTCCGCCCTGACGTGAGCTTTAGTCAGGCTTTCAAAAATGCGCCCGTGATATGTGTAACCGGCATACTTTCGCTTATCCCCGCAACTATAATTTGGTTCTATTCCAAGATGAAGCAAAGAAAGGTATACTCCGACGAGAATGCAAAGGCACAGATGGAAACACTCGAGAAATACGCAGACGAGGCCTTTGAGAATCTCGGTGTGCCCAAGGATTCCTCATCTGCAGCCGACATTCTTCTCTTTAGCTTTAAGTATAAAGATAATAACGTTAAGATAACGTCTCCGACATTCATCAATCACGTTTACCGCGTATATCGCGATGGCTACGCTCTCTGCATCGCAGACGTAAGCTCGCTCTACACCTTCCCGCATGAAACCCTCAAGACCATACGCAAGGTAAACAAAGCCGCTTTCCTATCCACGTGGAACAAGGAGGAGCCCTTTAACAAGGGTGAGTACAAGAAGTACAAGATCGAACGGACCAACATCGGTATAAGATCTAAGCCCCACTATATCCTCGAGATAGAAAAGGACGGTGAGACCTACGGAATCTATTTCCCCTGCTATGAGTTACCCACGTTTGAGGCTCTCACAGGACTTACCGTAACCGAGGAATCATAATAAAATAGAAAAAAGCCTGCTTATCAAAAAGCAGGCTTTTTTCTTTCGCTAAACACCTTATTTGTAAATACTAATTGTCTTTTATGCTTATTCAAGCACAAACTTCATAACTACGGGTGCGTGATCGGAATACGTGAAGTCTGTGAGAATATTTTCCACTTCAACGATTCTGACGTTATCCGAGACGATGAAGCCGTCAACGATAATGGTGAAGTTGCCGCGCTCATAAGGGATGTCACAATCGCGGCAGGTGGGATTGTACTCACCGCTGTATGTGATAGCGCGTGAGAATCCGTCCGGGATAAGCTCATCCGGGAAAGGCTGCGCCCAACCAAAATCAAGCGTACCCATACCGTCATTCAGCTTCTGAGTAGAGTCTCCGGTAAAATCGTGGTTAAAGTCTCCACCGCAAATAACGTAGTTACCTTTATCGTATTCCGCCTTCATATCGTTCATAAGCATGGTCATCTGCGCAGTACGGATCTCATCGCTGCCACCGTATGCAGAGCTATGCACGTTGTAGATAACCAGCTCCTTGCCGTTGTCTGTCATAACTCTCGAAACGCTGTAGCAACGGTCGAGGTCAAGGAATTTGGAGAGCGATGTGGATATGGGGAAAGAGCGACGGAGTGACGACTGTATGTTGAAGCGAGAGAAGGTCGCCATAGAGCTGTACGATGCGCCGTGCGGCTCAAGAATAGGATACATAAGGTATGCAGAATCGTAGTTTATAGCCTTAACACGTGAATAATCGGAAAACGCCTCAGACAAAAGCGCGTATTGATCAACGTGATAGCTTCTCGTAGAATCTATATCAACCTCTTGGAAAAGAATGAAGTCGGGATCAAATGACGATACGGTATCAATTCCCATATCAATGCACTCGATCACACTCTCCTTACTCTCTGCACGGGATTCCTTACCACCGTCCATAAAGAATGTGAAATCCTGCGTGTATGCACCGAATCCGAGATTCTGCGTGATTATAGTGTACTCGGTACCCGTAAGCACCGTGTCCGAAGCCGCCATACCGTCTACGGTGAGAGCTTGCCTGTCATCAATCCTCTTGTACGTAGCAATAACGTAGATCAAATATGAAAAGACTATCGCTAAAACGAGAACGAGCGCAAGAGCGGCTATCTTCAGTACCGTTTTTTTAGATTTTACGTTCATATGCTTCTCCTTGCCTTTTTTATAGTATTATATCATATTTTAACGTTCATTTCAATACTTTTTAATCGCAAAACAAAGTAATATCGTCATTTTCAAAAAAACTGCACATATTACGTCATATTTTTTATATAAAATAAGAAAAATTGCTTTTTATGAAAAAATACACGAAAATTTCTTTACAACGGCGAAAAAATATGATATAATATTATGGTTTCAAAAAAATTCAAACGCATAAAATGCGGAAGGAGATATATTATGAGTCGTATGGTCGGCACAGTCTCAAGAGGACTCAGAGCGCCTATTATTAGACAGGGCGATGACATCGTAGATATCGTTGTAAACACAGTAATTGAATCAGCTGAAAGCGACGGTTTTTCCGTACGCGATAAGGATATTGTAGCTATGACAGAGGCTATCGTTGCAAGAGCGCAGGGCAACTATGCGAGTGTTGATGATATAGCTGAGGATGTAAAAAATAAGTTTAGCGGCGGAACAGTAGGTGTTATCTTCCCCATCCTTTCACGTAACAGATTTGCTATCTGCCTTCGCGGAATTGCAAAAGGTGTAAAGAAGGTTGTACTTATGCTTTCCTATCCTTCCGATGAGGTTGGAAACCACCTTATCAGCCTTGATCAGCTTGACGAAAAAGGCATTAATCCATACACCGACGTACTCTCGCTTGAAAAGTACCGCGAGCTGTTTGGATATGAGAAGCATAGATTCACAGGTGTTGACTACGTTGAATATTATGAGAGCATTATAAAGGAAGCAGGCGCTGAATGTGAGATAGTCTTTGCGAATGATCCAAGAGCGATCCTTAACTACACAAAGAACGTTCTCAACTGTGATATTCACTCAAGATTCAGAACAAAAAGACTTCTCAAAAATGCCGGTGTTGAGATCAGCTACGGCATTGACGAGATTCTCAATACTCCTGTTAACGGTTCGGGATACAATCCCGAATACGGTCTGCTCGGCTCTAACAAGGCGACCGAGGATACTGTAAAGCTCTTCCCTAAGGATTGTCAGCCCATCGTTGATGCTATACAGGAAAAGCTCTATGAAAAGACAGGCAAAAAAGTTGAGGTTATGGTATACGGCGACGGCGCATTCAAGGACCCTGTAGGAAAGATATGGGAGCTTGCAGATCCCATCGTATCCCCTGCATATACTGTAGGTCTTGAGGGTACTCCCAACGAGCTTAAGCTCAAGTATCTCGCAGACAACGAGTTCGCAGGTCTTTCAGGCGAAGAACTGCGCGAGGCTATCAAGGGCAAGATCACAGAAAAGGACGGCAACCTTGTAGGAAAGATGGCATCCGAGGGTACTACACCAAGACAGCTTACAGACCTTATCGGTTCACTCTGTGACCTTACATCCGGTTCGGGTGATAAGGGTACTCCCATCGTATATATTCAGGGGTACTTTGATAACTATACAACAGAATAAGAATAAGATCAAGGGGCTGTCGAAGGATAGCCCCTTTTTTTAAATGAATTGCAACTATGTTGCATGAATTGAGCTAAAGCTCATGAATTGCCTTCGGCATGAATTGCGCTAAAGCGCATTTTAGAGTTGCAATTCAATTCACGGAGGAGACGGAAGCCGACGAGAAATCATGAAGCTAAAAGCTTCAATTCATGACGGTTTACCGTCAATTCATCTATTACAAAATCCATACACGGGATGCCACTTAAGGCCATCCCGTGTATCCAAGAAAACAGGAAAGGAGATTCGATATGACAAAGGAATCGATCAAGAGCTTTATCATTAAGCGGCGTATTGATATCATTGTTATCGCAT
>JAZRAE010000065.1:0-1755 GCA_045634385.1 Eubacteriales bacterium | reverse complement strand
CATATCGCATTCTGGGAGCCGCATTTCGCGCAGGATTATGCGACAAGAGAAGAGTGGCTGGCGGCGCCGTACCGGATCGGGGCAAGGCTCCATCCCTTCACGATCGAGCAGAACGCCATTACTTCCTTCCGGTCTTCCTGGCCGCTGATTCCGTGTTATGCGAATACGATCGGCCCGGCGATCATCTTTTCATCAGACTATGCCATAGGCGGGGCAGACGGAGTGTTATCCCGCGGTATGCAGTGGCAGGGTATGAGTTTCCTCACCACGCTGCACTATGGCCCGTCTCGCCACATCACCTCGACCTATATCCCGACGATGCCCGGCAAGCTGTTTTATTTGAAAGAGCTGTCCGAGAATCTGGTCGCAGAGTGCAACTAAGATAACACAAAAATCCCCCATCCGACGTGAACTGCCCCAAATTGTTCGGACAGCACAAAAACACCCTGTGGTAGAACAAAATTCAATTTAAGCAACAAACTGACTTCGCTTTTCAAGTGGTGTCAGTTTTGTTTTTAGTTGGATACGCTGATGATTGTAGAAATAGATGTATTGGTCAATGAGGAGACGCGCCTCCTCGTAGGTCTGAAACTTCACGCGATGGATACATTCAGTTTTGAGAATAGAGAAGAAGTTTTCAGCCAAAGCATTGTCATATGGATTACCACGTCTTGACATTGATGGCGTAATGCCGTAAGATTGAGTTAGCTTGAAATATGCTGTGGATGTATATTGAAAGCCTTGGTCACTGTGGAGGTGCAGCTCTGCAGTGACCTTCTCTTTTTTCTTGGCAGCACGGATCGTGCTAAGTACCAGGTTGATATTTTGCTCGGTGCCGGTCTTGTAGGCAACAATACTGTTGTCATACAGATCACGAATGACAGATAAGTACAGAAACCCTTGCTTGGTAGGGATATACGAAATGTCCGTAACCCACTTTTGATTTGGTTTGGTGGCAGAGAAATCCCGATTGAGCAGATTAGGATAACGGTGTAGGTACTCGCTATAGTTGCGGTATTTCTTTCTTCGGATCACCGACAACAGTCCGTATTTCTGCATGACCCGTAATACCGTCTTAGGGTTACGGTAAATGCCGTTTCTTTCAAGCCAAATATGTACTCTGCGGTATCCGTAGGTCTTTCCGCACCTCTCCTGACACTCTTGTATTTTCTCAGCCAATGGCAGATCCCGATCAGGAGTGTCCATTCGGCTAACGTAATCGTAATACCCACTGCGAGATACTTGAAAGAATCGGCACATCTCGCTGATGGAATACTGCTCCTTGTGGCGGTGGATCACCATATATTTTACTCTTGTTCTCACTTCCTTTCGGTGAGCGAGAGAAAATCCCGCATCAATTCATTTTCCATTTCCAACCGCTTAATATATCTTTCTTTCCTTGCGATTTCGTATTGTAACTGAGTTAGTTTACTTAATTGTTGTACCGATGGTGGTAATTCGGCTCCTTCTTTGCGCAGTCTACCTTTTCTTTTCAATCCTTCGCCGGCAGAAATCTTTCGTTGGTTTCGATTGTGTCGCTTGAAAAAATCGTGCATTTTTTCATACGGGATACCTAAACGTTCTCCTATCTGGCGTTGGCTTAATCCTTGCTCCTTGAGTTCAAATATTTCTTTTTCATACAGTTTAATGTGTCGATATTCTCTTGCCACAAAAAATCCCCCTTTACGGTAGCTCTTTTGATTCTACCATAAAGGGGGTGTTTTTTCTATTGTCCGTTTTTACTGGACTTGTTCA
>JAZRAE010000064.1:0-4813 GCA_045634385.1 Eubacteriales bacterium | reverse complement strand
TACCAATAATTAAATCTCCTTGTCGGTGACATTGAAAATATGCTTTTTCTTACGCTTTGCATACTGATACGTTTTATAAGCTCCGCCCCAATCGTGAGTGATACCGCAGATAACGTAATCGGCTTGCTCGACCATCCACCTATTACGGTAGGTAATCGCAAACCTCGGCGGGTTATCCTCGATTTCCGGGTATATAATCTCGTCGTATCGTGTCTTTTGATACTCTAAATGATTTTGCTGATATTCCACCGTCATATATGGGGTAATGAATATGAGCGAAACGCCGGGGTGAATGGCTTTATATTTCTTGCAGCAATCATAAGCAAAGCTGTCAAAAGAGCCGTAACCTCCCAAGTAAAAATCCGCAGGATTATCACCGACCTTTTCTTCCAAAAAGGCAAGGATTTTTTGCTCGTATTCTTCCGTTTTTATGAACTGTGAATGACCGCAAAAGGTAATAATCATAGAAAATACCTCTTTATGTAGGTGTACCTACATAGTATATCACACTTTTGCGAAAAAATCAATAGTATGTAGGTACACCTTCTTATAATTTTACCTATTTATTGATAAAATATATATGTAGGCAAAACTACGGAGATAAATCTACTTACGGGAGGTGTTTGCGTGACTGTAAATGACGCTGTTGCGAGAAGAATTACAAAGCTCTTACGAGAAAAAGGTATGACACAATATCGCTTAGAGCTTGACTCTGGCATACAACACGGAAGTATGCAGTGCATAATGAACGGACGAAACAAAACTGTTACGTTAAGCACCGTGATTATGCTTGCTCGTGGCTTTAACATTTCGCTGACGGAATTTTTAGACGATGATCTGTTCCGTAGTGAAGATTTAGAGGTCGAATAAAGGCTATCTACATTATGTAGGTAGCTTTTATTTTTTTGTCTTTGTGTTTTGGGTAATCTCTTTTACAATCAATTTTCTTTTGGGAAAATATCAGAAAAAGCCGTCGCTGTCAAGGGAAAAAAATATCGCTGAAAAGAACAAGAGCCGATTTTACGGACTTAAAAAGTTCGTGAGGTCGGCTCTTTTTTTCGTTACAATAATGCAATATTTTTTTCTCTTTCCTTGACCGCTCGTGTCTTTTCCTGATAGGTGGGAAGTGAGGATTTTGGATATAGGGAAAGTTGTTCTTGGGTTTGGATAAAGTTTAGGCAAATCGGTGTTTATTTTGCTTTTACTTTTGAATTGCTTGGGGATAAGTTTCTTACATTCAAAGTCAAATTTCCGTATTATGAAAACGGAAGTTAGCAAACGATATGGATTTTATTCCATTTTCGGCATCTGACTTACTATTTCAAAAAGGAGGTACGGAAATGTTAAGAAGTATCAAGAAGGCTTACGAGATTATCAAGGCGCAGGATAACGAAACTTCTATCACTATCCACACTATCCGCGTATGGTGCAAGGAAGGAAAAGTGAAGTGCCTGAACGCCGGCACGAAAATCCTCGTGGATATGGACAGCCTTTTAGATTATATCTCGATGAAAGACAAATAAGGAGGTTGCTAAATGGCACACATCAACATCACGAAAAGCAAGAAAGGAATGTTGCAGGCGAAAATTCAAGCCTACGGCAAAGACCCCGTAACTTGCAAACCGAAGCTCTTTACTCGTAGAATTTACAACGAGGACGGGCTGACAGAAGCGAAATTCAAAAAGTACGTTGAGAAGGTCGCTATCGAATTTGAAGAAACGGTCAAGACCGAATTTCAAGAAGGCGTTACGGCTGCTCGAAACAGAGTTTTGACCTTTTCCGAGCTTATGAAGGAATGGCAAAAGACGGTGTTAAACACGCAATCTATCAGCTATTACCGAAGAATCTGCGAGGTTGACAGGCGTTTTACGGCTTATCTGACCGAACAGCAGCTTGCCAACAGACCGCTATCGGAAATTACCGTCCGTGACGTGCAACTATTCTTGAACGGATTTACACAAAAGCGGACGGAAAAGACCGATAAAGCAGAGTTAATCAAGCCTTTGCCGAAGCAGGTGAGCTTTCGCGAGCTTGCCAGAGAAGGCATACTGACAAGGGTATCCTCTTACAGTATGAACAACTGCGGCGCAAAGATTTTACTTGAAAAGGCAAAGGCAATCTGCGAGTTTTACGGGCTTGAATTTGACGAATATTTCAAGCAGGAGGAAATTGAACGGACTTACGCCCTCGAAACCATAAAGGGATACAGACGAGTTTTGAGGGCTTTATTTAACGAAGCGGTACGCTACGAATGGATAACGAAAAACCCCGTTTGCGGCACAAAAATCGTGACGGGCAATAACAATTCAAGCCTGACACCCGTGAGCGAGAAAGAGGTTTATTCCTTTAAGGAATGCCGCGAGTTTATAAAGGCTCTGGACGAGCTTCCGCCTGAATACATATACAGACGGGTAACAACGAAATTTATGCTGCTTACAGGCGTCAGAACGTGTGAGCTTCACGGACTCAAATGGTCGAAGTTCGACTTTGAAAAGAAGATTGTACGCATAGACAAGAACAGAATGTATGCGCCAGAATTTGGCACATACGAGAAAGGAACGAAATCCACGACGTCGGAGCGCGACATACCCCTGACCGATGATCTGATTGCTGAACTCCGGGCATATATGGAATGGTTTAGGCTCGCTGATGCAGACTTTGACAGTAAGCTCGACGATTACTACTTCGCCGTGAACATTTACAGAGAGCCGGAAGGTACGGGCAGCATCGGTCAATGGCTCAAACGCTTTGAGCAGAAAAACGGCTTCAAAAAGGTAACTTGCCACGGCTTACGTCATACCTATTGCAGCATAATGCTCGCGCGGAACGTACCCGTAAACACGGTTAGCAAGTATATGGGACACGCCGACCCGACCATTACGTTAAAGGTATATGCTCACTTTATACCCGATACGGTGGATACGGCACTACTGATATTAAGCGAACTGACAGCAGATGGCTGAGAGTAAGATCTCGGCCATCTTTTTTATTATGGAGGACAATATGTATATACCACGATTACGACGGATAAGCGACGTTATAAATGAAATGAAGAAAGCAGACCCCGACAGCATCATCACCCACTACACGATTATAAAGCTGATAGAGGTCGGCAAGCTGACGGCTTTGAAATACGGTAACGCTTGGCTGATAAACCTTGACGAGCTGTACTGCGTTTTAGGAGGAAAGCCCTATGAAGAAAATAACGTCGGGTAAGCTGCAAGCCCTATTTGCAGAAAGGGATACCGAAACAATCCTGCGCTATACAAACGTGCGGCGCTTTGCGATTGAAAACGGTATCCCTCATATTTTGGAGCGAAACATAATCTTGATAGACCCGGCTGAATTTATGCGAAAGGTCAATCCGAACGGCTGGGAAGGGCGTTACGAAATGCCGCGCCTACGTACCTTAAAAGAGTGTGTACGTCTTTGGAACGAACGATTTAGGCGGTGGCAGATAGATAAACACGATATTGAACGGCTGATACGGGAAGGCAAAATCACGAGCTTTAAGCACGGAAATCGTTGGGTACTGAACTACGACGAGGTTATTGAAGCTCTGCGCGAGTATGTCAAAACCTATTCAGGACACCCGATAGCAAGGCAAAACAAAAGAAAAAAGCCCACTAAATAGTGGGCTGGCGCGCCTAAGACGATTCGAACGTCCGACACCCAACTTAGGAGGTTGGTGCTCTATCCTGCTGAGCTATAGGCGCATATTGAAAGTTATTTAATGATATGAAAGTTACAAAAATAATACCAAAAACTATACCAATTTTGATTTTATTGCAAGAAAAACGCAAAATATGGTGCGAAATCGGTCAAAAAACACTATATTTAGTGGTTTTGGGCGGATATGCCTACACCTTAGGAGTGGCTTATTATATCCATTTAACTATGCAGGCACGATATACATTGTACCACATCGTTTTGTTTTTTTCAATAGGTTCTTAGTTTTTTATCTTAAAAAGGGCGGAATTTCTCCGCCCTTTTTCTTGTATTTTGCAATTTATCCTATCTTCTCGACATAGAGTGTCACAGTCTTTGCATCAAATGTCAAAAGATAGGTGCCGGGGGCAAGGTAAATGTTCTTGTTTCCGTTGTTTCCGTCGTCGTTCACAAAGAAAAGCATCCCCTTGGAATTACCGTCAACAATTTCGTAGCCATACCAAGCATTATTAACAGAATCAAACAGCTTGAACTTAATATAACTCTTGCCATTCTTATTGCTCAAAACTGCATCGGTAATGGTAAAGCTGAAGGTTCCGTCACCGTTGGACTTCATAGCGTACTGTGAATTTACCGACCAGCCGTTCATATCACCCATAATGTATGGCTGAGAATAAATGCCGGAATCACTTCCGCTGTTTCCACCCGATTCACCACCGGTATTGCCGCCACTGTTATCTGTATTACCCTGATCACCTATATACTTATAAAGTGTGGCGCGTTTAGCAGTAAGGTAGTTTTGGAAGGAATAGTTGCTACTATCACCAAGACCGCAGCTGCGAGTTAAATCAAAGCGGAACTTATGACCACCTGCGTTATTATAGGTCTTTGAGGGTTTAGCATCGTTAGAATAGAGCGCCTTAGCAGTATTAAATGCCTCGGTGAACTTGGAAATAGTAAGCATCTCGCTTGCATCAACAGCCTTCAGTGCCTCGGTGTACTCTGCTTTGAAGAAACCGCCGTTACAAACAGTCTTAAGGAACAGAGGGCTCTTCTGATTGCTATTGTTTCCAATAGCCTTTGTGCCGAAGGGATCATCCTGCGTCATATGGTTTCCGCTGGGATTCCAATCCTTGTTTACTCC
>JAZRAE010000063.1:0-10627 GCA_045634385.1 Eubacteriales bacterium | reverse complement strand
CCGCTGCTTCTGAGCTTTACAGACTTGCTGTTAAGAAGGTAGACCAGGCAGTTGCTCACGGTATCCTTCACAAGAACAATGCCGCTCACAAGAAGTCCGGCTTTGCTCTTAAGTTCAACCAGATGGCATAATTTTTGCATAAGCAAATAACACTTAAAAGGGATGGAGTATCTTGCGTTCTCCATCCTTTTTTTGTTTTATGTTAGCGAGTATATATTTAAACTTTATAAATGCGTCTTTTATAGGTAATATATTATTTTTGAAGAGGTATAAATCATTGTAAAAGGCATAAAATAAATCAGTTTTTAGAATGAGTCTAAAAAAACTATTGACATGCAGTATTTTTTATGATATACTACATTTACTCTAATATTAATATAATTAAGGAGGGAATATGTCAAAATACGAACAGCTTTCTCCCGAATTGACCGATAGAATGCGTCAGGATATTTTAAACAATACCAGACCGAAATTTGCTCGTGACAGCTCTCTTGCAATAAGACGTGATCCCACGTCTGACCGCGAGCTTGTTTGGCGTCCTACCTATTCACGTGATACGGACAAGATCCTTCATAGCCCTTACTATAACAGATATACCGACAAGACTCAGGTGTTCTCCTTCTACAAGAATGACGATATTACGAGGCGTGCGCTTCACGTTCAGCTTGTATCGAGGATAGCCCGTACCATCGGCTCAGCTCTCAATCTTAATCTTGATCTTATTGAGGCGATAGCCCTCGGTCATGATATCGGACATACCCCGTTTGGACATGCAGGCGAAAAGTATATCAGCGAGATATATCAAGCAGAATGTGGCAGATACTTCAATCACAATGTTCATTCGGTAAGAGTTCTTGATACAATCTTTAATCACAACCTTACTCTTGATACACTCAACGGCATTATTACTCATAACGGTGAGTTTGAGATGAACGAATACCGTCCCGAGCCAATGGATAGTTTTGAGGCTTTTGATGCTATGGTTGAAAGCTGCTATGTTGATCAGTCCAACGTGACCAAGATCATTCCATCGACTCTTGAAGGATGTGTCGTGAGAATCAGTGATATTATTGCATATCTGGGCAAGGACAGACAGGATGCAACGAGAGCCAAGATGACCGATATCGGATGGCGGGGCGGCATAAGAACCTTTAACGCAGAAATAATAAATAACCTTGAGGTAAACATTATTGAGCACAGCTACGGTAAGCCGTATATTAGGCTTGACGAAGAGCATTATTCCTTGATGAAGGAAGCGAAGCGCGATAATTACGCCCTTATTTACAATACAGAAAAGGTATCGAAAGTCATTGATGAAAAGGTCAGACCTCTTATGCAGAGAATGTATCTGAAGCTTTTGAAGGACGTAAAGGAAGGTAATAAGTCTTCGCCGATATTCAAGCATCATATTGACTTTATATTGAATAATCACTATAAGCCCAGACTCCCGTACCTTGAGACCGAGCCTAATCAGATTGTAATCGATTATATGGCGTCTATGACCGATGATTACTGCACGGAGCTTTACGGATTTATGTTCCCGGACAAGCCTATAGATTTTCATTATCACGGCTATTTCGAGGATCTTTGATTTGTGATTCGTCTTACAGAAATATAATACTGCCGCGAATTAAAATGCGGAAACGCTAAAAATAAAATAACACTCGCCCTGTAAGCTATTAACTTTCAGGGCGAGTATTTTTGTAGATCAAATATTATTCTTCTTTATGAGATTCTCTCTCAATTTGCTTTGTTCGCTTTTGTCCTTCGAGAATCTTGTATATCTCTTCAACTGCAAGCTTAACCTTGCCGACAACCTCTTTTTGCTCGGTTGGGAAAGCATAATAGAGTGCTTTTCTATCGCCCAAGCCTATAACGTCATCTATCTCGTACCAGTAAGGAGTTGCCTCGCAAGTGTACATAGATTTTGAGCTTTGGTGATAGTCAAGCTTACCATCACATCCTGTGAGGTGGAAGCCATCCTCCATATTATGAGAAAGTCTTCCTGATCCAACTTTATAAAGAGCCTTTGAGTCAACTATCATCATAATATCGCAGGGAACGTCAAACCCGTATTTTCCTTCAAGAATCTCACGGCGAACGCATTCTCGCTCCCACTTATACCAATCGGGAACGTGGTCGAAGTAGGTCTCGCCCTCAAGTGCCTTGAGGTATCCAAGCTCGGTAAGCTCCCACTTTTTTCCGCAAGCAGTACAGGAAAGATGTATGCCGTCACTTTCCATTTTACCTTCCTTTTGACAGTGAGGACATTTATAGAGGATCTTGTTAAGACCTTCCGCGCGGAATGGCTCATCAATTACGATATTATTTTCTTTTTGCCAACGGAAATTGTCAAATGAAAATTCACGGTCGACAACCGCTTGAATTTCCTCAACACTCATCTCCTTTATCTCATCGGGAGAGAGAACGTAGCGTAACTCTGCGTGAGTCGGGACGTCGCATTTTTTCACATAGCCGTAAGCGGGCGCAAAATGATAAACACCGCTTGTTTGGATCATACAGAAGGGAACACCAAGCATCTTGATAAATTTAGCAAGAGTATTTGGAATGGTAACGCAAGTTCCGTCCAAAGTATATACCGCCTCCGGGTACATAAGCACCGAGCTCTTGTTTTCGTTAAGGCAATACTTGATGTCACGGATAAGCTGTAGATCGGCTATATATTTTCTTGTTGGGAAGCATCCGATCTGTTTCATCAGCCATTCGAGTCCCATAAAGGTTTCGAAAGCTGCAACGGTATTGAATTTTCTGGGGTAGAGCATAGAGTATGCTATTTCAAAATCGGTAAATCCGGAGTGGTTCATAAGAATGAGCGCCGGCTCATCTTTTCCAAGTCTTTCCATACCTACCTTATTGTATGTGAAGTGGGTGGAAATAAGCTTAGGCTGAGAAATGAGCTTTGTGAGCGTTTGCCAAAATATATTGGTTTTCTTAGGTTTAGCGTGTTTTGGCGGCTCGATCGACATTACCTCGTCATAGCTTTTATCAAGAATTTTGATCTTCATAATCATACCTTTCCGGTTATAAAACCTAAGTCGTCTGATTAAGTATATCATTTTTTTCACAATTTTGCAAGATTTTTTTAATAATTTGTTAATAAAAATGCAAAAAAACAGAATAAACACCAAAAAAATGAATTATTTAAAGTATAATTAAAATAAACCCGGTTCCCCAACGCGTATTTTTCTTGAAAAGGGGAGCAACTGTCGATGTTACCCAAGGATATAAGTCCTTTATCCCTGGTCAAAAGGTAAATAAGAGCTGTTGATTTTTAACACAGTCTGTGATATACTGTATGTAATATTTTTTGGAAGGTGTGTTATGGCTATAAGTTATAATAAACTTTGGAAAAAGCTCATTGATCTGGAAATGAGCAGAACTGAATTACGGCTCAAAGCAGGTATTTCAACAAAAACACTTGCCAAGCTCGGCAAGAATGAAAATGTCAATACCGAAATTCTTGTGAAGATATGTCATGCGCTTCATTGCAATGTTGATGAGGTCATGGATGTCGTAGAACAAAAGGAGGGTACCGTATGATACGAATTGCAGTATGTGATGACGAAAAAAAGATACTTGACGAGATATCCGGATATATTCAAAATTACATAGATAAGAAAAACAATACAGATATTGAGGTTTATTCTTTTGACTGTGCAAGATCATTGCTTAGTGCCTTGGAGGACGGAAAGATTTTTGACATTTTTGTTCTGGACGTTTACATCGGTGACGAAATGGGAACGGCACTTGCAAAGAGCATCCGAAAATTAGGAATAGAAAGCCCGATTGTTTTCGTCACTACCTCTGTTGAGCACGCTCCGGAAAGCTATGAGATGGGAACGCTGCGTTATTTAATAAAGCCAATTGATCCTGCTAAATTTTATGAAGCGATAGACGTGGCTCTTGCAAGTGCAGAGAAGCTCGGACAGCGCCTCATAAAGCTTAAAACAGAAAATGGAGTGGAAAGCATTAACGCAAGTCGTATTATGTACTCGGAGGCACATGATCACTATCAATACCTTACGCTTATTGAAGGTAGTCAGCTAAAGGTAAGATTGACCGTTACTGAGTTGTTTACGATACTTGCCAAACACGGTGGATTTATCCGTGTCGGAAGCGCATATATTATCAATCTGAGACAGATTAAAAACGTATCTCGGACCGACGTTTTACTATACAACGATAAAAGCATTCCGATTCCAAGAGGCAAATATGCAGAAATTAAGAACGCTTTTTGGGATTATCAGTATGAAGGACAGGAGGATTAAATGGGTATGACGGGAACTATTGTAGAGCTTATACTTTTACTCATAGCGCACGCCGCAGCAGGTATTTATTCCTCAACTCTCAAATACAGCAAAAAGACCACGTATACCGTTTGGGGCATTTGGGTGGCTCTGCAAACCGTACTTTTGTTCCTGTCGGAATATGTGCTGACGAATGAGATATTTCAGTTTATTGTGGGATTTGTTCTCTCACTCATCGGTCAATACGTGATATTCTTTGCCACCACAAAAGGAAAACTTGCACAAAGAATTTTTACCATATTGACCTATTCGATCTTCTTCTGTATAGCGATGACTCTCTTCACTATGGTGAACGGTACGTTTGCAGGGATGTACTGGGTGCTGACCGCGCTTATTCAACTTGTTCTGCTTTCGGCAATTGTGTTCTATTATCTTCGCCACGTTTGCCCGTTGTGTCGTGCTGCATCTAAGAATATCACTAGAGGTTGGTCACAACTTATCTTTGTAAATATTGTATTTATCATTACTCTCATACTGTCATCGGTGTTCCCGGCGCGACTGACAAGCTTTAGCGATCCCGCATTTGTCACCTTTGTATTTTTAAGCATTTCGATTATGGCTGTATATCCCATCATCTTTTCAAGCATCAATAATATGTCTGAGGCGGCTGAAAAAAGAGCAGTTGAAATGCAAAATAAACTTTTAATTGCTCAAATCGAAACTGAAACGGCACAGCTTGCGGCAGACAGTCAGGCAAGGCACGACCGCCGACATCATAATCTCGTTCTGCTTGAATTTGCGAGTAACAATGATATCGAAAGAGTAAGAGAATATCTCGAAAACCTTGTAGATAGCGACAGTTTGGGGAGTGGCGATGTACGGTACTGTGAGAATATGACAGTAAACACCGTGCTGACCGTATATAAAAGGCGCGCCGTGGAAAACGGTATTTCGGTAAATATTTCCGCCAAGGTAAGCCGTGATCTTTCCGTTTTACCTCAGGATATTGTTATTGTTATTGCAAATCTTTTTGAAAACGCCATTCACGCCACATCTAAGCTGAAAAACAAAAACAAGCACATCGATATTTACATCAAGGAAAGTGCGCAGCGATTGCTTATGAAGGTGGAAAATCCGTGTCGTACGAATCTTACTTTTGATGAAACGCTATATGGTGTTGGTATTCGCTCGGTAATCTCCACTACAAATAAATATGAAGGTATGTATGATTTCGTTGCAGAAGACGGAATTTTTACTGCGAAGATCAGCTTGAATTTGATTTGAAGAATGCAATATACGACAAAAAACATACAATCTACGACAAACTCCCCAACTCGGGGAGTTTTTTATTATAATTTAATAAAATATAATTTGCAAGTTTGCTTGATAGTGAGCTCGCAACGATCGCTTCGAGAACGTTTGGCTGAAAGTAATACAGCGTGCAAAGTGCAATTTCGAAAGCGCAAGCTCTTTAGGAGTATAATACCGAATAAATTTTTATTGTGAATCTTTTCAAAGGAGGCGATATTTTTGGAAGAGAAGAAATGTACGGAGGACGGATGTCTTATAGTTTCAGAGCTTTCGTGCTGTTCGTATTTTGAAAAGGATCTGTCTGCACCTAAATCCTGTAGCAAGGATTGCTATTTCTGTAAATTCTTGGATTTTAGGAAGCGCGAGTACATTGAAAGGATGGAGAGCAAAGCACACGACGGCGTTTTGTACAGCGCGTGTCATAATGAAAAAAACAAAATTCTGCCCTCGTAAAACATCTTGTTTTGCTTTTTATTGAACAGATGTAACATAATATTTCGGTATTTATCGACTAAATTGAAAATTTTTTAAATATATTTACACGTGCTTTTTTACAGTATATAATAAAGTAAAAAAATATTTTATATCAACCAACTAAATTTTTATAAGGAGGACACAAACGATGTTAAAAACCAAAAACACCAAGAATGCCCTCATTTCCGCAATTCTCGTATTATGCATGACATTTACCGCACTGCTCGGAACTACGTTTGCGTGGTTTACCGACGAAGTGACATCAAGCGGAAACAAGATTCAGACAGGTACACTTAAGGTAGATCTTGAATTGCTAAATGAAGCAACCAACACTTGGAAATCTCTTAAGGGAGAGAATGATCCTATTTTTAACTATGCAGAGTGGGAGCCCGGTTACACCGACGTAAAGCTCCTCAAAGTTGAGAATGAAGGTAGTCTCGCTCTCAAGTGGAAAACTGTTTTAACGAAATATGGTGAGATCAGCGCTCTTGCAGACGTAATCGATGTTTATGTTTGCAACTATGGAGTACTTACCGACGCAGAAGCAGCAACCCTTGCATATCCCGCGGATAGAAGTCTTGCAGGATACACTCGCGTAGGCACTGCGGCTGAGTTTCTTTCCACAATGGAAGAAACTACAAAAGGCGTGCTTAAAGCAGGGCAGAGTGCATATCTCGGCCTTGCACTCAAGATGCGTGCCGATGCAGGCAATGAATATCAGGGCATGAGCCTCGGCGGTACTTTTGATATTACCGTAGTGGCGACTCAGGCATCCGCTGAGGATGATAGCTTTGGTAATACATACGATTCATACGCAGATTGGCCCTTCTACAGCATCAACTTCACAGCAACCGAACCCATCGCAGATAAGTCTGCAAACGGTGTTCTTGTTGAAGAAGTATCCGTAGGTAAGGCTGAAGGTCAGGTTTCTGCAGTAGTACCGAACGGTGTTAAGCTTGCTGATGGTGCCGAGTCACTCGATCTCAGCGTAAAGAGTATGAAAGCGCCCACAAACGACTTCAATCTCGAAGCAGGAGAAACAGCGAAGTCTATCGACGTACATATCGAGGGTGTAGCAGAGGACAATACGGTTCCTATGCTTGTAACCCTTCGTCAGCTCTTCTCTGCAGGACTTAACAACACCAGTGTTAAGCTTTACCACATAGAAGACGGAACTCCCGTTGAAATGATGCAGGTTACTCTTGCAGAGCTTGACGCTCACAACGAGTACAACTACGATCCCGCAACAGGTGACGTAGTTATGTCCGTTGCATCCTTCTCCGAATATACGGTTATCGAGGATAGCTTAAACCGTTGGGAAGGTGGAATTGATACGAGCTGGTATAATGAAACAGGTACAGAGTTTACTATTTCTAATGCAGATCAGCTTGCAGGCTTTGCAGCCATCGTTGATGGCAAGGTTGAAGGTATCGAGCAGGATAGCTTCTATGGTAAGACAGTTAACCTTAACAACAACATTTACCTCAGCGGTGAGCTCTTCGATCCCATCGGTTGGGGATACGTTAACACCGGTTGGAACAGAGATGGCGCAGACGGCAAAGTGTTCCGGGGTACCTTTGATGGCGGTGAATATACCATCTTCGATCTCTACCAGGATGGTTGGGATCTTGAAACCTCTACCGGAACCGACTACACCTACACCAACTGTGGCTTCGGTCTCTTTGCGGCTGCATCCGATGCAACCTTTAAGAACCTGACTATCAGCGGTGCAGACATTAGAGTTGAGTGCGTTGAGGCGGGCGTACTTGTAGGCCTTTCTCAGAACGACTGTACTTACGAAAATATCAAAATTTACAATTCTAAAATTGCAAATTACCAGCGTCCTGCAGGTGGTTTGATCGGTGAGGTTTCCGGAGAAGGTACTACTACAATTACCGATGTAACCATAGGATCTGACGTAGTTGTTGGTTCTCTTTGGGGCGACTTTGATGCTCCCGTAGGCGGCGTTATCGGTGCTTATTGGGATGACGTAGGTGCAAATCCTCAGATTGAAATGACCACCGTTGAGGTTGGTTGCCGTTTGGACGTTTACAATGACGTTACATCTACATATCAGTGGTACGCTTACCGTAGAGCGGGTATGCTTATAGGTAACACTGATTGCGTTGGTGATGATGGACATACCGCATCCGCTTCTTTCCTTACCTGTGATGATGTAACCGTTTACTATGGCAATTGGACGAATTATCACTACTGTGAGTTCAGCAACCACAACTCCAGCTGGCCTTTCGTAAGAGTTGAGGCAGGTGAAAATTGCTCTGCATTCTCCAACCCCAGATGGGGTGTTCCCAATGATATAAGCGGTGTTAAAGTTACTCCGGCGCGCCACAGCAAGCAGGATTATAGCATTCATAAAGATGGTGACGATTGTTACGTTCTTCTTGAGTTCAACCAGCTTTATGGCGGCGGCCAGGGTGTTTACGGTCAGCAGATTCACACGGGTGTTACAAGTGAAGAACTTGCTTATACCATCACATATGTTAACGATGATGAAATTCTTGACATTATTTATGTTTCTAGTAATGCTAGTGCATATCCCACTCAAAACCAAAATGCCCAGGACATCGTCGTTGATTGGGTTGGAGATCATATTGAGGGGAACGTTGTGTTTGGTGGTTGGATGAACGCTGGTTCTACCAAGCTTACAGAAATACCTGCAGGGAATGAAGATAATATTGTTCTCTATCCCTATTTCAACAGCCCACATACTGCAAGCTTCGTTGACCAAAACGATAATATTCTCGCATGGTGTTTCTTTAATGAAGAGGATATCGATGAGCTTGCTACAACAAAGAGTTTAGCAGAGTCTAAATTGCCTTATCTTGGAGCAGAGTATGTATTCGATTATTGGGAAGTTCGCGGAACAAAAGAGAACGGCACAGCAATCAAAGAAGAATATAATGTCGATAGCTTTAAAAGTTATGGTACAGACGTTACCGTTTATCCGTACTACATTTACGACGGAACAATACAAATGATTCCTGTTGATGAAGACAATGACGGTGATACCGATTACTATCGTGTTGATGCCTCCGAGATTACGAGAGAAGGAGAAGACGTTGTTATTCCTGATTACGTTAATGGCATTCCTGTTAAAGTGATTAATAGCGGTGCATTTGATGACGGAAGATTAAGAGACGTATATGTTCCTAATACCATTGAAAAGATTGGTAAAAACGCATTCTGTGAAGATAATCGAACAGAGTACCCTCAGATTCAGATTATTTTTGACGGTACAAAAGCCGAATGGGATGCACTGACGAAAGAATCAGGCTGGGATGATAATATAGGTACGGGTAGCGTTATAATTTGTACGCAGGAGCCTAATAAAGGCTATTACTTACAAAACGGAAGCAACGGTTTCTTAGGCATAGGTACAAAAATCAAATGGGAATGGCAAGCTGGCAGCTTCCCCGATTGGTACCCCAGACAAGAATCGTAAAACCAAAAGATTTTTGTGAATCAACTTAAATGATGTCTTCCATTTTGGAAAACACAACTTAATATGTATTTACATATGTACACCCTCCCGCTTCGGCGGGAGGGCTTTTCTTAAGAGCGTTGCGCTAAATAGTATAATTCACCTCAAAAAGAAAAAGGCACTCTGCATTTCACAGAGTGCCTTAAAAATGTTGTTAAACAACAGACCGAATTTCTCTCAAAATGACAAAACCCTTTTTCCTCGTTATTAGGACATAGGGGTTGGGCAAGCAAGACTTCCGACGTAGATTTTCTACCTATTAAATAGTGTGGGGCAGAGGGTAGAAGAGTTCAGTCGGTCTTTCCTCCGTCTAAAAAGACTAAAAAGCTAGTGTTTACAAGGCCTTATGGGGTTTAGGTCAGTGCTTCGGTGGTGCTTCTATCTAGCGTCTTCTGACCTAAAAAGCATACAAAAAAGACACCCTGCAAAATACAGAGTGTCTTATTGTTTTTAATCTGTTTCACTATAATTATAAGGCAGTCGTCCGAGAGCAAAAGATTTTGTACTTTCGGTCTAAACTCGGGCTGTCTTATAACATATTGTAGCTCTGTGATTGTATTATATCGTGTTTTTTGTCATTTGTAAATGCGTTTTTGCCGTGTTTGCAAAAATGTTGCATCTGGAAAATAAAATAAAAACACGCGTAAGATAAATATAAAACTCTACCCATTATATGGCTTTTGCCTTGATTTATTGGTAAACATATGTTATAATAATGGAGAAAATTTACATTTCGAGGAAGTAATTGCGTGATAAAGAAGAAAAAATCCCTATTCGCAGGCATTTTGCTGACGGCAATTTTGATTATCGTCGCAAGAGCCTTGCGCCTTATGATAAACGATATGGAGTCATTGGCTTTGGCTACGTTCCTTATCTACCTGCGCGGTACGATACACCTATCCATCGCGCTTATATGGCCGATCTCGGTGCATTCGAGAATCATGAATAAGCAGGCGAGAAGAATGTTCTTATCCGTCGGTATTATGATGCTCTTATGGATCGTAGTCAAGACGGCGAAATGGGAGTTCTTCCCGAACAACACCGACAAGTCGGAGGCCAAGCGGTCTTAGGA
>JAZRAE010000062.1:0-10688 GCA_045634385.1 Eubacteriales bacterium | reverse complement strand
ACTGTGGAAACTCCTTCCTCGTCATTCATATTTGAAAAGGCTGAAAAAATGTCAGATCCTCCCAAAGCAGAGCCGGCAAATTACACGGCTATAGGCTTCGGATTGGAAAATAGCGCATTCACTCCCCTCATACAGCCCTCTGCATTTACCGTTCCCGAAACCATTTATTCATACGATCCTCCCGTCGAGGATACACCTATTTCTAAAGATAACAGTTATTATTCACCGACATCCTACAGCTCTTCGACAAATGAAAGTAAGTCAACGTCAAAGCCTTACTTTGAAGAGCCGGAGGTTCAGATCTTTGAAAGAAAAATACCTTCAAGCGGTTACTCTGTACACACACCGGCAAACGATCCCGAACCGGTTAAGTACGAAAACGCCGACGACACCGATAGCATTACCGTAGCAACACAAAAGCCTCCGTTCAGCTTTACTGAACCCAAGCCTGTCGTAGAGCAAAATCCTCCGTTCAGCTTCACCGAGCCTAAGTCAGCAGTTGAGGAAAAGCCCACATTTGGCTACGCAGAGCCTAAGCCTGCAGTGGAGGAAAAACCTACGTTTGGCTACGCAGAGCCTAAGCCTGCAGTGGAGGAAAAGCCCGAATTCAGCTATGCGTCAACAAAGGACTTTAACACTGAAAATAACGATGAGTATGTTCCCGAATTCAAGCCCTACCAAGTAGCTTCTGCTGAGGAACTCTCCGAGCAGGAAACATTGACGGAAAATAATGAGGAAGAAGAAGTAAGCACCCTTACTATCGAAAGAGAGCGCATTGGTGAGGATTATGTCACAGATGTTGATGTAACAGAAGATTTCGCAGAAGACTACGACACAGACGAATACGAGGATGAGGATCATGACGAAATGATCAATGATGATCCAAGTGCTTTCCCAGAGGAGGATGGCTGCGGATTTGAAACCGAAGAGATCCCCCCCGAGGAACAAAACCCCGTCGTTCAAGGCTACAAGGATATGTTCTCCGCTCTTCGCGATGATGAACCCGAAGACGAGGAGGATGACGGTTACGATTCATCCGATGATTATAGCGTTAACAAATACGACGATAATTACGATGATGACGACGACTACGATACACCTCCGTTTGACCACAGCTCGGTAACCTTCGATTCTAAGCCTAAAGCGGAAAAGACGAAAAAAGAAGAAAAGCCCGAAAAGAAAAAGCCGGACTTCTCCAACTACCAGTTACCTCCTATTGATCTACTCGGTCTTGATCCTATCGTGGATGACGACACGAGCGAAATCAACGAAAACACCAAGATCCTTATCGATACTCTCGCATCCTTCGGTGTTACGGCATCGATCAAGGGTGTTGACCGTGGACCGCGTATTACCAGATACGAGATCGTACCCGCAAGAGGCGTTAAGGTTCAATCTATTATGAATCTTCAGAACGACATTACTCTTGCCCTTGCAGGAGAGGGAATCCGTTTTGAGGCGCCCATTCCCGGAAAATCCGCTATAGGTATCGAGATACCGAACAAAAAGCCAAAAAACGTGCGTCTGCGTGAGCTTCTTGAGTGTGATGATTTCAGATCGTCAAATTCAAAGACCTACGTCGCAGTAGGAAAAGACGTAGCAGGTAACCCCGTATTCGGTGATATAGCAAAGTACCCTCACGCGCTGATATGCGGTGCTACCGGTACAGGTAAATCCGTGTGTATCAACTCACTCCTCGTAAGCATGCTCTACCACGCGCGTCCCGATGAGGTAAAGCTGATAATGATCGACCCAAAGATGGTTGAATTTAATATGTACAGTGGTATTCCCCATCTTCTTATCCCGGTTATCACCGAATCCAAGCAGGCTGCCGGCGCTCTTATGTGGGCGGTTGAAGAAATGCAGCGTAGATACGAGATCATATCGAAAAACAACGTGAGAAATACCGATGCATACAATGAAAAGGCGAGATTCGATCCCTCCATCGGAGAAACCTTGCCTAAGATCGTTATAGTAATCGACGAGCTTGCAGACCTTATGATGCAGGTAAGAGATCCCGTAGAGGACCTCATCATGAGAATTGCTCAGAAAGCAAGAGCCGCAGGCATACACCTTCTTATCGGTACTCAGCGTCCGTCCGTACAGGTCGTTACGGGTAACATTAAGGCTAACATCACCTCGAGAATTGCCTGCAAGGTAACCTCACAGGTAGACTCCAGAACCATACTTGACGACGTGGGGGCAGAAAAGCTCATCGGTAAGGGTGATATGCTCTACTCTCCCAGCGACAGACAGAGTGCTCTGCGTGTTCAGGGCGCATTCGTCTCCGACAAGGAGGTAGAGGACGTTATGGAATTCATAAAGTCTCAAGTTACCGACAATGCGTACGACGACGACGTATTCGCAGAGATCAACAAGGCAGCACAGAAGTGCGGCAATAAGAAGTCAGGCGGTGTATCCGCAGATGATATCGACGACGGTGACGATGAGTGCAGTTACTACAGCGATCAGCAGTTCCTCGATGCAGTAGAGCTTGCGATCCGCTCAAAGAAGGTTTCTACCTCCCTGCTCCAAAGAAAGCTGTCTATCGGCTACGGCAAAGCAGCCAAGTTCATAGATGCGATGGAAGACATAGGTATCGTAAGCGAGCCTAACGGACAGAAACCGCGTGACGTCCTGCTATCTATGGATGAATGGCACGAAAAACTCTCGAGAGTTGATCTCGGTTAAAAAATGCTCCTTGGAGGTTTCAACCGCTACAAGGAGCATAGCCCAAATTAAGAAGGAGACCACACACTATGGTAATAGTATTACTTGCAAACGGATTTGAGGAGCTTGAGGCAATCACACCCGTAGATATCTTAAGACGTAATAACATAGACGTAAGAACGGTTAGTATTACAAATGAAAAGCTTGTCACAGGCACACACGGTATTCAGATCGCGGCAGATCTCTTGTCGAGTGAAGTTCCGCTTGATCAAGTACAGATGCTCATACTTCCCGGCGGAATGCCCGGTGTGATGAATCTCGACGCCTCCCACGTAACACAAAGCTTTATAGATGCTACCCTCCGTAACAACGGACATCTTGCGGCTATATGTGCCGCCCCCAGCATTTTAGGTAAGCACGGTATGCTCACTAACATAAAAGCGACCTGCTTCCCAGGTTTTGAGGCTGAAATGCACAACGCCATACTTACTGCCGATGATGTGGTTACCGATGGCATATTTACAACCGCAAAAGATTTCAGAGCCGCAACATCCTTTGCCGACAAATTGGTAAAGATCTGTGAAGCTCTCTCTATTAAGCCCCAGGACGAACCTTAATGTAGATCCTGACACGGTTCATAACTAAACAACAACTTTTTCATAGAAAACCAAAAGCTCCTCGAGGTGTCATAGAACAAGCACCTCGGGAGCTTTAAAAAGCAAGGATGAAATATGGCAACAAAAAGAACTCAGATCGCCTATCGCTGCCCCGAATGTGCAGTAGCAACCGTCGGTTTTCTCGGCGGTCTCGGAGCAGTTTCGGATATGCTCCGACTTAAATGCTCCTGCGGTGAATCAGCACTTGACATAAAAAAGCAAAACGACGGAAAAGTAAGTCTTTCCATTCCCTGCGTTTATTGTAAAAGCAATCACTCCTACATCCTTTCTCCCGAAGTGATGAGACGCGAGGAAATGACAAAATTCAGCTGTCCTTACTCGGGTATGGGTATCGCATTTATTGGCGATGAGGACTCAGTATCAAAGGAACTTGAAACCTCTGCCGAGGAATTATCCCGTATTATGACCTCTCTTGAGGCGGAAACACTCGCGGATATACAGCCCCAAGACGTTGGTGAAGATTCCGTGCCGCCCGACCCCGCAATATACGATACTCTCAACTTCGTTGTTCGCGATCTTGAAGCAGAGGGCGAAGTGCATTGTCCTTGTAACAGCGGATCTTACGATCTTCGCTTTACCGATGACGGTATGCAGGTGTACTGCAAGAACTGCGGAGCTACCTACGATTTCTATGCAAGGAGCGTGTCCGTGGCCGAGGAATACCTAACGCTTGGCTCAATTACTCTCAAATAAGTACAAACTTCCCCTGTAAGGCAGGAAACCTTCTATAACATAAAACAGCACTTGTACGATAAAGATCAACACTTCTAATACACATAATACATACACCTTAAACCGATGTTTTGTTACTCCGCCTGAAACAATGCCAATCATTTGCCTTTTGGTACACATTATTCGCGGAGCGAACATTATAAGGAAAAGTAGCCACCATTTGCCCATAGGGCAAACATCATTCTGCAACCTGCCCTACAGCAGGTTGTAATACTTAAGTATTCCTCGATAAATTCCGCGCGCAAAAAGTTCGGGCGAGTACGCCATCAGTTCAGCATCGGTAGGGTTTGTGATAAAGCCCATTTCGACAAGAACAGCAGGCATATTCGTCCGCCTCAACACATAAAGACCGGGTCTTTCTATCACTCCGCGATTTCTTAACCCTGTCACCAGATTTAATTCCTCAAGTATATCCTCTGCAAGTCCGAGAGCAACCGCGGATGATCGGTCATATATAAGCGCCTCGCTTCCTGTTGCACGCTCGTTCAATGAAGCGTTGGTGTGTAATGACAAAAATATATCCGCACCCCAGGCGTTAGCCTCTCTCACTCTTGTGGTAAGACTCGATGCATTGCTTGTGCCAAGCACGGTATCAGAGGTAGGACGCGACAGCTTAAGCTCGAACTCGGGCGAAGTCGAGAGCAAAGCGTAAAGTCTTTTGCCCACCTCATAAGTTATATCCTGCTCGTAAAATCCGTTGCCCTCCGCACCGGTGTTAAAATCTCTTGGATTGTGACCTTGGTCTATATAAATTTTAATGCTCATAATAGCCTCCGTTTATATGCTTCAATACAGTATATGCGATAGGCGAAAGGTTTGATATATGAATGAAATGAAAAGACTGCTCAGCTTTGTCAGACGAGCAGTTGATGACTATAATATGATTGAAAACGGTGATAGGATCGCCGTTGGAATATCCGGAGGTAAGGACTCGTTGACCTTGCTCGCCGCTCTTGCCGAAATGAGGCGGTTCTACCCTAAAAAATACGATATTGTGGCTATCACGGTGGATATGGGCTTTGACGGCTCTGATTTCTCCGAAATAGCCGAATTTTGCAGAAGGCTCAAGGTAGAGTACCGTGTTGTTAAGACGGATATAGCAAAGATAATTTTCGACATTAGAAAAGAACCCAATCCCTGTTCTCTTTGTGCGAAAATGAGACGTGGTTCTCTGCACGCAGAGGCACAGGCAGCGAATTGCAACAAGGTAGCCCTCGGACACCATTACGATGACGCGGTGGAGACCTTTATGCTCAATCTGTTCTTCGAGGGCAGACTCGGATGCTTCTCTCCGAAATCCTACCTCTCAAACAGAAAGCTCACTCTCATACGTCCCCTGCTATACGCAACCGAAAAGGACGTGCAATACTTTGTAAGAAAACGTCCAATGCCGGTTATGGTATCCCTCTGTCCCGAAGATCACGCAACCGAGAGAGAGAATATGAAGAATCTGCTCACCGAACTTGAGAAGAATAACAAAGGCCTCAAGCACCGTATCTTTAACGCTATGTGCCGAGCGGAAATCGACGGCTACAAGCTGAACGGAAAATATCCCGACGCCGGTAATATAGAAGATTAAAAAGCAC
This sequence comes from Eubacteriales bacterium, assembly GCA_045634385.1. Lineage (GTDB taxonomy): Bacteria > Bacillota > Clostridia > Oscillospirales > CAG-272 > UBA1740. Next base: position 5,023 of record JAZRAE010000062.1, on the reverse strand, counting down.
TTATGACCGATAAGTCTTGGCGCATTCTTGTTTTTGCGCTAAACTAAGCTATCGGTCATAAGTGTTTTTTATATTGAAATTGTTTTGCCCGGTAAAAAGGATATCCTCTCGCCGTCGACGGTAAGGTAAAGAGTAAGCTTACTGCGGTTAGTTACCGTCGAGTCGGTGATCTCAAGAAGCAACGTTGCCTCCTCATAATCGAATATCTCTCCGACGGATGCATACCAATACGTATCTTGACGGTTACCGTACCTTTCTGCAAATATCCGAAGATCATCCCACCTTAAATCCCTCTCAAAATCTATTGAATGTACTCCAAAGGCGAAGAACTTCAGCTCACCGTCATTTGGGTATGCCTCGTATTTTTCCATAACTCCAAGAAGATTCGTATGATCGGCATTATACGACCACGCCTTTTTATCCTTTGGAAGTGCAAAGTCGTCACGGTCGAGCGTGCAACCGGTTTTTCTCACATAGCGATGAATTTTCTTAACTTTTTCCTTCACACAAGAATTATTCTGCTCTCCGTAAGGCCAGGCGAAGTCCTTAACCAACCCCTCACCGAATATTTCGTTAAGCTCTTTTATGCCATCCGCCACATAGCGCATAAAATCATCCTCAAACACCATCTGACGCCATCCGTTAGGCTGCATTCTCCAAAAGAAACCGTCAAGCCCTTCTACCTTATAAATTAACCTTTTATCCGCTGTCTCGGGATCAAAATGATCGGGAGAGATAACGTACTCAACGCCGTCAAGATTGACAAGCGGATGATACTTTGAATGGTTTGCAATCTCATATCCACGGTAGAACTCGCGAGTCTCTCTCTCCCTGCCCTCGTGAAAATCAGAACAAAGATTAAACGTACCCTTGATGCCCGCGGGCTCTAATATATCAAGTAGCATTCTATCATATTTCATATTACCGTCATCCATAGTAAAGGTCAAAGCCTTCTTAGTGAAGAACGGATAGAAAACTTCAATTCTATTCATTTTACTTTCCTTATTATATTATAAAAGTAATCGTATGGTAATATACAAATTCGGGCAGCCTGTAATAATAGACTGCCCGAAAAGTATCGTGGTCGGAGATTCCAACCGATATTATTTGACTTATTCCTCGTCGAATATCTTCTTGATAAAAGCTATAACACGATCGGCAATGGTGTTAGATGTTTTACCTATACCTGATGTGTTTGCTGCTACTTCACTTGCCTTAATAAACTCGGAGTTGATCTCATTTACACTCTTGTTGTAATCGGAGATTGCCGAAGCAAGCTTTGCGGATGCTTCTTTTACACCCTCATAACTCGGATCAGCATCAGTCTCGGCAGCCTTAGCCTTTGCAAGAGCCTCATAAAGTTCCTCTGTGGTATTAGCCTTGTCTATAGCTGCAACACTGTTGACGAAGTAGATACAATACTTATCGCGAAGTTCGATGGATGCAATGATCTCGTCAAGCTTGATATTCGCCTCTGTAACACCGTCAACACCAAGAACGTTGCCCTTGTTCTGAAGGTTCTGTGCATTCTTAATAGCGGAAAGGAGAGCATCTCCCGAAAGAGTATCAAGAGCGTTTACAGCAGAGATATACGCATTGGCATTCTTCAACTGCTCGTCAACGAACTTCTGTATATTCTCCAAAAGGATTCTTGAATCCGCAACACCCTTATAAGTGGAATCGCAGTCGCTGTAAGTCAAAGCAACGTCGATATTCTCCTGCTTTGCGGAAATGTATACGGCATAATCAGCCTTGTTAACGTACTTAATGAAATTATCCGCCTTGTCGATTTCAACACCGAGACCGGGAATAAGAACATCGTAATACGTTGCAAGTGCCTCTGTCACACCGGGATATGTCTCGTTATCAAAGTAATAGGTATCAAGATTGCGATATGCATCAGCACGAACGTTGATATCAAGCTCGCTGTTGTTAGCAACATTGACTGTGTCAATGAAGAGTGTGCCCGAGCTCTTGATACTATCTGCGCTTTCACGCATTTTCACGTAGAAGTTGTAGGATTCCTCAATACCGGGATAGGTAGGATCAGGAGCGTAAATCTCAATGTTTGCAAGATATGCAACCAACTCGGGATAGTTGGTAAGATCGCAATCCTTCGCATTCTTTACCTCCTCCATAAAGAAGTAGCAGTGATCCATTATATCAAAGAGATGATTGTTTGCTCTGTCTATCTTTTCTTTATTCTCCTCGATGGAGCGAAGAAGCTCAGGATCTACATCCGAAAGATCCATCTTGTTTATTCTGTTTATATAGTCGAGGCATCTGTTTACAAATGCTCTCTTTTCCGTATATGTGGGAAGATCCTTGTAGGTTTCGGCACAAAGCTGCATCTCACCGTTGTAGAAGCCGATTATACCGTTACCGAGCTTATCAAGAATAAGCTGAACATCTGCATCCTCGGTAGCGAAGCCGTAAGCGATAACCTGCTTAACAAGCTCACAAATTGCTGTCATATCCTCGGTAGATATATCCTCTGAATTAAATGTCTCAAACATCTCAGAGAGGATAGCCTCTACCTCAGTCTGCTTATTGTTGGGGTTACGCTGGTAAAGTCCGCCGAGAGCATATATGCTCGAAAGCTTGATAACGCTGCCGCGGGCAGTACCGTAATCCTCTCCGTAGGCGCCGACTCTCACGTTCTTAATCAAATTATAGGGAACGTAAGCATCATCAACGGAGTATGTATTCATAGGGTCATTCGAATCGGTGATGGTAATGGTTGCCGCACCAAGATCCACATTGTAAGATACGGAAACGTCATACCATACGCCTTCCTCAAGAGCAAAGGACGTCTTAGTCTCAACACCGACAGTCGCTCCGTTAGAATCCTTAGCAGCCTTCAAATAATAGAAAGCTCCGCGTTTGTAGTCGAGGGCTGCAAGTGTCGTGCCTTCCTCGGAGCCAACAGATGCATCGGTATATTCCATATCACCGACAGCGATAATGATTCTCGGCAGGTTCTGTTCTCTGCCCGTGCCCTTACCGCCGGAAACTGTCATATTTAAGATGAAATCATCAACAGCGGTATCGGATGACCAATTGACGAAAACGTGGTTATCGGTATATACCTCAAGCTTGTTCTCTGCAGAAGCTATACCAAGCGAAAGGTATTTTCCGCCCGGAGCATTCTCGTCAGTCACGTACTCCGCGTTAAGTGTCTTTGCGCGTTTCACCAAAAGAGAGGGTGCATAGTCGAAATCTCCGTCGGTGTAATCGTTGTAAATTAGAGTAGGCTCTTCAAAGTATTCGAGCACGTAGCTGTAATCCACAACGACCTCTTCATCCGCCGACGCGGTGAAAGCGAAAATGGAAACTACGATCGAAGCGATCAGAAGAGCGATGAAAATTCTCTTTGTCATTTTCATGTTTTTTCTCCTTTATATGCGCACTTGCATTTTATAACATAATAATTATAACATTTTAAGGAGAAAAAATCAACTTGTCAATATGGCAAATTTTATTCTATGCTTTTGTATCTTTTGTACAACCGCGGTTTTTCGCCTTGGCTAACAACAGCGAAAATCCATGCTTGAAAAATAAAGTAAAAAAACCTCAAAAATATTCTTTTTTTTGTAATTTTTCGGTTGATTTTTTCACACGGGTATGGTATAATTGATTTTGAAGGACGTTTTGCGTCCAAATTCAACAAAGGAGACACTCTATGGGAAAAGGTATTTACACTTACTACAAAGAACGCCTTATTGAAATCGGCGGTAATAACAAGTGCCTTTATCTCAAGAGCATAGTTCGTAAGAGCGCCTATGACTTAGGCAGACTCTTCGAAGGTCGTGACGATAAAATTTCCGAGTTCGTTGATTTCCTCTGGTCGGGCGGCAAATATCCCCTGACCGTTATCTCGAATAAGGAAAAGGCAAGCATTCTCCGCAATCTTGATATTTCCGACAAGGGAGCAAATCTCAGAAAAGACGTTGAGAGCGGTCTCAACGTTGATGAGGCTGCAGTCAAAAAGCTCGAGCGTATGCGCCGCGAGGAATCCGCTCGCGCCATCGAAAACGAGATCACAAGAATCAAGGAGCTTAAGCGCGAGGTTGAGGAAATAGAGAAGGAAACGGGAAGATACGAGTTATACGTAGGCTATCCCTTTGTTTTCGGATGTATTCCTCAGGGTGCTGCAAAGACCCTTATCAAAGCTCCCCTGCTTCTCTTCCCCATCAAGATTGATGTAATAGATGAGTCAACGGTAGAGATAAGCATAAACCAGGCGGAAAAGGTACGTATCAACCCCGCTCTCGTTTACGCATACGCGCAGTCCAAGAGAATCAACATAGATCAGCTTGAGCTTGAGTTTGATGACATGTCATCCTTCAAGTCGGTTAAGCATGTTGTGAACTATCTTGCCGATGCACATATTAGAATAGACTGTCCCGATTCGAGCAACGTACACAAGTATTCGAGCTTTAAGGAGCCTGACACAAAGTTCGAGCTTGCTGTAAGATATGCTGCGATTATGGCCAGACTGCCTATATCCAATTCTATCTACAACGACTATACGCTTCTTGAGAAAAAGAATCTGACAAACGATGCTGTAAGCGAGCTTTTGAGATTCGGCAACAAAGCAAAGGTCAAAAAGCATAAAGAACCTAAAAAAATCAGAAAATCCCACGCTGACAACAGCTACATAGTCAAGATGCTCGACTACGCACAGTCTGAAGTCGTTAAAAAAGTGGACAGTGCCGGAAATATGGTTATTTACGGTCCGCCCGGCACGGGTAAATCGCAAACCATAGTTAACATCATAACCGATGCTATATGCAAGCACAAGCGCGTTCTTGTCGTATCGCAGAAAAAAGCGGCACTTGACGTAGTATATAACCGTCTTGGCGTTCTCAATGCCAAGGCAATGTACATAACCGACGAGGCGAAGGAAAAGCAATCCTTCTACGAAAAATGCCTCGCCGCACACCAAAAGGATCAGATCGAGAGCCTCGAAGATGTATCTAAGCTTGAAAGTGACTACAACGAGCTTGAAGATAAGGTAGCT
>JAZRAE010000061.1:0-60416 GCA_045634385.1 Eubacteriales bacterium | reverse complement strand
TTCGAGAACATCCCCATTATCAAGTGTAACGGTTGTAGGAGTTGTACCATCATTGTTATCAAATGTTACGGTAATGCTATCAGGAAGCGCCTCAGTATTCTCATATGTAATGTTATACTGATTTGCACTCCACGATGCTACGAGAGTAACATCAGATGTTATCTGCCAAATGCCGGACTCAATCTTTGTATCACCCATAAACCAGCCGAGGAATGCATATCCTGTGCGAGTTAATTCGGGGAGAGTGAGTGTAGCATCATAGTTGATGGTTATTGTTGTATCACTATATGTTCCACCATTAGGATCAAGTGTAATAGTATAGCTGTCAGCCTGCCAATTTGCCGTATACGTTCTATCACCCTGACTACCTGATGCGATGGTAACATCCATCACAGGTGTGTCCTGACCGTCATAGGTCCAACCCAAGAAGGTATAACCCGTTCTTGTGGGCGCTATAAGTGTAACAGAATCATTTATCGTATATGATATAGGATTGGTATGAACACCATCTTCTACTTCATATGTAATGTTGTATACAGTGATTGACCACTCAGCTGTGAGTGTGATATCTGATGTTCTCTGCCATATGCCTGACTCGACAAGATTGCCATTGTTATACCAACCGAGGAAAGTATAACCTGTACGCTCAGGCTCGGGCAAGGTGTACTCAGCATCATACGTTACAGTCATAGACGAATCGCTGCATGCGCCGCCATTAGCGTCAAGTGTAACTGTATAAGTGTTAACCTGCCAGTTGGCGGTATATGTTCTGTCATCTACGCTACCGATTGCGATAGTAACATTCAACTCGGGAGCGTCCTGACCATCATAAGTCCAACCTAAGAAAGTATAACCAGTCTTGGTCGGAGGAACGAGGATGATAGAGTCGTTCATTGTATATGTAGACGGGTTGCTGATTGCGTTTGTTCCGCCGTCTAATTCATAAGTAATGTTAAACGTACTTATCATCCATATTGCGCTAACAGAAATATTCTCTGTTCTATCCCATGTGCCGTCAGTCACCTGTTCACCACTTTCGAGATACCAACCTACGAAGGTATAACCTCTGAGTGTAGGTGTAGGCAAGGTGTAGGAAGAACCAAATGTCACCGACATAATATTAGATGTCAACGATCCACCATTGGTATTGAAAGTGATAGTATGTGTTCCTGCTATCCACTTTGGGGTCAAGGTGATATCTTCCACATAATTCCACGTTCCTGATTCAACTAATACATCATCATCGTTATACCAACCAAGGAAGGTATATCCGGTGCGTGTCAATACAGGAAGAGTGAATGAGCTACCGTATTCGATAGTCTCTTCAATATCAGAATCATCATTGAAGCCATAACCGGGTGTGTCGCTACAGCTTACTATCGCTGTACTTGTCGGAGTTGAGAACCCTTCAAAGAAGAAGTATGCGTATTCTGAGTAGTAGTATGCACATACACTAATTACTATTACATCACCCGCATTGCAAGTGAATGAGTAATAGTCGTAAGATGTACTTGAACAAGAGTTATTAGACTTAATAGTCGCACCTGTAGTCAAGTTGGTTATACCAATATAGTTAGTGTAATAGGTAGAATACGAACCATTCTTATAGTAAATATAATGGGTTCCTGTCTCGTTAGCTACAAGATAAATGTACTTAGTGTACGATGCACTATAACCATAATTATATGATGAATAGCTGCTAATGCTATATGCATAGCTCGATGAAGAATAGCTTGCAGGATCGATAACTACATTACTATAATATGTCGTGTACATAGCCTCCCAACCTGCATACAGAGTCATATTCTCTGTAATTGTGCCGGTGAAGTCATATCTCTCTGTACAATCGCTATCTGTATACCAACCTGTGAATACATATCCACTTCTCGTAGGAACAGTAGGATATGTAAGTGTATCACCGTTTGTCAAGGTAACGGTTGTAGGAGTTGTACTGTCGTTGTTATCGAATGTTACGGTAACATTATCGTGCAAAATCTCTACATCCTCTAGAGTGAGATTGTAGCTGTTGATACTCCAAGTCGCAACAAGGGTAATATCTTCTAATCCACGCCATGTACCACCCTCAACTAATTCAACACCGTTGTACCAACCTGTGAAGGTGTAACCTGTTCTCGTAGGTGTGGGTAACGTATATGCTTGGTCGTAAGTAACTGCAATGTAATTTGAAGAAACTGTACCACCAGCTGCATCAAGCGTAATAGTGTTACCACCTGCCTGCCACATCGGAGTAAGTGTTACATTAGAATCAATGCTCCAATTTCCCGATTCAACCTTCGTTTCACCGTTATACCAACCAAGGAAGGTGTAACCTATTCTCGTCAACACGGGAAGCGTATAAGATGCGCCGAAAGTTACAGTTGTTGATGCTGTATCTCCGTCGGAGTATTCATATCCAGTTACAGTACCACAACTTGCTATTGCAGTACTGGTTGAGCTTACATTAGAGGTATATGTTAAATCTTTAATGTAAGCGCAGTCAGAGCCACTATAAGAACTGCTATCCTTGGAATAAATAAATTCCAAATAATCTCCCGTGTTCAAAGTAACAGAATAAGAAACATAGGAAGTTTCACCCGAACAATTCTTTACTGTAGAACCATTCTTCTTGATGTACAAATAGTCATAATTGGATTCGGATGACGTCTTATAGCTGAAACTAATCGTTACGGGCATTGTTGCCGTAATTTTATAGGTTGAATTTGAATTATTGTTCTTATTTGTGGAAGTTAAAACTCCACCTGAACTACTCCAAGCATATGAGGAATTATTGGTTATTGTACAAGTACTCCAACCAGCATACAAAGTCATATCAGCAGTAATCGAGCCACTGAAATTATACTTTGATGTGCAAGAAGAGTTCGTATACCAACCCGTAAAGATATATCCGCTTCTTGTAGGATTAGTCGGATAATTCAACGTTTGACCATTGGTCAAAGTAACCGTCGTGTTAGTAGATCCGCTATAATTATAGTTGAAAGTAACAACGATATTGTTTCTTATGAAATTAGTATCGTCATAAGTCACAGTATAATCATTGGCCGTCCACGATGCAGTTAAAGTTGTATCACTTGCTATTTTCCAAGTGCCACCCGTATACTTTGTGCTTCCGTTATACCAACCTGCAAAAGTATATCCAGTACGGGTAGGAGTAGGTAAGGTGTAGGTTGCATCGTAGTTTACGGTTTGTGAAGTTGGATCAACTGTGCCACCATTAGCATCGAAGGTAAGAGTGTAGGTGTTAGCCTGCCAATTCGCTCTGTATCTTCTGTCACCAACACTACCAATCTCTACCGATACAGACATAGTAGGACTATTTAACCCCGTTCCTGTCCAACCGATAAAGGTATAACCTGTCTTTGTAGGATTGTTGAGAGTAAACGTATCATCTTCTATGCAATATACTGTAGGATTATTGGACGATACCGAACCACCATCTAACTCGTATGTAATAGAATAATCCCGATTGCTCCATACGGCATTGAGCTTAAGCTCGAAAGTTCCTTCGATTTGATAGCTATAGGATTCAAGTTCCCATTTTACAAAACGATAACCGCTTCTACTCGGCGTTTGAATACCCATAAAGTCAGCAGAAGAAGTATATGTAAATTCGGTTGTTTCTGGAACGTTTGCCGTTGTTGCCATCACGGGTGGAGTAACGTAAAAATCTTTAGATGTACTCGCAAAAATAATGCTATTATCTTCTTGGGGTACATTCAAATACATTGTGCCAGAGAAATCACCGCCACCCATACCATAAGTGACCTTAACAGGTACGCCTGCGGAAAGGATTTTTTCGATACCTTCTTCAAAATTGGCATCGTCAATCTTCTCGATACCTGTCAGTACGGTAATGCGCTGTTCACTTTCAGAGAAGCCACCGATATCCTTATAGATTGCCATAGCTTCTTCGTATTTACCCTCATTAAGAAGCTCATTTGCCATGTTATAGCGAATAAGCGGAATGACTAAAGTAAAGAGTAATACCAAAAGAATCGCAAAAGCAATAACGCTCGGAATACCAATTTTAGCTATTTTTTTGGCCCTTTTCTTTGCATTTTCTGCCTTAATTCGACGAAGTTCTTCCTCGCGCTCACGAGTTCTTCGTTCTTCTTCAGCTTTGATCCTCGCTGCTTCTTCAGCCTTTTTCTTTTCCTCATACCATTTTTCAAGGCGAGTGTTTAACGTCTTAATCTGATTGTCAACATCTCTGTATCCACTAATGGTTTTGAGTTCTTCGATACTCTTTTTAAGATCAGTATCATTTAAATAGCTAGTGGATACTCTCTTGATAGCTTGAGAATAAATCGCATCCTTGCGTATGTTTTCTTTTTCCTCTGCGCAAAGTTTGATTTTCTCCTGAGAATCCTTATAGGTAGAAATCTTTTTGAAATACTGAACAGCTTCGTCATAGCGACGCGTCTTCATTAATTCAACGCCACGAGCATACACCTCGTCTTTACGAGCTGTATCTATTTTCTTGATTATAGCGTTGTTATATCCCTCAATAGTTTCTCTATATTCAGGAGTTGCAAAACGAATAGCCTTTTGATAGTTGCTCAAGTCGGAAATAGGCGCTTTGTATTGCGCCAAATCTGAAGGCTTCTTAAGTTTAAGCTCTATTAAAAGCTTTGCTACATAAGCTTCGGCACATTCAGGATTAATGTCAAGAACCTTTTCGACATATTCGTCAGCATCATCAAAATTACCATCCTCAAGGAACAAGAAGGCACGACGAAGCAAGGGGGCAGCATCCTGAACATGACCATCTCCTTGAACAACTACTCGTTCCACCGCGGGTGCTACAGACTTTTTATCACGACCAAGAATTTTCTTGATACCGCGAATTAAGTCCTGCATAAAGCCCAATTTCGACATATCTTGAGCCTGCAAATGAGAGAATTCTTTTGGGAGGTTGTACGGATCCATATCCTTGTAGGCCGGAATCAGCATCTTCTTCTCGCCCTTTTTGATAAGCGAAAGGAAACGACTCCATTCGTTCTTCACCCATACTGCATTGAAGTATTCTGGCTTTGTGCCAAGCACGACCATAACCTTCGCAGAGTTAAGAGCTGCGAAGATATAAGGCTCGTAGGCAGTGCCGAGCTTATCTTCAAGAGTGATTCGTGAGAAGAACACCTTGAATCCTTCTTGCTTTAATTGATAATACAAATCCTGCGCCAAGACACTATCATGTGTGCGCTTGCCGCTATCATCTGTTTCTTTATAGCAAATGAAAACGTCAAAAGGTTCCTCTTTTTGAGAAATCGCGAGGATACCTTTCTGAATTTCATTAATTGCTGTTGCTTCTTCTTCGTATATAATCCGTTGATACGAATCCGCATTTTCAAGAGCCGATTTATAGTTATCGTCATCGAAAATGGATGTGAATTGCGCTCTATGGACGGTTGGTACTCGTCTATGTGAAAGCGGATCTTCTACATATTCAATTCCGTAACGACAGAGGACTAATGACCAATACGCTTCGGCATCGGTGTTATCCTCGGCTAATATCTGCTCGTAAATGGCGGATGCTTTATCGAACTCGTTACTTCGGCGGAAGTGGTTCGCACGGTCATATAAATTCGCACGCTTCTCATCGTCAAGCTTGGGAAGCGTTTGTTTAGCCCCACAGTATTCGCATTCTGCGACTGTTGAGCCATTTTGAATTTCTAATGTACCGCCGCACATTTTACACTTAAACGTTGACATTAAAATTCTCCGGGGTATTATTTCAATTTCTTACACTTATTGTTTCGTTCGTTAATCAACGCCAAAAGTTCATCAGATGCGGACACAATAACATCGTTCTTACTTTCGGAAATTGCTTTAACAAAAAGTGCATAATGTTCTTTAATCTTAGCTTCAGTAGTAGCAAGAGCTTCGTGACTCATAGGATCGCAATACTTAAAAGCATCACGAACTTTTTTACAAATAGCCTTAACTTCATCGTTTTTTGCTCTTGCAAGCATTGACTCGCTTTCTTCTCTCATTTCGTAAATGAAAGCAGTTGCGGTTTCAACCTTTTTATCAACTCCACTAACAAGTTCAACGGCAATCTTTGCTTTGATAACAACAATAAGATTTACAATGAAAATGAAAGTGCAGATAATAGAGCCTACCCAATAAGGCAAAGGTGTGATTATCATACAAATCAAACCGACAACAAAGTTGGATATCAAGCCTGCATAGCTAACTGAGAACAAAGAAAGATTGTAAAAGGTTTTCTTTGCGGACTCATCATTAAATGCCATCCACGCGCAAACCAACTGACCGACGAAAGCTGCGTTTATAAATGCATATCCAATCCAAAACGAAGGCGTGGTTTTTTCGAGTGTGGGCCATCCGGGGGCAAGAATTGAAACTGCGTTGAAGATGATGAGCAAAAGTGCCCAACCAATTGCATAAAACTTAAAATTCTTTTTCATCATTGTTTGTTACCTCCTCAAAGCTTTTCGCCACATTCAAGACAGAACTTTGCACCTACGGGAACATCTTTGCCACACTTGGGGCAAGCAGTTATAAACTTGTACCCACATTCGGGGCAAAACTTGCCTTTTGCAACGGTTTTTCCGCAATTGGGGCATTCTACCGTGTCAGAGGAAAGAACGGAAACTTTTTCGCCACATTCAAGGCAGAACTTTGCGTTTGCAGGAAGGGTAGCTCCGCATTTAGCACATTTAGCAGTTACGGTTTCAACGGGAGTTGCAGAAGGATTCATACCCTTGAACATCTCACCAAGTTGAGGAGCAACAACTCCCGCCGCTGCCATACCAACGCCAAGACCTATCATATCGCCAGCAACACCGCCTCCAGTTCCGTTGATAGTCATATTTCCAATACCTTCTGCATAAGCCTTCTGTACATCCGCGGCAAGAACATCTCGCTGTGTGTATCCCTTGGCTGCCATAATCTCTGCTTCAGCTATACCTGCCATCTTAGTTGCCTGTGCTTCAGCCTGTGCGCGGATAACATCTCTTTCTGCCTCACGTCTTGCGAGCTCGGTTGCAGTCGTTTCGCGCTCAAGAGCTGCTTTTCTTTCTGCTGCAACAACGCTTGCTTCTGCATCAGCGTGTGCGGTCTTAACGAGAGCTTCTGCCTGAATCATTCTTGTTTGGAATGAAACTGTATGTAATTCACAAAGACGACGGAAGTTAGGATCGTTTTCGGGGAGAGCTACGTTGGAAATGTAGAATTGGGGGATAGTTAAGCCGTATTCCTCAAAGCCGGGAACTATGCTCTTACGGAGAATCTCGGAAAGAGCTTCCAAGTTTTCATCGATTTCAAGAATGTCAATATTCTGTGATTTGATAGAGCTTACAAGGTGAGCTTTTACAGCAGTAGAAATAAGAGGTCTAAAGCAATTCTGAATAGACTTTGTAAATCCTGCTCCACTGTCCCCCCAAGCAATACCGTTCATCGTACCAACGAGCTTCAACAAGAGTTTGCGAGAATCACAAACCTCAAGGTTCATTTCACCGCATGCACCAATTTCAAGCGGAATACCCATACTCGGTTCGATAAAACGAATCTTGCTGTCTGTGCCCCACTTAATGGACATTTGAACAGTTTTGTTGATGAAGTAAACCTCACAATGGAAAGGGGTATCTCCACCTGTAGTGCGATTCAGATACTTACCAAGCCTAGGAATGTTTTGAGTTTCTAGTGTATGTCTACCTGCACCGAACATATCCAATGCTTGTCCATTCAAGAAGAAAATCGCTTCTTGAGATTCGTGAACTATCAACTGCGTTAAGCTGTTGAAATCTTCACAGGGATGCTTCCATATAAAGGTGCTGTTATCGCCTTCATACTTAATGATGTCTGCAATTTGTGCCATTTTAATCCTCCTATATTGACATTTAATACTTTGAAATTGCTTGACAAGTTGTAAAAATAAAAAAGTACACAGGCGATTCTGTGTACTTAACACGCAGTTTCGCCATTTACCAATCAAACGTCGATAGGTCAGGCGAAAAACGCGGGAGATATAGGCGTTCTCATGCGCGTATATTTTACCATATTTTAGCTAAATTGTCAATTGAAAATCTATAATAATTTTATATTTGGTGGAGATATACTAATTCATTATATGTTTTTTGTAGAAAAGCACAAGGAACACTAGCTTTTTTTGCTTTTGCTGACTTAACAACTTACACTTGACAATTATTGGAAGCTATGATATAATACCTGCGATCCGTACACCTAAAGCGGATTGTCTAATCATATTGGCCCTCAAGCTTCGGCTTGAGGGTTTTAATTTTGGGACATATACATAGTACACAAACTAAAGAATCTATTTTCGTTTAGTTTGCGAATTTAAAAAAATTCCTTTTTATGTTAAGATTATTTTACCTAGAAATTATTTGCTAGGATTTTATCAAGTAAATGATGAGGTAAGAAATTATGATTGACTTTAACAGCAACGGTTTTTTCGCAAGACTTAGAAAGGTCGGACTTGATGAGTTTGGAAAAATTATCAATGATTTTTTAATCGATGGTGAGGACGTAATTGGTGCGTATAAGAGTGTACGAGACGGTGTAGTTTTCACTAACAAGCGCATCATCGCAATTAATGTTCAGGGAATCACAGGCAAAAAGCAGGACTACACTTCTATCCCTTATAGTAAAATAAGCACCTTCTCCTTGGAGACTGCGGGCTTCTTTGACTTGGATTCCGAGCTTGAAATATACATATCCGGTGTAGGCAAGGTGAAGTTTGAGTTCACGGGTAACACAAACGTTAAGGACATTTGCAAATCAATCTCAGAATACGCATTGGTATAATACTAAATGAAATCAAAAGGCGAGGGAGACCTCGCCTTTTTTATTAGAACGGGCGCTTGGCGACGGTGACGATGCGGGGGCGTTCGGAGATGAACGCCGTGAGCATGGCGAGGCTATCGGGCGCGTCGTCGTGGAGGTTCTTGGCGGTGAAGCTGAACGAGGTGAGTTCAGACATTGCCCTACGGTAATCCTCGTCACGGCACTTGCTATCGCGGAAATAAAAGTTACGGATAGTGGGGGCGTGCTGCTCGATGCGAGTGAGCTTTGCCATGTTGGTGGGAGCCTTCTTATGGCTCATGTTTATGCTGTATCCGTGCTCCTGTTTCAGGATCCTATACACGTCGTCGGAGTACTCTTCACCGCCGTTGTTCGCTTCAGTCTGCCCCATTTTAACCTTGTGTTGTAGTATTTTGCCTATGACGCGAGGTTTGGTGCAGCTCTTGTCGCGCTTGTCAAAAATCCAGTCGTGGATGTACACGTCGCCACCGTAAATATAGGCGATTGGCATACTGAGACTGTCGCCGCCACCCCAAGCAACGTCGTTGGCGAAAACGATGTTATCAGGCTCTCCGTCGGGGAGAACGCCGTTGTAGTATTTGAGCTTATCGGAGGCGAAAGCTAAACCTTCTTTCTCTACTCCGTGCTGCATGAATAGACACTCAAAATCTGCGCTATCAATGGTGTTCTTGATGTCGCGTATTTTCTCGCTCGTGTATCGGTCGGGGTGTTCGTACTCAAAATTACTTACCTCGTTTTCGTCCCAGACGGGGATAGAGATAAAGCAGTAGCGAGGATCGTCGCCGTGTTCGGATTCCATGCGACCTATGGGATCGTAGGCGCTCCAACGAGTGCCGAGCATAATCTGCTTCACGTTGTCACCGATCATACGAGTGGTAAGGGTGGCAGTGTAGTCACTGTATAATTTCTCAAGGCGTTCGGGCGAGCGAGCTTCTTCCTTGTTCTTTACGAGGTCGTCGGTGATAAGGTAGGAGTTAGCACGCGTTCTACCTGTGACGGAGCCACCGAGGGAGATAAGGCCGAGTGTCGGGAAGTCCCCTGCTCTACGGTAGCTCAAGGTCTTGTACTCGGCAGAGATGTCGGGCATTCCGAGACCGGGAAAGATTTCGTGGAAGCAGTACTCGTCGGTGTCGGTGAGCATGGAACGCTCACTGTCGAGGAGCATCTTTGTCATGCCGTCGGAATAGGATACGTACATGTTGGCGGCTCTCGGATTTCTGCCGATGATGTAGGCGAGCAGGAATTTTATGAGCGTTGTTTTGCCTGTGCCGGGAGGGAGGCTGAAACCGAGATAGAGGGCGTTCGGATCGTCCATGAAATCTTGAATCTTGGTTACGATTTTATGCTTGCCCTCAAGGACTTTACGACGGGGGAGCCAGAAGCGTGCCTGTGGCTCACGGTTCCACTCCATTGCGACCATGAAGTCGTCGAAGGAGTACTGCCCGGCGAAGAGGTAGGTGCGCTTGATTATTTCGTATGCCTCGGCGGTGCGGAGCTTTGTCGCTTCGGCACGTATCCACTTGACGTAGTGGTCAACGCTCTTGCGGTCTTCAACGCTAAAAAGCACGCTGAGAGCATCGTGCAAGGTTTCCTCGGTCTGTCTCGGTAATTTCTTTATCCTTTCTATTACTGCGATCTCCATATTTACCTCCTAAAAAAATAAGAGCGCCTACCAGTTAAGGTAGGCGCTCTTGGCGCTCGTTAGTTTATTTTATTACTCGGTATATTCTTTTATTGTATTGCTTTCACGATCCCAGACGGCTTTATACCCAACAGCGTCTTCGATTATTTCGCCATTTTCATCCCAAATATCGTAAAATATAATACTCTTCTTTGAATTTACAATTTTATATTTTAATTTACCGAAAAAGTTTATATAAAAATCAACTTTTTCAGCAGGAAAACCATTCACTGAAACATAACACAACTGTCTGTTTTCGATAGTAAATTGTAAAGTCAATGTATCATAATCAAAAATTTTAGCTCTAAATGATTGTAATCCATCTATTCCATCTCCAACAGACGCCTCGATGTTACTTACATCCGTAAGCCCCATTGTTGTGAATTTATCAACCAACGATTCCGCTTCTGTCTGTGTAAAGCCTATTTCAATAAACTGAGTTGCCAAATCAATGGAATTATCCATTGTATTATCTTCAGCGGAATTTGTTTCCTCGTTACGCTTTTTCGTTTTATTAGCAGCCGGTATTGCAATGGCTAAAGCTATAGCTAACATTAATAACATAGATGCGAGGACAATGATAATTGCTTGAGTTTTTGTTAACGCACTCATATCATATCTTTTCTTTGCTGCAACGTTTTCTTTCCTTAACATTGTAAGACTGCTTTTCGTTGTTGTATTTTCGCTATCTTTAAACGTAGGCGTCCTTTTCAATGTTATACTTTCCCTATCAGCTGACGTAAGATGGCTTTTTTCTGTTTCTATTTTAGCGCCACACTCATTACAAAATTTTGCACCATTCGGTATTTTTGCACCGCATTTTTTGCAGTTATTCATATCTATACCTATTTAACTTCCTCCGTATTACCTCGGCAGGTTTTTTACGCCGACATTATACCATATTTTCTGAAAATTGTCAATATTAGAGCTTCTTTATGAACCTACACTTTGGATATCCTGAGCATCCGTAAAAACTGCCGTATTGTCCATTCCTTAAAACAAGCTTTTTACCACAGCGAGGACAGATGTTGTTTGCTATATCTGCTTGCATTGAACGAATGTTATCAATGTGTTCGTTGTTGCTAACAGAAGAGTCATTTGCATTTATAAGCTCTGTGTACGCCCTTTTCATTTGTATGGGGGATAGATTGCCATGCGGTTGCTGAATCAGAAGCTTTAACTCAGATATACTGTATACTCCTTCTGCATCAATGAATCTGGTGTTGCCTTCAACAAAAACTACGGCCGAAACAATCGGGAGGTTCTCTGTTAATATGTTGGATATATGATATATGTGAGTTCTGTTCTGTTTTATTGGGTTGTAAAATTTGTTTTTAACATTACCGTAGTTAAGCACCTGTGTCCATTCATGCTGATTTTCTTGACCGTAAATTCTTCCAGCATAGTTTTTAGTTTCAATTACAAATATACCATTGCGATTTATCAGAATATGGTCGATTTGACAGGTTTTGTTTTCTTCAACACTTAAAAGCAAATCATTTATAACATATTGACTTCCCTCCACAGTCAATCCAAGCGCATTTCTGACTCGTGCTTCACCACGACGACCTTTGTCTAAAACTATTAACGGTCTACCGTCTAAAGATTTGGATTTACGCCAAATTAACCAGACGATTAAAAATATCAATAAATAAAATCCCATACTACATATTGCTCCAACATCACATATGATTTTTGCGCCGATATTATACCATATTTTCAGAATATTGTCAATATTGTAAAGAAAGAGCGCCCACCATAGGTAGGGCGCTCCCGTTATTTAATTACTTTTCTTCATTTGAAGAACGGTAGAGGGATATTTCCGCTTCCGACATATCAAAATAAAGGGTACGACTTTCAGTGTCAAAATAACCTGTCACTTTATAGCGATTCTTTTGATTGTAGTCCGGGATCAGGCGAGACACCGTATCGCGTATATTTTTGTTATTGCACGAAAGCGTGGTTGTCTGCTCTGTGCGAGGCTTAGAGAAAGGCGTAGCCTTTACCTCGTTACCTTTGCATACACGAACCGCAAAAACGCGATGATCGACATCTATACCGTACTGAACGTGCTGCGGATAATTCAAATCCTCAAGGATACGCTTGCTGAAGGTGATACAGTTAGCGTTGATATAAATATCGGGGGTTGCATTGGTGTTGATGTCGATAATCTCCAAATTGATTTCCTTGAAATTAATAGCCATAATAAATCTCCTTTTTACGTCTGGTCTTCGAGACTGTTGACGCTTTCTATAATTTTTATAAATTTTTCTCGTTCTTCCTTTGTCCAGTTCATATCCAAGAGGAAATATCCTCGCAAAGCTCCCGATTTTACACGAGCCACCGTGAATCTGCGTTTTATCTCAATCACGGGTTTACGGATGCGCCCACGCCCGGAGCGTAAAAGCTCTTGGACTCTATTCCAATCTTCACGCTTGATAATAGCGGGGTGGTCGTTTTCCCAATGCCACTGAGTAAGCAGGTCGCGGTTTTTGACCGATCTGTGCGTCAGATAATCCTTGGTGTATGTTTTCTGGTAAAGGACATCACCGCAATATTTCTCGTTGCGGAGAATATTGCTGATTGTTCTCGGGATCCACCGTTCCATACCCCGTGGGGAGTGGATGCCCTGCTTGGTGAGGGAGTCTGCGATTTCGTGCATCCCTGCCCCCTCCAAGAAGTTGTCGTAGATGTAGCGGACTATTTCGGCTTCGGCAGGCTCAATTTTTACGCGCCCGGAATAATCACGATAATAGCCCAAGGTGTTATGCACCGAAAACTTGTATAAGCCTTCTTGCATACGGTAGCGGATACCCTCTTTGATGGCGATGCTTTTTTGTTGGCTCTCCAGCTCTGCCAATGCGGACAGGATGGAGATAATGAGCTTGTTTTTGCCATCGCTGGTGTTGATACCCTCTGACTCAAAGTTGACCGCAACGGGATGGGGTAAGGAGCTTAATTCTTGTAGAGTGGTCAAGATGTCTACAATGTTTCTGCCAAAGCGACTGATGCTCTTGGTAAGGATAAGGTCAATTTTCCCTGCTCTTGCATCCTCGATCATCTCGGTAAAACCTTTACGCTTCTCTTTCGACGTTCCCGAAATGCCCTCGTCGGTATAAATTTTTACCATTTCATACTGAGGGTTGGTTTCGATAAGGGACGTAAAATGCTGAACTTGCATCTCAAAGCTGCCGACCTGCGCCTCTTCTGCGGTGCTGACACGGCAGTAAGCGGCGACACGTACTTTTTGTGCTTCTTGGTATGCGTATTCTTTGCGCTCGGGGGTTATAACAGTAACCTTACGTTCACCGCGTCGGTTTTTTGCTATGGTTTCACGGATTTGCCGTTTTTCTTCCTCGTTGCGAGTAGACCTGTTTGCGTTTTGATGCCGTGCTTTTTCTATGGCTTCGGCATCTAATTTTTTTGCCATATTCAGCTACCTCCGAACATCACGATTTTTCTGCAATGCGACATACTAAATACCTCCTTTTTTTGTTTTTCATAGATAACCTCCTTGTGAAAATTTATGACAAACGAAGGTAAAACCGCATTATTTTACTTCGTGTGACACCTAATTAAATGGCAAAAACACCACCCACCAGAGCTTGAAACTCAAGTGGGTGGTGTTTTTACGAAATAACAATTAGATGTTACCGTTATTTTTTTGCTCTTTGCATGCTCTTATAATTTCTTGCATTTTCTGCTTATGCGCTTCCAATGGCGTATACTCCACATCGGGGAGTTCGTCAACTTCATTGGCTTTTTCGGTAATAGCCTGATCGAGAGCTTTTTTAAATAGTGCTAAATCTTCTTTAATCGAGTTTTCCTTTGGTGGAAGAATCGTTATACCGCCTTCTTCCCATTTTTCGTGGATTGTTTTCTGCCCGATATTATCATCAATAATTTCAAAGTCTTCTGGTTGGAATAGATAATCTTCACCAGTGTCATCTATAATGCGGTAACAACCTTTTTCAACAGACATAACATCGTATACTTGGTTTTCTGTTAAAGACACATTTGATTTTCTAATGTATTTAACTTTCATTTCAGATCCTCAATGCTAAAGAGCTGGATATTGAAGAGTTCGAGCAATGCTGCGAAATTGTAGGGGTAGTCGTTGCAACCGTCGATTTTAACGGGGCGGTGGCCATCCCTGAAATAGATATTAAGATACCACGTAAAACCGTCGCAGACAGCGATATCGAAACGCTTGGGATCGTAGGTTCTGCGCCACTCGCCGATGTGGAGTTCTGCCAAGCCTTCGAGGAGGGCTTCCTTGTCCATCTCGATATCGTCGTCGCAGTCGAGAGCGTCGGAGGGCTTGACATAGGAGGCTCTTGATACTTCGGTGGTAACGTTGTCACCGTCGATGACGTAGGTTTTTTCCTCGTAGCCTGTGAAATAACCGTTGATGTTAAACTCTACACGGTAGAGGTAGGGGAGCTTGGCGTTGAACTTTTCAGCTCGCAGCTCTTCCTGCGAGGGGGTGTATGTGCCGCCGATATCGGCGAGAGCCTGCTTTGCTCTGTCTAGGTACATGTAATTGCATATTATTTGTACATCTTCGCCGGGGGAGATGGTTTTAACGTAATTCGGGTGCTCCAAGGTGTTCTTGAGGCGACCGATTTTTTGCTTCAATCCTCGTATGATGGCGAGGATTTCTCTTTCACTCTTCCCTTTTAAGTTTTCTTCATAAAAGGTTTCAGGACATATCATCATAATAATTAACTCCCATGTTGCTTTCCTTTGATTATCTAAAAATCCATGCATGCGGAATAACTTTCAGAACATTCTGAATTTTCAATGCGTAAGGGGGGATAAGGGGGACTGCCGAGTTATGCTCGGCAGTTAATTTCTTTGTACCACTTGCTACGGCTGATGCCGAGTTGAGCACAGGCTTCTATCACTGTGATAGTTCCCTCTTCGACCTTCTCGCGGAAATTATCGAACTCGGGGATCACGAGAGTTTTTCTGCCCTCGCGATAATCGGGGTTCTTTGCTTTTGCTTCGGCTTTACCGTCGTTCAATCTTTCGATAATCATATCGCGCTCGTATTCGGCAAATGCCATCATTATGGTGAGGATGAGGCGGCCCGTCGGGGTGTTCTCTACCAAGCCCATATTGAGGACGTGGACAGACACGCCACGAGCAAGCAACTCTTTGATGAGGTTTACACCATCGCTCGCAGTGCGGGCGAATCGGTCAAGCTTGCAGACGATGAGGGTGTCGCCCTCTACCAGACGGTCTATGAGTCCAGAGAACTTGGGGCGCTCCATCTTTGTGCCTGTGTAAGCTTCAAGAATGATTTCGTCGCACCCTGCCTCGCGCAGTTTCTTCTCCTGAGCTTCAAGGCTATTGCCGTCTTCGCCACCTGCATAGCGCGTGGTGCTACTTACGCGACCATAACCGTATCTCATTCTTCGCCACCAACCTTATAGCTTCCCTCTTTGGGATCGCGGGCGGTTTTCGGTTGAACCACAAGCTCATAGCCGAGAGCATCCAAGAACTGAATGTAATTATCTACCTTCATGCTCTTGCCTCTTGAAAGACGGTCGCTGACACCTGATATCGTTTTGTAACCCAAGCGATCACGAAGCACGTCAAGCGTTACCTTCGGTGTGCTATTTTTCATGATATCCTTAATAATTTCAATTTCGTTCATATAGAACTCCCCTTTGTGTGTAGTGGATATAGTATAACGCTTTTTCGCGTAAATGTCAACGGTTTTTTCCTGTTTTTGTATGGTTGCACAAATGGGTGGAGCCTTTTTTGTATTTTTTCCACTAAGACGCTTCACCCGGCGCGCGCGAATTTTAATATATCCCCCACCCCCACGGGGCTTTATGTGTGTTTTAACTGTGCAATTTATGAACATAATGTAAATTACGCGAATTAACGTAATTATTTTAATAAAACCTATTGCAATTTACGCGAAAATACGTATAATAGAATTAGATACGCGATAACGCGTAAATACGCTATGCAAAGGGGATATATTATTATGCTAAACATTTTTGTAAACACATGGGGCAACTACAATGTAAACGGAGCGGACGGCGGGGAGTGGATAACGCTTCCTATGGATCCGGCGGAGCTTGAAGAAGTACTAGAAAACATAGCGGCGGCTATGGGGGATAGTGATCCAGAATGGGCCGTCCATGACTATGAATGGGAAACGGAAATTGAAATGGATGAAATAAGCGAATATGCGAATATTTACGAATTGAACGAACAATGCCAAGAGATCGACGGCCTTGAGGAATGGGAAGCGGAGGAAATAGCGGCCGCTATTGATGCATTCGGTTATACATTCGCGGAGGCTATGGAGCGGCAGCAACGCGGATGCTTTACATTCTACCCCGGCCAAGATATGCAGGAAGTAGCGGAACACATAGCGGACGAATGTTATTTATACGACGCGCCGGAATTCCTAACACGCTATTTTGATTATGAAATGTTTGCGCGGGATCTTTCTTTTGACGGATATCACGAAACAAAATACGGCGTTATTTGTGATAACTAATGGGGGATCTTTTATTCTTCCTTTTATTATCCGGCGGCGGAGCGCTAGCGCTAGCGGCAGCATATGCATTATTTGAAATAACTATTTTGCTAGCATACAAACTGAGCGGCGGCCGCTTGGATCTTACTTCATATATAAACAAACTATAAACGCGGGGGTTATTAAAATGAATAAATACACTTTATATATTGGACTAAACGACAAAGACACGAAACGGCAGCAGCTAGACAACTTGAAGGCATCCAAGATAGTACAAAACATTTTAACAGAAAAAACCGGCGGCGGCACAATTTACAACGCGACGGGCGTATATAAGCACGACGACGGCACGGTTATTATTGAAAATACTTTACGCGTTGAAATTGTAGCGGCGGCCTTGGAAGCAGTGAAAGAAGCAATAAACACCATTAAAACGGCTTTAAATCAAGAATCCATCATTCTACAAACTGAACGCGTTGAAAGCGTCTTTATTTAAGGGGGAAACGATAATGGGAACATGTAATTTTAATTCAATGACTAATTTTGATTTATGGGCCGTGGGAAGTGATCGCTTTTATTCCAAACGCTGCCCGGAATGCGAATACCATCAAGACGGCGACGAATGCGAATTATGTGGCGCGGATCTTTCGGACATTGAACCGGAATTCGACGAACTAGAAGAAATGTTTTTCTATGAAGATATTCTGCGGGATCTTGAGGAAATAAACACCGGGCTTCTCTTCCATGAAATAAGCATTGAAAGCGGCTATTATGACGGCTTGCAATTATATGTCACACTTTCACACGCCGCGGATAACGCCGGTTTTACCGACGCCGGCCCGGAATACGCGGACAACGAAAGCACGCGCTATTATTTGGATCTTTGCCGCTCCGCTGCTATCCGTAAATATGAAGCGGAGCAAAGGAAAGTAAATAGGATCCTTGCCAAGATTGGCCGGGCCTATGGTATGGATAAATTGGCCATATATGCCCGTTTTTCAAACGGGGAAACATGGTACACGAAAGTGGGGGCATAACATGATAAATCTATTTGTTTACGCGTACGCGGCTATTATGACGGGGGCTATTGTATCCGGCCTATATTGGACTATATCACTACTATGGGAGGATCGCAAAAAATGACATTGAAACTATTTTATAAAAACGCGGCGCCGGTGGGCCTCTATCCTATCAATAATTTTGGGGGCTTGGCAATTTTGGATATAATAAACGACGAATGCGCGGTATGCGCTTGGCATTATGGGGACGGTTATAAAAGCATCCGACGGCATCAAATATTTTATACTTATACGGGCCGGGCCTATATTCGAAAGGCCGCCCGCCGCTACTACTTCGATCAAATATTAAGAGTGGGGGCGCACGCTTGATAATTGTATATATAATAATAGCGATCTTATATGTTCCAATTGCCGTAATTTTGGAGCTTGCAAAAAAATATAAATAGTATAGGCCCCGCGGGATCCGCGGGGCTTTTTCTATACTCTTTTATTCCTGCTATTATAGCAGGCTTTTTCTTTTATCCTATAACGCTTATAAACGCCATTTTAAACGTTTTTATATACTCTTAGTGTAGGAATACGCGGGCGTATAAACGCCTCTTAAAACGGCTATAAATGCGCTACAATACACTATAAAAACTAGGGCTTTTGACCTATAAAACCGGGACTTTTGGCCTATTTCAGATTTTTGGTCAAAAAATGGGTCGAAAACTGCCCTCTTTTTTATGGTGTCCGCGCTGGAGACCTCCAAAAATCTCAAAAGTCGAAAGTCGATAGTCGTAAAGTCGAAAGTCGTAAGCATTTTTGAAAGTCGTCAATCTCTTAAAAGCAAAAAAGTTAGTGCTAGCCATAGAAGAGGGACAACGATGCTCAATCGCTATCAACGTCCATATCGGGGAGTTCCGCATATTTGGCTTCGATAGTCGCGGGATCCGCGCCCGAAAGTTGCTGATTGGGAGTAAGCACATATTCTTGAGTATCCTGATAACCAAAGTTGTTTTTGCCGAGAAATATTCCAGAGGCGGGATTGATTTTTCCGTTAGTCATATAGCTTTCCCACAGAGCTTCGAGAGAGTCGTAGACATTAATAATGATATCCTTGCACTCTTGAGGGATAGCGACGTTCTTGGAGCCTGAGCGAATCTCCCACATTCTGCGACGGTCAAGACCGATAGCAAGAGCGACGGCAGCTACGCCGGGTTTCATATCGTGATCGGCGCAGAGCTGGAAATATTCTACGACACGGCTCTGTAATTGTTCGGGATCTCTTACATCTATTTTAGGAAACTGCATGATAGCGAGTGCGAAAGTCGTATATTTGTTGTTATCACCCTCAGGAAATTCCACAGCGTTCGGAAGGTCTGTGCGTTTTGGCTTTCGGATGATGTCAGTGGCAGTCTTAGGCGGTCTGCCTTTGCCACGTTTGGGCGTATTATCTTCCATAAGAATCCTCCTAGAAAAATTGTGTGTGCAGTGTGCCAAGTAGCTTAGAGTCATTATATATATTTGCGTATTTATACCTCTATTGCAGTGTATTTTCATTTATTTTCTAACAATATAAAATTAACTTGGCACACTTGGCACAAGAAGCTGAAAACCTAGATAACATAAGGGTTTATGGCGTGCCAAGTAGAGTTGAAAGTACTTGACACTTCCCTGTCACAACCTAGCACACAAACAAAGTCTTGGCGAAAGTGTGCCAAGCTATGTTCCAAGCTGTGTGCCAAGTTAAAAGTCGAAAACGCGGGTAAACGTGCCACCGTTACGGATGCGACGTTCATCGCGGATACGGTCGCCCATACAATCGCGGAACTTAGGCATAAACCTTTCACGCGAAAGTGGTCTATGTCCTGTGTCCTCGCACCAATATTTGTACCAATTGTAAATATCCTCGCGGGATACAGTACCTTTGAACTCTCTGTCGTCACAGAATACGGAAACGGGGTTCGATGT
Source organism: Eubacteriales bacterium (assembly GCA_045634385.1). Lineage (GTDB taxonomy): Bacteria > Bacillota > Clostridia > Oscillospirales > CAG-272 > UBA1740. The sequence goes on along the minus strand of JAZRAE010000061.1, from coordinate 40,438 downwards.
CTGCTCAAACTGAGTCATAAGAGTTTGCTGCTCAGGAGTGTCGGTGAAATATCCGACGGTCGTGAGTAATTTGTAACCCTCGTAAGCCCAATTGAAGATACCGGGGAGTTCCGCGGTGAGCTTCGCCACGATATTAATGTCGCGGGGCTTCTGCTTGCGGTTATTCGGATCGGGAGTCTCGACGTACTGACACGGAAAGTCGATGAACTGCATACGGCGGTTAAGGCCGTTGATAATCTCGGCAGTCGGCAGAGCATTACATGCGTAAACGAGCTTGCAACGCGGAATGAAATCAACGTGGTTCAAGCCCTTGTAGCAAGCCTGTACAGATGTGCCGTCGGCTACCTTGAGGAGCCACTCGCGTATCTCGCCCTTGGAAAAGTCGCTGTTAATATCAGAGCCGATATTTAAAAGAGAGTCCTTTAAGCGTATGCGCTCGAACTCTTTGGCGAGTCCAGTAGGTTCAACGTGAGTGACGTTTTTATCACCGAATAGTTTTTGAATAAGTTCGAGATATACGGATTTACCGTTACCGCCATTGCCGACAAGTATGAATACCTTTTGGTGACGGCAGTCGGAGAATAGGGTGTAGCCCGCAATGAACTGTAAGTTCTCTGCCCTTCGCGGTTCCTCGTCGGTTACATCTTCTATGAAGCTCTCCCACTGAGGGCAACGTGCCTCAGGATCGTAGTCGTAGTCCATGAGGATAGAACAATAGTCAGCTTGAGAAAAGTCGCGGAATTTCCCTGTTTCGATTTCGAGAGTTCCGTTTTGAAATGTGAGAACGGGATTACGGTCGAAGGCAATCTCGGTAATTGAGCGAGATTTCACTAAGTTTTTAACAGCTTTAACGCGGTTCGAAGTTGAAAAACGTTTTCCGTATGCAATGTCGGCATAGTTCTCTGTCATAAGCTCGGGGAGAAACTGCCATACTCTGCCGTTCCACTCGTAGAAACCGACATTATTTACATAGAGAAGTTGATGCTTTTCTATGATCTCGTCTGCAATCTGCGACTCACTCGGAGCTGTCTCTGACGCTTTCATTATTGATTTAAGAATAGCACTGTTAAAACGGTCTTCGAGAACGGGTTGAAAGAGTGCCGATGCGATTGCTGTAGAATCGCTATATCGGTTTACCGACATAATGAAGCTTTTGAGTTCTGAGGCATCGGTGTACTGCGATGCCATATAGCGCAGACCGTCCTCGGCAGAGTTTATAAGCTCTTGCAAGGAGCCTCCCTGCGAGTAATAGTCGTTTACGTCTTTAATGCCCTCTGGTGTATGCGCCACAAGAAATGGGATACGATTTTCAAAAAGTTTCTTAGCCGTTCTTGTTGTAAAGCCATCGCCTGCATGAGATATAGCGTCATTGTCGAATATGACAAGGACTTTCGGAAACATACGGCAAGCGGATATTACATCGGGCCATTGCGTTTTAGAAAAGTTCCCCGTTATCGGTGATAGCACAGCATAGCCTTCGCGCTCCCACGAAACAGCGTCGAAATACCCCTCGGAGATTATGAGAATATCGGAGCGATTGTTTAGTGTCTGCAATCCCCACGGAATATGCTGATACGAGGCGCATTCATTGCTAGAGGCTTTCATATATTTATTTTCAGAGAAAGCACCGCCGGGCATGGCACGAGTAGCATAGTAAACCACGGCTCCATTTTTAAAGTAAGGGAGGAAGAGTCTGCCCTTGAGGTAGCCGTCGGTTACTCTACCTATCATAAGACGGTCGATATCTTCACGCGAAAGACCGCGCTCGAAGAGATATTGATAGTCTTCGGGAGTAAGAGCTTCGTGGTAAGCTGCGGTGCGATTACAGAGATTTTGTATGTCGACTTTCCATTTTGAATTAATGCTCTCACCTTGAATGCCAAGTTCATGCGAAAGCTCTCTAACTGCACGGGATAGGTCGCCGTCGAACTCTAACTGAGCAGCAAGATCAATAACATCGCCGCCCGTAGCTGAGCCAAAATCGTACCAATAATCATCCTCGCAATAGAAGGAAGTAGGGTTCTTTGCCCCAGAGCGGAGCGGTGATACACACCGCCCGCCAGATTTAATATGTATTCCGCGCCTCGATAGATATTCAGGACAGGAAAGACGCTGCTTGATTTTGCTTATCATAAGTTGTAATCACATCCTTTAACTGCGCTATTGTAACGCTTCGTTTGCATTTATCGGTTAATTCCGCGGAGATAATAAGATTCCGGTTATCGTCGTACCGATAAATAATTGCAGATATGTACAAATATTCAGTATTATTAAACATCACCGGAGTACGGTTAATTAGGGCTTCTTTAGCCTCTGAGTTCGTCATATTTTATTCCTGTAACATCCTTGCGCCGCACTTTTCACAGTAAGGGGCAAGAGCGTATTTATCTAGGGCAAGCTTGCTATTTCCGTGGCGAACACTGTGGCACGCGGAACACTTGCAGTTGTTATTACCAACGTCAATCCAGTGTGCAATATGCTCGTTGTGCCTTGCAAAATTTTCATACATATCTTTGTCAATTTCTAATGTGGAAAATCTATAACCACATTCTATACATTCTCTCCGACGGGTAGTAGAATCCTCATCGGTAGTTACGTCTATCACTCTTGTTTTTTCACAACATACAGGGCAAATCATTTTATACCTCCATATTTAACTATTCGTCCTTTACCTTCCACTGCCAGCCATATTTCTCAATGACTTGAACATTTGCAACTAATGTTTCTAATGTATTGGCATGACTCCAATAAGTCCACTTCTCACATGGGTTTCTTCTAACGTATAATTTATACATCTTCCCACTCCGCAGTTTTATGACATTCATCTATACATTCCTCGCAAAAATAATCACCGTTTATATCGTAATACTCGTCACCGTACAAAATCTCAGCACCACACGCGCAGCACTTAGCGAACAAGGGAGGATCGGGTGCATTAGGACAGGATGAATGACAAGGATATCGTCTGCAAACCTCACACATTACTTATTTCTCCCCGCAGTTCCGATAGCTATTATCAATGCAATAGTGAACACGATACCAACCAAGAAACCAAACCAAAACGGATTAATGTACATTATTGTTTACCTCCAATACTATTTTCAGTGCCTCAGGGATGGATGTACACCATCCCGCAATAGCACCAGAATTCTTCATGGCTTCTATAAATTCAAGCTGATCGCGACGTGGCTTCTTCCCCGGCATCTTTACCTCAAGGTAGAAAGCTTTACCGTCCGAACGATGCCCCCATATGTCGCTCTCACCGGGTTTTCCGACCGAGACGAGAGTGCCATACTTCGTAAAGAAATCGCCAACGGTATGATTCACCGCAAAGCATCCATTCTCACAAAGAGCAACAATAATTTTGTTTTGTAGTATGGTTTCGGCGTTCATATTACAACCTCGCCCTCGAATATTTTTTAACACCGCTTAAGTAGATAATGGGTGTTTCTTTGCTATTGGGCTTATATGCGCCATATTCTCCGTAGCTACCTTCATAATTAAGATTACTCGCAGTATTTACAAACAGTTTTTCCACAATACCCACAGTACTGTTACGAGGATCTATACGATAGAAAGCCTGCTTCATAATGATAGGAAGGTGTGTGTGTGAGTGGATGTATATATCCGCGTCTATAATAGCTGCCATATCAGCGAGTCTATTAATCTTGCCGCCCTCTTTTCTGCCTCCACCGCTACCGTGCAAAGTATAGATGGAATAGCAGATCTGTCTAGGACGACCGCTACCGTTAGTTTCTTTTGTCCCATCGGAGCGCTCACCTAAACGTACGAACAATAGCGCCGAGGTCGGTGTATATCGTTCGGAAAGTCCGAGCTGACCTGCTATAAGAGCAGAGAGATTGATACCCTCGCTCTTATATGTACGGTTTTCATGATTACCATGAGTAATACATAAAATCTTATCTTTAATAGGTTCAAATATTTCAACTGCTCTCTCAAGCTGATTCATAGGATTCAATGCTTGAGAATATGTATCGCCAATACTATTACATGTGGCGTTATCGATAATATCGCCGTTAAGTATGCAGTATGCCGAAGGAGTATTCTTAACGTATTCAATACGCTGTAAGAGTCTCTTAACATCGCAGCACATATCTCCCAAGTGTTCGTCTGCAAAAGTATGTATTTCTATTTGTTCTAAGTTGCGGGGGAGATTGATTTTAATAACTTTCATTTGATACCTCCTTGTATCACAATCTTCGTCTACCTCTTAATACTTGTTGCGCCCAGAAAGCTGGGTTTTTATAGCCCTTAGCTCTGCCTATGGCAAGCAACTCCTCAAAAGTTTGCGCTCTACCCTGCTCTATACGAGCTTTTTTTCGTTCTTGTTCTGCTCTCGCTGCCTCCTCTGCGGTAATGCGAGCAAGCTCAATATCTTTATGCGCTTTGATTTCCCTTGGCGTTAAAGGATACTCCGCACCGCAGTAAGGGCAGATGGGAGCAGTTTTGAAGACTTTGTAACACTTTTCACAAGTTCGGATATAAAAGTCGCCCTCGGAGTTAATCTTAGGTTTCTTTCTCAACGATTCGGTAAGGCTCCAATGCACGTCTGCATCCGGCAAGGGGTTACGAGTATAGTTGCCTACACAATCAATAATGACTGCGGTTTTTCCCTCCTGATACCGCATACAGCGCATAGCCTGTTGCCAATATAGCGCATGGCTTTCCGTTGGTCTCAGGAGCAAGCAACAGCTCACGTCGTCAATGGAAACGCCCTCGCTTATAATCCCTACGTTGCACAGCACCATAATTTTTCCCTCTCGAAAATCCTTCATTATACGAGAGCGAATTTTCGGGGGCGTGCCGCCGTCTATCTCAACGGCAGGATATCCAGCTTTGGAGAACATCTCTGCCGTTTCCTTAGCGTGTTTTACCGATACACAGTAGGCTATCGTTTTCTGCCCCTGCGCTAATCTCTCCCAACTTTTAAGAACGTCGGAATATATGGCCCTATCGCTCATAAGCTGCTCAAGATCCTTGATAACATAATCGCCCATCTGAACCCTTAGCCCATCCGTTTCAACGGCGATGGGAGCGTAATACTCATAGGGGGCGAGGCACTTATTATCAATTAGCCACCGAACGGAAACTCCTGTTACGAGTTCATCGTAAATGTCACCAAGAGGCTTACCGTCAAGCCGTATGGGAGTGGCGGTAAAGCCTACGGTGTATGTATTGTAATAATCAAGGACTTTCATCCACGAGTTTGACCTACTGAGATGCGCCTCATCTGTTATAATTAATGAAGGCTTTTCATACTGCCCGAGCCTGTTAGCCTCGGTGAGTATCATTTCAACGCGGGCGTTTATGCCGTTCTCTGAAAGCAATCGACCAGTCTGCTCCTTCAATTCCTGCCGATGAGTTAATACAAGCACGGATCCTTTCGCTTGCTCTGCCATTTTTGCGAATATGTAGGACTTACCGCCACCGCAGCCAACAGTAACAAGCACTCTCTTTTTACCGCAGCGAAAAGCGTTTTGTGTCTTACTGTATAAATCTTGTTGGTAATCTCGTAGTATGATAGCCATATTAGAATGGAAGATCTTCGTCGTTAACGTTTATAGGTTCCATATTTGTGCTTGAAGAAGCGGATGTAACCGCTGTACTGAATTTAGCCTCAGGGAGCTTATCCTGATTCTTGCGATTAAGGCAGAATGCAACCTTAGCACTCTGAGATCCATTATATTCTTCATGCTTTACGCGCACACCGCCGACCTTGCCAATCCAGTTACGATAGTGGGAGAGGTCGTAATCGATAATGCCGAAGGACTCGAAGAATGTACCGATTCTCTGATTGGTTTTCTTAGTGTCAGAGGGATCAAGTACAAGGTAGAACCAAAGGCTACCGCCGTGTCCTGCAACCTCAAGAGTGATTTCAAAGCCGTTATTACCCGACTTGAATGTTTTGCCTTCTACATTGGTAATTCTTACGCGGTGATCTCCTGCGGGGATGATTGAAAATTCCTTTGCCTCGTATTCGTTAGGGTTAAAAATCCATGCCATAATAAATTTCTCCTTTATTTTTTAGTAATTGTAAAAATATCTTCCGGCATACAATTCTTTCTGCATGCTATCTGATCTTTTGCCATAAGAGTAGGTGTACCTTCGGTAACGTAATACCAGCGCTTGTGTCCATCCTTATCGTTGGCAGTGCTGATATATGCCACCACATTCATAAGACCGCATACATTATCGAGAATCTTTGCAGGAATCTTAGGTTGTAGGCGTGTCTTAATTTCTCCATTCGGGAGAGTGATCTCAATATTATCGCTCCAAGCTGTGAAAATAGTGTTGCAATCAAGCGTAGTGCTCTCTCTGGACAGACGCTTTAGGCTCTGGTATACTAGTTGATACGCCTGTCTAAAATCGCGGAATTTACCGCTGTCATCAAGCTCCAATAACCACATATCAATAAGATCGGATAGGTTATCCAGAATGATATTGTCGTAGTTTTGGCTCTCATAGCCGTCGCGGTAAGCGTCAATAAATTCCTTGACGGTGCTTACGTTGATAATTTCGAGATTAGGACGCTCGAAGTTTTGCAGTACGATACTGCTATTGTCCGTGCAAATTAAGAGATTTTTACCTCTATTTGGGGCTTTTACAAGGGTGGAGTTGCACGTCTTACCACCACCACTCTGACAGTAAATTAGTGCGTTTGACATTCTAGCCTTCCTTTCTATTAAATATCGCCTTTCATGGCTTTTATCTGTGCGGTACTCATACCGAACAAATCTGTGTCAATAGGTTCTTTTAGGATCTTGGTAGTGGTACAATAATCGCACCCATAATCTTCGCAGCGCTCCGCTTCAAGCTCGCCTGCTTTAATCTTCTGAAAACGAACGATATTCTTTCTCACTACTTCAAGAGCCTCGTCCATATTCCACTGAGAAATCTCTCCGACGGCAAGATGTACAGGTTGTTCCTTAGTTGCTACCACGAACATAAACGGTAATTTATCACCCGTATTCTGTCTGACGATTTCCTGATATACGGCAGCTTGGATATCATAGCCCCAATATTTAATCATCGGCTCAAACAGATTCGGGGAGCGTAAACTCTTCATGTATTTCAGATCCGCAATATATTCCCCGTTCTGGTAACTGTCCATTTTGATTTTAAATGGAACGCCTTCGATTTCCCCCGTCATAATGACTTGATGCTTACCGCCGAGGTATTTCATCATTAGCGGTTGTTTTTTAACTCGCTCAATGGCATCTATGGCTTGTACAACATCAGCGTAAGGATCACCGTTCTTTTTGAACAGTTCACCTTTATTTTCTTCAAGAAATTCCATCTGCGATTTTCGTGTGCCTGTCAGCATTTCATCGACGTAGGATCCTAAGAGCAAAGCTCGTCCAAATTCTTCGTCGTACTCACCGCGTAACTTGGCAATAGCCATTGCGGGGCATTTCATGAAATCTTTGAACTGCGACACGCTGAAATAAATTTGATTTGCTTCCTTTGAATAATAATTAGATTGTGTTAGCTTCATACTTCGTCCTCAAAGTCATACTTACTTAATATGCGTCCAACTGACGACATTATCTGTCTTTCCCTTCTGTGTCTCTCCACATCAGTTAATATTGGGCGAAATACTCTTATTGAGATATTGCCCTGTTTAATTATTTTGCAACGATATCCCGGATGATCGGATAATTCAACCCAACTATCTGTGTCACTCATACTTGCTCCTTCTTGCTTGTTGATTTTTCGTCAACTTACGAGGCAAAAAAAATCGCACTTCGTTCTTCAAGGTCGTCAATACCTAGAAGAAGGCACAATTTTTCAATCTCACTTGCTTTAAACTCGTTTGCGTTTTGAATTTTAAGTGTTAAGCCATACGGTGAAAGCCCTATTGCTTTTGCAATATAACTCTTCTTTAGCCCACTTTTTGCAATTTTTTCTTCCAGTAATGCAGTGTTAGTCAAGAGTTCAACCTCCTTTCATAGCTAGTAGGTTGATTATCAATCAACTCTATTGCTATTTCAATATAGCACCGTGTTGATTAATTGTCAATACTTTTTTGAAAATTTTCTTAAAATTGTTGACTTTCCATCAATTATGTGGTATTATATGGGTACTAGGAGGTGAAAAATATGTCGAAAATCGGAGAAAACATTAGAAAAAGGCGAGTGCAATTAGGGTTGACTCAAGAGGAACTTGCTAATCGTGTGGGTTATACATCTAAATCTACCATAAATAAGATTGAGCAAGGTGTCAACGACGTTCCGCAAAATAAGATCGTAAAGTTTGCAGATGCTTTGAACACTTCCCCTTCCGTGCTGATGGGATGGGTGGATGATCAAACAAACAAAAAAAACGATGCCCTTGCGAACATCGTCTTGCTGCTGAGAAAAGATGAGGATTTATTAGAAATGGTAGAGGCGCTCTCAAAACTTAATCCTGAGAAACGCCAAGCGGTGAAGTCTGTTCTGAACGCTTTTTCAACAATTGAAAAATAAAGTCAAGCATTTCTATATCATCACACTTTAGCAACAATTCAATAATTTGTTTTAGGTAGGAATCAAAAAAGCTCATAAAGGTCTCCTTTCGATGGGGGCAAACTTACGTTCCCTATTATAAGACAATTAATAAAACTCGAATAGCGGTAATTGTTAGAAATTGAGATATTGAATCTATACTTATTATATTACAAAAATATTGAAAAAATCGTCGAAACAATGGGGATAAATTTATTTAACGCTATAAAGATATAAATGGGGGAGAAATAATGTCAGAATATCTATCACATCTAATATATCTTCGTAAATCTCGCCAAGATGATCCCAACGAAACGGTGGAAGAGGTTCTTGCAAAGCATGAAACCCTTTTGCAAGAATACGCCGTTCGAGAGTTGGGGGGCAGGATTCCAGAAGAACATATTTACAGAGAGGTTGTAAGTGGAGAATCCATTGACGACCGAGAGGAAATAAAAAAGGTTCTATCCCGCATTGAGGATCCGACCATAAAAGGCGTGTTGGTAATTGAACCTTCTCGTCTTTCCCGTGGAGACCTTATTGATTGCGGTAGGCTTATCAACGATTTTCGTTATACAAAAACGCTTGTCGCAACTCCATATATGACATATGATCTCGAAGATAAGATGGAGCGTAAATTCTTCCAAGATGAGCTTCTGAGAGGTCGCGATTACCTAGAGTATACAAAAGAAATCCTCCGTAGGGGACGAGAGGCAGCAATTAAACGCGGGTGTTATATCGGCACTATTCCTCCGTACGGCTACAACAAGATAAAAATAGGAAAAGATCATACCCTTGAGCCGAATGAAAATGCTGACATTGTGCGTATGATATTTAATTGGTACGCCAACGAAGGGGTCAACGTTAACACCATAGCAAGAAAACTAAATGCAATGAATGTTCCCTCCCCTGACGGGAAGAAGTGGCATAGAGAGGTAATTACTCGTACTGTACGCAATCCTCACTATATTGGGAAAGTGGTATATAATCAGCGCCCTAAAACAACGATTATTGAAAACGGCGAGATTAGAAAAACAAGGAAAAAAGTTCCGTTAGATGAATGTATCGTAGCGGAGGGCAAGCAAGAGCCAATTATTGATATGGAAACTTGGAACAAGGCGCAGGAAATTATCCAAAACGCACCAAAAGTTCATAGCAACAAAGAACTCTCAAATCCTTTTGCCGGAATATTCCGTTGTAGCAAATGCGGACGCATGATGGAGCGCAGACGTGGCAGGAACGATACGAGATATTACTGCGGAAATAGGCAAGAAAAGAAATGCTTTAAATCTGTTAAAGCTGAATTGATTGAGCAAGCCGTATATATAGCCTTAAAGGAAGGAGAACTTCCAAAATTACAAGAAAAGGTTGCTAATGGAGATGGCGATGCAAGAAAGATACAACAGCGCCTCATAACAAAGCTTGAAAAGCAAATGAACGAGTTCCGTGATCAAGAGGACAAGCAGTATGAACTCTTGGAAACAAGAAAATATACTCAAGAAGTATTTGATCGTCGTAATGCAGTGCTCAGAAGCAAAATGGAGGAATGCGAAAAGCAATTGTATCTCGCAAGATCCTCACTGCCAAAATCAGTTGATTATGCCGAACGCCTTACAAAATTAGAGACAGCTATTGAGGCGTTGCAAAATGATAAAATGAGTATCAATGATGTTAACGCTTGTCTGAAACGAATCATTGAGAAAATAGAATTTACTGGAACTCCTTCACGCGGTCGTTTTGGCCCAAGAGAGGCGGATAAAGTACACTTAGACGTAACATTGCGCCTATAATTTTTTTATACCCTTTCACTACATCATAGCACGTCTGACGAACTAGATGTGCTAAGATGTAGTGAATAAAAACGCCCCACGAACCCTTGCTACATAAGGGTTTGCGGGGTGTCTTCACTTATTATAATATATACTGTAAAGTCCGAAAACGCTATGTTTTGGGGCTTTTTTATTATCAGTACTATTACTCTACATTTTTGCGTTTGATGTAGTAATTATGTATATCTATAATTTCGTCTTTGAGAGAGTCAACCTTATCTCTAAGAGTTTCCACTTTGTCTTTAAGAGCGCCGTTCTCCGCGATGATTCCATCGCGTTCGGTTCTAAGCGCTTCAAGCTCCGCTTGTAAAATCACAAAGCTCTTTTCACCTGTATAAAACAATTCCCAAAGTTCAATGCCGAGAACCTTACACAAATTTTCTAATGTGTTTATGCGAGGGGAGTCCTTTTCGGGATTTTCGGGATGAATAATGCGATCAATGGTATCAACTGAAATATCGCTTTCTTCCGACCACTTTTTGTACGTTATATTCTTTTCTTTTCTAAGTTCTTCGAGTCTTTCACGATACATAATGAAAAATCCCCTTTCTATAGGCAAATTAGCGTAACCAATACGGAAATATTCCTATTTCCAAAAGCAAAAATACGGATTAAAACGGCAAATCTGCTTATTGATTTTCGTTTTCTTACAATGTATAATATAGCCAAAGAGGTTAAACTGACTTATTTTACCACATATTTTTTATTTTGTCAAGAAAGAAAGGATTCACTAGTATGGACGACCCCGAGACCACCCTCAAGCATTTTATCGAAATGGCACTTACCGACTGTCATGACTGCGAGTTTCTTGATCTCATCTATACTTTAATTGTAACGAATAATGAAGGAAAATAATCAGCGGGGCGCAAAGCCCCGCTTTTGTTTTATTTGGTTATATTTTTACCGTGCCGTCGGAGCAGATAACTTCGTTGGTGGCTACATTGTTTTTCCAACTCCAAGCGTTAACAAATGAAATCGCATTCCACTCTTCTACAGTACCTTCAAATTCAATTCTTGTAAGGCTGGTGCAATATGCAAACGCTCTATCGCCAATAGAAGTCACGCTATCGGGGAACACTATAGATGTAAGGCTAGAGCACTGACTGAACGCATCATCTCCAATGTTTGTTACGCTGTCACCGATTACTAGAGATGTAAGGCTAGAGCACAGAGTGAACGCGCTAGCACCTATGATTGTAACTCTGTCAGGGATTACTACGGCTGTAAGGCTAGAGCAACTACTGAATGCTCTAGAACCAATTGAAGTTACGCTATCACCAATTACCACAGAGCTAAGGTTAGAGCATCCAGTGAAAGCAAAAGCACAGATACTTGTTACGCTGTCGGGGATAACAATAGAAGAAAGACGGGAACAACCGTTAAATGCATACTGACCAATCACTTTAGTATCCCCATGTATGGCATATGTACTCATATTTTTGTTAGTAGCTTTAACAAGTACAAAATAAGGATTATCTCCGCTGCCAACATACTGACCATACTCATATTCGGTATAAAGCGAAGAGTGACAAGAATTGAACACACCTTCGCCAATATTTGTTACACTATCGGGGATTACTACAGATGTAAGGCTGGAACAATAATTAAACGCCCAACTACCAATACTTGTCACGCTATCTGGGATGACTACGGATGTAAGGCTAGAGCAATACGCGAACGCCTCATAACCAATACTTGTCACACTATCGGGGATAATAATGCTTGTTATTTTTGTTTGTCTGAATGTATTTCTACAAATATTCTTTACAGGCACGCCGTTATACTCTTCGGCAATCTTAACCTTCGTAGCCGTACCTTCATAACCGATAACCTCAGCATAAGTGCCGTCGGCAGAAATGTCATAAATTACACCGGGAGTTGCAGTGAGAGGAACACCACATATAGTGCAGTTATCATTGACATCAGGAGTGTGCATTTCCCTTTCGCTTGTTTCGCTACAATTGGTGCACTGTGACCAATGGTAATTATCATCAAAGGAATAGCTTGTACTGTATGTATGGTCAAGCTTTGCGGTCTCGTTAGTAACTATACTCTTGTCGCAAAGCTTACAGGTCATAGTATCATAACCGCCTGCCGTGCATGTGGGATCCGTTGTTACGGTTTCCCAAATGTGCTCACATTCAGTAACCTTATACTCTGTTTTTACACCGTTTACAGCTACGTAGCCGTCAATAACAGAAATAATAGGCTCAGTGTGTACCTGATGCTCAGTCTTAACACCATTTACAACAAGATAACCATCTTCGACGGTGATATTATCTTCTTTAACTTCGGGTTCTTTGTCATCTTCAACCTTATGCTCGGTCTTAACACCGTTAACAACAAGATAGCCATCCTCAACAGTGATAACGTCCTCTTTTTCAGTGGGAGTTCCCTGCAAAAGTTCGCAGGAAGCGAACATCATGAGCATCATGACGGCTACCATAAATGTAGCTATCAACCTGATAATACTGTTCTTTTTCATAATCTTTCTCTTTTCACGTTTAACCTCGTCAGGAGTTACTATACTAATATAATATAACAAATTCCAGAAAAAGTCAATAGAGGAAGATATATAAAAAAGAGGCGGGGCTAGTTAGCCCTGCCATCTTGATTTTGTAGTGCGAACGTCGATGTGTGTGAAGGTGCTATATGTACCGATGCCGCCCTTGTCTAGCAGCGTTTCGGCGTACTGCGCTACCTTTTGTGGTGACACTCCACTGATTTTAATATCGGCAGCTCTGCCGTAGAGATGTTGGGAATAGGTTGTGCCGCCCTCCTTGGCGTTGTGGGGAGGCGTGCGATATGCGGAAGTGATTGTGACGGCTTTGCCAAAATGATCACGGATTTTCTGTAAGACGGTGACAAGCTCGGTGTCTACGAAGATGGGATCTGTGCCGTCCTTGCAGGCGAACTCTCGGACGCGGAAATTGGTAGATAGTTTTTCGTTGCCGTCCTTAGCCTTGGAATACACCTTAATACTCATACTATAACCCCCTGTTATGAGGGCAGAGCGATTAAGCCCTGCCCTCTTTTTGTTATTCGGTTGCGTTGGTGTCGTGGTTGATGCTCGCTACGTCGGTGAGTCCCTCGCCGATGATGTAGCCGACGACGGAGCCGAGACTCAGAACACATCCTGAGATGGTTTCGGCTATTTCTGCGGATCCGTTGAATGCGAGGATGAGACCTGAGATGAGACCTGCTACTGCGAGCCAGAGTTTGCGCGAGGTGAGTTTCCGTTTCCAATCAATTTTCATAATGTTTTTCCTCCTTATTTTAATTTTGATAGAATATTCATAATTATTGGGTGATTTGCTAGATCAAGATATTTGTTGTCAATTTGCTTTAATCCTTTGCTATCACGGTAGAGTCTCGCCAGCCTTGTACAATAATAACTGTCATCTGCGAAATAGATGCCGTTGCTTGTTGGATATTCGTCACCAAACCTCGCTATTGTATAGTCATAAACTATAAAGGCACTTGCACCACCGACGCTAATTTGGATATAGCCGTCGCGCTCATAGATATTAGCTTGTTCTAAACTGAATGTCTGCCTAATATTATCTACCGTATCTTCTGTTTCGATATAAAACGGGAAACCGTTGTTTAATAATTCATCTTTAGTAAATGTTTTATCGGAAACATGGTAGGCTGTCGTATCAGGATTTAGGTGTATTGAGAAACCGTAGCTGAACGGAATATCTACAAGCATTTCGGGACTATCAAACTCGTAGGCGGTAGGCACACCAAGCCACTTTGCAGCTTGTGACTTTTCGGTGTCGGTGAGGGTGTATTTGTTGTCACTGATACCTGTTTTCACAATACCGTCTATGTTGTATGCACAAAGCCACCTATACATCCCCCTTGACTCTAATGTCGTATCTTCAAGAACCGTTGGATGAATATAACCATCAGATGTTTGTGCCATTCCGTGAGTAGCACTTGTGCGAGATAGCTTTCCGTAACCGTAATCGTTTTTCTTGACATACTCCGTCAACCCCTCGCTTATCTCGGCTATACTATCGGTGTTAGCCTTGATAGCAGAGTTCATTTCTGCGGCATTTCCTTCATGAGAGACAAGCCAATCAGATAGTTCTCTTAACGTGTTGAAATTTTCAGGTGCGTTTGCAACTATCTCGGCTACCTTTCTAATTACAGTTTCAACAGTAGCCGCCTTGTTGGTCTCGGCATCATATTCACCGTCAAATGAGATTTTTTCTGTTTTTGAAAGATTACTATCATCAAGTACTTTGTGCCAAGCGCCGTCGTGCCAATATACGCCATCGGGAGTACGGTATAGGAGTGCTGAGTTGATGTTATCGGTCGGTAGCTCATCAACGTCAATTATGGCTCTTGATCCAAGTTCTAGCTCGTCTAGCCTCTTGTATAACTCGTCCCACCTTTTGACCTCGGTCTCGGTGTAAACGTAGTCGGCGGGTTTGCTGCGAGCGACTATGTTGAATGTGCGAGCGGTTATAGTGGCGCAGTCGCAGTGAGCGTAGGCTTTTATGGGCCATATGTCTTGAAAGAGGACGTTAGGTACGTTTACGAGCCTCAGCGCTCCCTCTTCGTACACCTCGCAGACGAGGGCGCAATCCCCTGTCTGGTTACAGAAGTGTACTTCGTTTATAGTGGGATCTGAGACAATGAGCTTTTGGTCTATGTCCCACTGAAAGAACTCTTTGCGTCCGTCGTAGATTTTGAACATGGGAATCACCTCGCTATATCATATTTGAAGGCGCTTTTTCTCATAGTGAGTTAATTGTTTCGGATATCGTTCCGATCATGTAATATACCAAGTCCTGATAAAGGTTTAGGGTTAGTTCTTTATTAGTACCGTTTAAAAGTTGCATATTTATATTTATACCATTTTCACTTCCAGAATTAGGATCTCGCAGAACTGTTATAGTCTGTATAACGCCAGACCACATTAACAAACTGTCGCCCGGAGGGTTGATAACGGTAATCTCCATAGGAGATAAACGAATCTTATTTTTACAAAAGTTAATTATATCGAAGAATTTTTGATGTGCGGATGCGGCATTGGTTATAGCGTTGTTATGAGCGCAAAGCATATTTATGTCGATTACACAATGAGGCATATCGGTGGCGATCTCGCCGTTCCTATCATTTGCATACTGAATATCTAAGGTGATTTTGCGCTGATATACTGAAACGCTGACAGTCTCGCCGGGAGGTGTTGTGGCGTTTTCTTCAATGTCGGCGATTTTGCTATCCAAATCCGCAAGCTTGGCATCGAGCCTTTTGCCTTCCTCGTCCACCTGAATTGAGTGGGCTTCCATCAGGGGGATATCTCCGATAGTATCGTAGGCTTTCAAGCCTGACTGCAACGGTACAGATGCGGTGTAATTTTGTAATTTAGCCATTTCTGTCCTCCTTAGTTAATCTCTATTGAGTGGGATCCCGGAATCGGATAGTCGGATTTGTAGATGGTGTAGCCTGTCGTGCGCGTACCGTTTGTGTACTCTACGCCAGACTGAACCTTGGTGATTCCTCCTGCGAATGGGAATGTATCAAACTTAAACGCCAGCTCTGTAAGTTCTTCGAAAGAATCTGGAACGCAGTAGTAGATATACTCGCCTTCGCCCACGTCTACACTAATAGAGTTTAGGTGCGAATTGGATAATGACCTGTTGAGACTAGTTATAAACGATTCGTCGTAAGTTGTAGATGAAGATGCGCCGTAATACACTGCATTGCGGAAGGATATGCGTAGTGTAGCTGAGGCGGTATCTCCTTTTTTGCCTGTTGCCTTAAGAGTCCACGATTTATCACTTGTATAGTTGGTGGTTACTACCGTTTTTCCCGTAGAGTTTACATCCTGCTCAACGCCATCAAGCGTAAGCTTGGCAGGTGTAACGTTGAAGCTCCATTTGAAATTGAGTGCGCCAGTGATCTTATCTCCTACCTCGTATGAGTTTTTCAAGCTATGAGTGAAGGAGGTTATTCTGATATCAGGGGAGCTTTGCGCTTGATACCATTCGTACATTTCATCAAACCTATTATCGTCTGTAATTAATTTAAACAGGTTCGTTTTGTTGGCAATGGCGTCATACTCTTTTTGAGTGCCGATAAAGAACCTTGCGATCTGGTTGTTTGTAGTCATTACCTGACGGGTATAGCCATTTAAGGAGTCTACCCACGTTTGCTCATCCCACGTGAATCCAGTGACACGCTTTGCCACCTCGTAGGCACTCTCGCCTTGTATGCCTTGTGCGCCTTGCTCTCCCTTTTCACCTCGCGGGCCTTGGCGCAGATATTCAAGCCAGTCGTCCTCGTCGCCAGTGAACTCAAGAACACGCTTGGCAATCTCGTAGGCGCTCTCGCCGTTTGCGCCTGATTTGCCAGTAGCGCCCCTGTCGCCTTTATCACCTTTATCTCCCTTATCGCCCTTATCGCCTTTGTCGCCTTTATCACCTTTGTCACCTTTTTCGCCAGTGTCGCCCTTCACGCCCTGCTCTCCCGTAGGACCTTGTGGCCCTCGGATACCATCTGCGCCAGTCATGGTGGTAATGTAATCGAAGGATGATACGCCCTTGACGTAGAGCTTGCCACTATGATCGTCTGTGCCGGATATTAGCACGAAGCTACCTATCGGGACGAAGAGATTCCCGATATCTTTGGTCATATCAGCGTAAGTGGGATATATCTTTGCGATTGAGAAGGGATCACCTTTTTGACCCGGTGGCCCCTGTATACCTTGGGGGCCTCGTACACCCTGTTTACCTTGCGGCCCCTGCGGACCTTGTACCAAGCCGTCGTTTATCATATCAATAATCTGGGCGTAGACATCGGATGTGGGGGCATCGGGTGTGCCCTCTTCGCAGAGAATCGACTTGACGCACGGGATTATCGCGGGGGTGGTGGTGCATAAGTCACCAGAAAATACGCCGACTTCCAGCTTGGTCGCGTTTGTAATTTTCGGTACGTCAACGGTGTTTGCCGAGCTGAGTACCACGTCACGATAGGTTCCGTTCCACTTAAAGCGTGCTGTTTTTACAGTATGTGCGCTCCACTCTGAGTCGAAGGCAAAGGTTATTTTATAGTCACTGTTGCCGCAGACTATAAAACCGTCACGCTGACAGTAGGTTGCGACCTTATTAGCAACTGTGATATTAAGATTACTCATCTGTTACCTCCTCCTTAAATTATGCGGTAGTGAAGCGTGAGTGTATCAGATACGGCCTTACCTGTGCTATTATCTTTAACGACAAAGTATGGGAGACCGTCTCCTCCATTCCTCGGTAGTTCGAAATAGTACCCTCTATTTGATATTGTAGATTCAGAAGACTCCGTTCTGTAATACATAATCATCGGACCGTCTCCGATAGTCGCAATTTGCACGATGATGATATTACCCGCCGAGATAGTAGCAGGGATTGGTACGTTAGTCTGCACAGTTTTATCAGTGAATGCAAGCGAGCTATGAGTATGTCCATTTTCACTGTAGGTATCAGCTATAACTTTTCCGTTGCCGTCTTGTACTGCCTTAACTGCGATTGTTGCACTACCTGCGCTTGTAGCATAACTTGCAGTGCTGGCGTTCCCGGCAGAGGTGGCGTGACTCGCTCTCGTAGCCTCGGTAGCCTTCGCTGCTGTGATATCACCGCTCTCCAAGGCTTCAACGGCTTCGTTTACTTCCGTAATTAATTCGGTATATTTATCGCTTACCTCGGTCGGAATATCCCTGTTTACGCTCGGTCTTGTCCTTTCGGTGACTGTCAGGGTGATCGTCTTGATCGTATGCCCGCCCGTGCCCTCAATCTTGTATATCCAAGCCTTGATTGGTGACGACTGCTCAAGGCAGGCATCGGGGATTGTGACGGTTCCAGTGCCGTTGGTAAACGTGCAGGAACGGACGATAGCCTCGCTCATCTTGGCACAGGCGAAGTGAACCTCAACTATTTCCGAGCCGATGTCGGTTGCCTCAATCTCAATCTCCTGCCCGTAATCCCACTGATATAAGCCTTTTACAGTGGTGGTGTCGGAACCCGCGGTAAACGTTGCTTTTAGCGCCAATGGTTATCCCTCCGTTTCTTCGTGCGGTTCAAGAGGCAGATCCAAGAACTTTTTCCGTCTGCCATCCATTACGCCGTTTTTGCCGAGTGCATGATATATACGATATTCGGCTTCGAGATCCTCGCGCGCATCCTCGGGAGCGTACTCTTCATCTATCCAATAATCGTATCTGACCTTTAAATCATTTTTTAAGAGAGCTTGGATGCCCTTTTTTAGCAGGCGAAAATCTTCTTCGCGCCGAAGATCCTCCGTTTTTCTCTTTTTCGGTATATTGATAGTTCCGTTAAATATTAAGGTGACTGTGAGACCGACTAACATAGTAATCGCTGTATTTGCTATGCTCTGCCACATTAGAATTCTCCTCACTGTTTAAGCGATTCGTAGGCGGCACTAAGAATCAGCTCAATGTTATTTGCTTCGCTATATGTCAAATTGTTCATTGACGTGGGGGCGGTGGGAACGTTTTCGTTCTCTGCGACCAAGGCTCTTATTGCTAAGATATTGCTAAGATATCTATTCATATCTGAGACGCTAGGGATATCCCACATCTTCCAGTCCGTTTTCGTCACAAGGTTTAGCCCTGCGAGGTCGGATATCTCGGCTACTGCTCTCTCCACACAGTTGAGGTCGGCATAGTTATATGCGCCCTTGGTGGCGAGCGTCGGCAGAATCTCGGTGTACGGAACGTAGGGGTGTCTCGTACTGCCGTTTTCCAGCATTACGCCCTTGAATGTGGCGGTAGCGCCTGCCGTGACTCTCTCATGCGTTGTGACGTAGACGTAGACGGCGAGGTATTGCCTGCCGTTGGTGTTCGGGAAATTGGTCGTGTCGAATGTCACAGTGCCGGATACCGACAAGCTCGCCCCGGCGTATTCAAAGCCGTAGTCATCGTGCCAATAGGTGGCAAGCTGAGGCGTGCCGTTTCCAGAGGCGGTAATAGAGTCTACCGAGAGGGTGAACTTCTTATTTTCAAAATCGGCAGCTTCACCGATTATGGATATCGCGTAGAGGTAAATTCCCTCCTGATTGGTGGTGGCTAAGATTTCCTCGCTTCTATACTTCAGCTCAACGGCAGAGGAGTAGAAGGGGCCACAGGCGAAGAGGTTTACCCCTTCGGCGACAAGCGGATTGCCGAGCCACTCTGCTCTCTCGGCGAGCGTCATTGCCGCCCATCCTTTGGCGGCAAGCTCTTTGCGATAATAGACGTTACGCTGTGTTCTATCTGTTATAAGCCCTATCATTCTGAAACCTCCAATACTCTGCCCTTGTAGCTGCCTCTGAACGAACCGCCAAAGGTGTACTTAATATCGGTTATCGCAACGTTGGGGAGTTCGCCGTACTTGTCACTCTGAACGACAACGACATCGAAGAGGTCGAGTCGGGGATCGGCTCGGTATTCTCCGCTCACCGTTTTTCTCGTTGAGAGTGTGTTTTTCACCCATGTTGCGATATTAGCTGCCTGTGCCTCGGTACTTACGAGCGAGTTATCTACCGTCTGTGTTTCTCCCGTGTTGCCGACGGGGAGAACGTAGGTTGAACCTGTGCCGTAGGAGACGGACACATTTTTAAGCGGCTTGGATAGCTCAATCTCGGGGTGAGCGTAAGAGAGAGCCAACGGGATAATGTAGCCTGTGTTCGCCTTGTTCTGCGGGCGTATATGCAGTTCGCCATCTCTATCCTGATAGACTACGCACCCGGCGGCGTTGGCGCACATTTGTACTACAACGGCGCAAGTGAGTTCACCGTCGGGGAGAGTGGCAGAATAGTTTTTGAGAGATGCGTCTATATGCTCTTTATAGACAAAATCTTCTGGAACGCCTGCCGAGTCAAACGCCTCAATGACAAGCTCGTAGAGTGTGCCAGAGCGTGCTCCTGTATAGCTTTCGTTCAGAAGATACTCAAATATATCCCGCGCTGAGAAATTCGCTTCCATACCGTTGGACGGCACTCGCCACTCGGAGAGATAGAAGGTTCCCGCCTTGATCCACTCAACGGTTCCGTTCACGTCCAAGCCGTAGCGCACCTTGAGCTTCTGCCTCTCGGAGAGATACTGTCCCATGCCCGTGGGGTTGTTGGGATTCCATCTGCCATCGGTGTTATTTAGTGTAAAATCAATGTTATTCTTAGGCAGTTCTCCGCTATTGAGGTGTCCAGACTGTTCATGTGTGAAGCTGAAAATGTCGCTCTTGGCGAATGTCATGGTGTGTCCTATGACAAACTTTTCAATACGGACACGGCGATACGGCAGAGACCAAGAAAGAACGTTGATCGTGATACTGTCGTAGTTCTCTATCTTTGAGAACACGGCGCTGACCTGACTCGTGTTGCCCTCAATAGTGGTAGATGATACAACCGTGTCACCGTTCTTGGCGATAATCTCAAAGGAGGTAGGATATTCGTCATATCTGCCGCCCCATGTGACCGTGACACCTGAGGTGGGGGAGGCGTGTACCTCGGGCAAGGATACCGTGATACTGCCCGTGGAATCGGTCTCGCTAATGTAGCCCGACTCGGCAAAAGGTGCGCTATCGGGAGCTATGACTCGTGTGCCGTCAAGTGCCCAGAGATTCAGCTCATTCGTCGCGTACCTATTTGTTTTAGTAGTATCGTACAGGGCACTCTGAGTGTTGGTGATAAGAGCCTCGTCCCGGCCCGTGATAGTGAGTTTGTCTTGGATCCCGGCTTCCGTAATCGTACAGTCAATCTCTATGTGACTCTCGGGGAGGAGGAATCGCTGTTGTATTTCACGCCAAGCGGATGACACGTCAATCATCTTTACACCTCCACGAGTGAGAGAGATGCGCCTGTATAGCCGAGCACTGCTCCGCTGTCGGGATCTCTGCGCCACATGCCTGCATTTCTGTCCGAAACGTACATTGTACGAGTGGTATAATCGTTTGTCACCTGATTTAGGAACGTCACTTCGTTGTAGAAGCTGCTCGTAAAAAGGGAGAGGATGCGCGACCACTGATATGCCGTGAGGTACTTCCACGACATATCTATTTTTGCGACATCGTGGCGCACTACCGCACCGACAACTTTTCCCTGCACGTTACGGGCAGAATCTACGATGGTAGACGTTGTAGCGTTATAGGTGGACGGCTCTGGGAAATCAAAACCGCCGATAGATACTAATGCTGCCATAGGTTCACCTCCAAAATGTGCTATAAAAAAGAGAAAGAGCGCCTATCGTAAAGATAGACGCTCTTGGCGTTCGTATATAAACAGTTTTATCCTACATACATTATAATAGGATAATTATGGTAAGTCAATATGGCAAATCCATATGTGGGGGTAAGCGTATATGTTGACACAAGATGTTGTGGTAGAATGGGGAGTTTGAGTAAAAAAGAGCGCCCACAAAATGTGAGCGCTCGGAGATGTAAGATTCTAAGATTTAAGCTTAAGGATTCAGCTTAATCCACATTGCGGGGACGATGCCGCTAGAATTTATGTTCGTGCCCTCTAGGCTAAGGACACCAGTGCTGCCGATAATCAACACACTAATTCCATAGACACTTTCCTGCTCTGTGGGCGAACGCAGTAACCAAGCACCGTTGCCGTAGTAGACCTCAGACCCATAGTTCACTGCAACTCCCGTTGCGCGTGAGTAGTCGCTCGTCTGCATTCTACGAGCAGTATCGAATTCACGTTTATTTGAGGAAAATCCGTACTCACTGTTAGTTATATCTCTATAAGAAAGAAGGAATACCTTATCCTCGGTATCATCACACGCGTAAGAGTTAGGATCATATCCTGTGCTATATGCGCTATTGTCTACGGTTGTAGTAAGTATTATTTCTCGCTGAAAGTCGGCAAATGCCGTTTCGTAGAAAGTAGAGTTAAGCCATGCTCTTGCTGAACTATCCTCATATTTGTTTGTGAAATTGCCATTATTGTATGCAGCATATGGCATATTAGCTATAATACTATCGCAGAGGATAAGCGCAGTTTCTCCATCTGTGGAGAGTATTCTCCAACGGATAGGCTCAACCTTGAAATAGTACACGGTACCACGCGTTACACTCTCTCCTGTGGAGAAAGTTAAAGTAGAAGCACCAGTAACCGCAGTAACCTTAGCGTAGTAGAAACCGTCGGAGCCAAGATAGTATCCTCGGCTATCCTGAGTAGAGGTTATAATCACATCATCAGCCTTAATTGTCTGGGGATACTCACCAAAATAGATGTAGTCCACATCACTTTCATAAATCTTCAGCTTCCAGATGGCTTTCAGTGTAACGGTTTCTAAAGCATTACCTAGATTATAAATTGATTGACCATCTTTTAGTAATTCTTCAACGCCATCTAACTCCCATCCCACAAATTCATAGCCCGATTTGGTAAATGTGTTTTTGGGTAATTCTTCATCTGCGCCAACAGTATGCATGGTAGTAGGCATAGTTCCAGCTCCACCATTAGCATCGTACTTTATGTAATATGAGTTCTCTATTTTATCAACAATTTCCTCTTCGGGAATATCAAAGTCAAGGCCCTCTACGTCGGGGTTGCTTATCATATTGTTAAACTGATCAACATTTTCATAATACATAACTGTTGGAGATACATCACCAAGTACGCTGTAAGTATCAAGATATAAATAACCTGTAGCTATTTCGTAACTTACAGCCGCGAAAACTCTAACATCACCCACATAAGCATAAACATAATAGCCATCTGGCAAATCACCACTTATGGTATAACTATGCGATTTTGTTATGGATATTTCCTCCGTGTATGCAAAGGTGGAGCTTACCGAGTTTTCTTCAGTTGTTCCATTTGTGCTAGAACCGCCCACAGCTTCAGTCAATCCTTTAGTTCCACCCTGTTCAGCACCAAAACCAAAAGTTTCTTGAAGTTTTACATTGAACCACGGAACTCCAACTTCAGCTTCAACACCCAGTGAAAGGTTCCAGTTTTCAGAGTAGGTTTCAGACCAATTTTTAGTCTTTTCCCAAGACGATGTTGAAGATATTGATTTTGAAACGGTGTTTGCAATAGATTTTGCATTTTCTTTGCTAATCGTTTCCGTTTTACTTATTGTCAATTCGTCTCCAACATCATTATTCTTTTTATAGACATCGCCGCTTTCCAAAACAACGTTTTCAATTGTGCCAAGTTCATAGAAGAAATAGAGGAAGCCATCTTCACCTGAATAAACGCTATATAACTTTGCCCCTCCTTCAACAGGAGTTACTAAATTTTGTTTTGATTTCCAATTGGCTGTTAATGTCAGATTACCAGTCATTTTTTCGGGGAAAAAGGTTAGATCTCCATTAGGAGTATACTCTTTTCCGTTCTGATCAGTCCAATGTGTAAAAATCAAACCACTCCACTCAGGATTATTAAGCACCAACTGAGTGTTCATATTGTAAGAGATAGTTTCTATATTTTTGCCAGCGTTTATAAAGTAAACATTATAAGTTGCAAGTTCCCATTTAGCATATAGGCGATAGTCTATCTTTGTTCCCTCTGGAATATCACGTACAAGGCTTTCCACTGCATAATAAGATGTAGTATACCATCCCTTAAATTCATATCCGTCCTTTGTTGGAATAGGCATATCTTCTTCGGACACGCCTACATCTGTATTGTAAGAGTGTAAATCAGTATTTAGAGTTCCACCTGAAAGTACATAGTAAATACTGAACTCCTTAATAACATCTATAATTTCCTGCTTAACAAGCACTGTGTGGCAAACAGAACAATGTGATCCTTCTGTAAGACCAGTAGTTGTTGCAGTAGGTTCAACTGCGGGATCTATAACAGGAGTATGACCAGTTGCATTTACAATGCTCTGAGCAATAATAGTCAAGCTACAAGAGGAACACTTTTTGCCCTCCGTAAGACCTGTCTCTGTACAAGTAGGAGCAACGGCTGCAAGAATCTCCTCAGTATGACCAAGCGCATTAATTACGGTTTGCAATACAATTACTTCCTCACAGTCTATGCACACTTTACCTTCGGTCAATCCGGGTTCGGTACAAGTAGCATTCTTTGCAGGTTGAATGCTTACATTAGTGTGCGCACACTCTGCATCGCGAGTAAATCCACATGTATTACATACTGCGTCATATTCATCGTCATAAGAATGATTTACTTTAGGTGTTTCAATCTGTGCAACGAGAACTTCATTACATACAGAACAATGCTTACCCTCTGTAAGACCTGTTGCAGTACAAGTAGAAGAAACCGCTGTGTCAACTGTTTCAGTATGACCGAGAGCATCAACAATTGTCTGTGCAATAATAGTTCCGTTACATACTGAGCAATGCTTTCCTTCGCTAATACCTGCCGCCGTGCAAGTGGGAGGAACTGCTGCATCAATAACCTCTGCATGAGGAAGAGCATCAATTGTCGTCTGTGCAACGAGAATCTCGTTGCATACATAACAGTGCTTTCCTGCTGTCAAACCAGTGCTTGAACAAGTAGGTGCAACGAATTCGTCAATGTCCTCAGTATGACCGAATGCATCAATCTGCGTCTGTGCAACGAGAATCTCATTACATACAGAGCAATGTTTTCCCTCCGTAAGACCTGTATTAACGCAAGTAGCGTCAAAGGCTTCATCAATCACAACATTGTGAGACAGTGCTTGAATTGTTTCGCTCTGCTTTTCGCCACAAGTACAATAACGAACTTTTACACCTGCATTAGTGCAAGTGGCGCTTTCGATGGTAGACCACTCTCCAAATTCATGTATGTGTTCAGAGTTTGAATTTGAAGATGACGGTAGAGCACAAGATGCTATGCACATTAGTAGTGCAAGCACAAGTGTTATGAATACAACTATCTTTTTCATAACCGTTTCACTTTCACGTTTAACCCCGTCGGGATTTTACGCGCATATTATACCATATTTTTGGTATTATTTCAATTATTTTACAGGTATATATTATTTTTCGTGAAAGTATACTAAATATTTATGGCGTGTTTATGGCAATGTGCTAGTGTGAAAGTGGAATTTTAGCGCGAATATAAAAAATAGGGAGCGCGGGGGCGCTCCCTTTTTGTGCAAATTCAATTATTCAAATCAAGCCGTATATACTCTCAAAACTATCATATTATATCCAACGCAAGTAAAATAAGTTCAATCACTAAAGCAATCAAAATACCAATAAAAATAGCTACGCGTCTTTTTACTATTTTGCGATAATGCGTATCATTTTTCATTGATACAGCGTGGGTAAAGTTTGTTATAAAAATCCGGGAACTATTAGCAATGCCATGCTCCTTGCACACTAACACATATTCTCTATCGTTAGTTTCTATGTGTATGTATGAATATTTACCGTCAACAATTTCTTTGCTACCTTCGCCCGAAACAGCTCCGATTATAGCACCTGTCGCCCCAAACAAAGCACCACCAATCACGGTTCTTGCAAGTTTATTCTTGTCTTCGTAGTGTGTTTCTTTATACGACGAGCTTACATATATCTTTTTAACATCATTCATGCTGAGTTGAAATGCAGGTGTCCCAGAACTGTATAATGATAAAGTCCAAGCTTTCGTGTCATATTGTAAACATGCTTCCTTACCATCAATCTGTACTATAAGCCCTTCTATACTCATATATGTTACCTCTTCATATTATCACAGAACAATAGCAAGCACGATGGCAGCTATAATACCGATACCACCCAATACGCTTACCAAAATGAGATTACGACGGGATTTCTTTTTAAGGTTTTCGATCTCGTTATCATAGTGTTCCGCCAACTCGTAGACCTTTGAATTTAATTCGTCTATATCAGCTCTCAGGCTATTATTATCCGATAATTTATTACCGATTTTCGTTAATAGGTCTCCTAAAATAATCTTTCCTTGCTTTTTGCATTCATCTGTAGTTACTGCCTTAAGTCCAGCTTTAACAACACTACCCCAACTCATTACAATGTCCTCCGTAATTATGGTATTTTTAATCCCACCGGGATTTACGCGCATATTATACCATATTTTCAAAATATTGTCAATAAATAATAAAAAATAGGGAGCGCGGGGGCGCTCCCTTGAGGTTGTGCTTAATAGGAATATACCTCGTTGCCCATCAGTGCAGCTCCGCTTTCGTGCTGATGCTTCTTGACGGAGGCGGTGATTTCCTTGCCGTCGAGGTAGACCTTGATCTCTTGGCTTGTGCCACCACTGCCCTGTCCGCGCATTGCGGCGGTCATGGCGGCGAATACGCCTTCGTAGACGGCATCCTGCATCTGCTGAACGTTCATGACACCTGTCTTGCCGCCACCTGCGTTGGCGACGATTTCGGCGCCACGCTCACCTGCCCAAATGAGAGAGCCTGCATCGAAGACACCACCGTCGGCGGCGAACTTGACGCTGAAGCTCTTAGGGTACTTGAAGGTCTTGCCGAGTGCGGAGACCTCACCCCAATTGACGGTGAGCTTAGGGACGGAGATGTTGAGCTTGGTAGTCAAACCGCCTACGTTGTTTTTCCACCACGATTTAGCGGAGTTCCACGCGCTTATCACCTTATCCTTGATGCTACCGATGGAGGGAGTGTAGCTCATAGTACCCTTGTTCTTAGACCACCATGTTTTTGCGGAGTTCCAAGAGCTTTTGAGCTTTTCCCATATCTTACCGATAGAGGGGGTATAGGTGCTAAGGGCTACTTTGTTTTTAGTCCACCATGTTCTCGCGGTTTCCCAAGCGGATTTCAGTTTCTCCCATATCTTGCCGATGGAGGGAGTGTAGGTGCTGAGAGCCACTTTGTTTTTAGTCCACCAAGTGGTGGCGGTCTCCCAAGCGGATTTCAGTTTCTCCCATATCTTGCCGATAGAGGGGGTGTAGGTGGCGAGAGCTGCCTTACTCTTATCCCACCAATCCTTGGCGGCGGTCCAAGCGTCGGAGAGCTTGGTCTTGATGTCGCCGATGCTCGGTAGGTAGGAGGCGAGGGCGGGCTTTTTGCTCCACCACGTTTTCACGGCTTCCCAAGCTGAGCTGAAAGCGTTAGCGAGATCCGTGCCGAGATTTGCAAATTTTCCTACAACGCCTTTAACAAAATCGCCGACGGAGCCGAGGATTTTGCCCGGCAGACTGAGGAACCAGTCTACGATGGCGTTTACGGTGTCGGGGACGATGGAGTGTCCGACGAGAATGTCCCAGAGTTCAACGAACCAGTCTATGATACCCTCGACAACCTCGACGATGGCGCCGATAGTCATATCGTAGATACCTTTCACGATGTCAACGCATCCCTGCCAAATTTTGTTCCAAGCCTCGGTGATTTTGTCGCCGTCGCCAGTGAAAACGCCGACGATTAAGTCTACGAATCCGCGGAGCGCCTGAATGACGCCACTGAGAGTCTGAACGAGACCTTCGAGGATGGAGGACAGACCGTTTATGGCGCCCATGAAGCTGCTTGTGAGGAGGTAGGTGGTAATTCCACCGAGCCACTCGAAGATGGTGCCGAAGAGACCGCCCCAATCGACGCTCTTGAACCAATCGACCATAGGTTTCAAAACGCCTGTCCAGAGGGGGCCGAGGGCTTCTTTGATTTTCTCAAAGTGTTTGCCTATTTCCTCAAATTTGGGCGCGATATTTTCTGCGATGAAATCTTTGAACGCCTGCTTGAGTTCGTCAAAATTCTCTACGATAAAGTAGATGGCAGAGCCGACGGCGACAATCGCGGCGGCGATGGCGATCCAGACGGGTGCGCTGATTGCGGCGATGGACGTGCCTATTCCTGCTAGCGCCGTGCTGAGTTTCGGGAACATGGCGGCTAGCAATCCCACCTCGGGGGCTAAGAGTTTTACGGCGTTTAAGTAATCTTTTATGCCTTTTACACCGTCGGTAATAAGTGATACGATTTTATATTCCTTGATTTTATCAAGGTCGTTCAGCAAGGCTATCAAGCGAATGCCTGCCATTGCGCTTGTGACTGTTGCGATGAGAGGAAGCCAGTCCTTCATTTTCTCTTTGATACGGTCAACGTCTTGCTGAATGCCGTCGAAGATGGATTCATCCCAAAGAGAAGAAACGTCAAGCCCCTCAAAACCGCCACCGCCTGCACCGCCACTACCGCCACCGGAACCGCCAGAGCCACTGCTACCACTGGAAGCGGAGGGAGGACTGATGACGTTAAGCTCGTCGATGCCGAGGGTTGCGTTTTTAAGCTCTTTCGCTGCCTTGGTCGCATCGTTTAGTGCTCCCGTAGCGCCACCTGCGGAATCTGCAACACCGTCAAGTGCGCCTGCTCCTGAGCTGACACCCGAGCTAAAGTCAGTCCAAGTATCGCCGATGTCCTGAATTTCGATGCCGAAGAGGGAGGCGAGCCAGAAGACGCCTTCCTTCAAAAGCTCAACGAATGCCTGAATGTACGGCATAACCTTGACGAGTATCGGAATGAAGAGGGATCCGAACGCCTGAGCGAGGGATTTTAGCTGCTGCGAGAAGGTACGCATCATACCCTCTGCGGTTTCCATCTCTCGTGCGTAGGTTCCTACTACACCTTTGCGCTGAGCCTGATCGACAAGCTCAAGGTAACGGAGGTAGGATTTCTGTGCTTCCGTCGCGTTCTGTAGGCTTATGTCAAGACCGTGGTTAGCGGCAGTCTGCTCAAGCGTCGCCTCAACGATGGTGAAGCCTGCACGACGGATAGGCTCAACTTCGCCTGCGATGGCAGAACGAACGGCAGCCATTGCGCCGTCTGCACCGTCTAAGGTCTGATAGACGTTGTTGTAAGCCGCCCAGATATCGTAGGCGAGCTGTGTGTAGCCGAGTCCCATCTCACGAGCGTCTTTCTTATCAACGCCGAAACCGATGAGCATGGAGGCAGCCATTGCGCTATTCTCCATGAACGCCTGCTTGTTGATGTTGAGCGCCTCGGTGATTTTATTTATTTTCTCGTAGTACTCGTCGGCTTGCTCGCCGAATGCGTTACCGAACTGATACTTAACGCCGTCCCACTGCGCTGCCTGATGTATGAACTCAGAGAGCTTTTGGATGAGAGTGGTGAAAGCCTGTATCACGGTCTGCGCAATATGAATGAAGCTTGAGAGGTTGAGAGTGGTGGCGTTTACTTCGTCGCCGAAATCGTCAACGCTCGCTTCTGCTTTCTTGGCGCTAGTGTTGATGGCGTTAAAGCCCGTCTTAATGGTCGCCATCTTCTCGGAGAGTGGGCCGAGCTTGGTGTTGAGAAGCTCAACCTTATCGGCGAACTTGGCGATAGTATCGTCGTCGAGACTCTCGGTAACTTCGCCGAGCTTCTTCATACTATTTATCATAGTATTGAGGCCGCCAGCTTTGATGTTTGAGAGGGGGGCGACGGTATCAGCGACCTTTTGGATTTGGGGCGCTACCCTGTCAAGATTTATGCCTGAGACGGCTTTGAGTGCGACGGGGAGCTTGCTCAGGCTATTTGTAAGGCTTGACACGGAGCCTACGCTCTTGAGCTTCTCAATGGAGTTGGCGAGAGTCCTAAGAGCGTTGGAGGCGCTATGTACGTTGGGAAGATTTTTTAGCGCCACCGATAGGTTATTTAGGTTATTGGAAACGGTCTTGAAAGAACCGTTCTGCTTAAGTTTTTCTAATGATTCTGCGAGAGCGTCCAAACTCTTCGCGGCATTCGTAGAATTACTTTGTATTTCTATCTGAATGGAATCAATAGTAACTTCTCCCACAATGAATCACCTCCCGTCTATTTGGGAGCGTGCCTCAGAGGGCATCTTGTTACGCATACGTTCAACGAATGCGGTAAACTCGGCTTTGAGCCTGTCTTCCTTGGCTTTCGCCTCGCGTTCCTGTCTCTCTTGGAGTTCGGCGTGGGTGATAGGATACGGCTCTTTGGTATATGGCTCGGGCTTTATCATACCCTTCTTCATAGTGAACCTATAGAGAGGGCTTGCGGCGCAGAGAGCGTCGTAGAAATATCTGCCCTGTAGCCATAATTCTTCGTTTCTACGCCTGTCGTGCAGTTCGTTCGCCTTTCGGTATGCCTTGACCATCTGAACGTCACCGTTCCAGAAATCGTCGTAAGACATACCGATAGACATATAGTAAGGGCATAACTGCTCGAAGACTTCGGTATAGCTATGGAAAGTTAGCCCTTTGTCACTGTCCAAGTCGCCGCGTTTCCCGCTTCTCCTGCGGTTTCGTCGGTGAGAGTGGAAACCGTCTCGGCATACATTTCAGCGAGTACAGAGATAAAGCCGTCCTCGTTTTCTTTGCCTGACTTATTTACGATATGCTCGTAGATCTCGTCAATGTTTTTCTGCTTGAGGTCGCGGTGGTGGCGAAGGAATGCACCGTGAACTAAGAGAGGAATCATGATGTTAGGCTTGCTTGTCAGTTCTTCAAGAACGAAGCCCTGCTTTTCAATAGCACTCGCGGTGAGTCTTGTGTACTCAAGAGTGTAGTTTTCTTTGTTGTAATTAACGGTAATCTTTGTTGCCATAGTGTTACTCTCCTTATTTTTCAAAATATGTAGTGGTTAGTCACGGAGGGCGGTAGAGACCGCCCTTTTAATTAGGATGCACCCTTAGTCCAGACGGGAACGGTGGAAGGTGTGACGGAGATTGTCATCTCAAGAACTGCGTCAACGGAGCCTTCGTTGATGGAAGCACTCGCGTAGCCCTCCCAAGTGAACTTGGATCCGTCGCTGAAAGTAAGCTCGCATTCCTGCTCGCCGGTGAGAGCGTTGATTTCCGCGTATATGGTAGCATCGTAGTTAGCGAGGAACGGGAATGTTTCGCTCTGCTGTCTGATACCCTGAATGTATCTCTGTGCGTCGTCGCTGAGGGTGGTAATCTCAAGTGCCGAACGCTCACCGAGGATGGCGGGAAAATCCTTGATATCATACGACTTTGTAGCGATTTTCAACTTGGTGTTGTATGAAGAAATTGCCATATGTTTATCCTCCTTTATCTTTTATAAATGACTCCGTTTGCATCGGCGATACCCTCGTAGGTCGCCGTTATGGAGAAAATTGTCGAATTGTAGATTTCCGGGGTTGTGGAATAGGTGCGCCTCTGGAACCCCATACCGCAGAGTATTTCGTCTGCCGTTTTAAATATCGCCTTAGCCTCAGCTTTCTTGCCGCCTACCTTATTTGAGAAGACTTGCAAGCGATAGCCGAGTCCCGCGTACTTTTCCCTGCCTGATGAATCCGTGAGAGAGTCAACGTGGACGTTATCAATTTCACTTAGCGATACGGTCGGAAAAGTGGCGGGAGAGCGGATGTACTCGCTCTTGATGGTGGCATCCGCGTGTTCTAACCTTACGGCAGTAGCAACGGCGGTAAAGATTTCATTTTCAAAATCAATCATCTCCATACCTCCCTTGCTATCTGAATTACCTTTTCGATTATCACATCGCGAGCTGTCCTCATAGCCTCGGCGGGTTGATTACCGAACGTGTGCTGAGAGGCTCCTTCGCCGGGCTTGAAGTACCATCCGTTTGGGCGAGCGCCGTGTTTTTTACCGTAGGTTCCGTGCTTTGGCGGTGTGTAATCCATACCTGAGTTATCCCATTCTGGATACCTTACGCCTGTACCGAACTCGATAAAGCCCACGGTCTCGCCCTCAGCGATGACTACGGCCTTTGTTCCATTCCATTCAAGACGAACCCTAACGTCATTGATACCGTCATAGTCAGCGACGGCAAATCCTGTGGTGGCAACGGATACACCGATTTCTGCGAGCCTTTTTACAAAAATAGTTTCTTTGGCGAGAAAATCTTTCTTGTACTCCCTGACCTGTTTTACCGCGCTGTCTATGGACGCTTTATCGAATGGATTGACTCGTATTTTCATGCCCTCACCTTAACCTCCTGCAATGCGTACATTATTCCGTTTTTGCTATCGGCTTTGAGAGTGACAATGTAGTTGTACGGCTCGGTGGTCGGAATACCGAACCAGACTATAGAATCCTCGTCGAGAGGACAATTATTATCTGCGACACATACGGCGCGAGTGTATCTTGTGAAGCTTCCGAAGGCTTCTACCGCGTCTTCGCCCGATGCAGAGGAAACGTTGCAGCGCAATTCATTTATATCACCGTAAGTCGGTCTACTTTCGCCCGTTTCAAATCCCTGATCGTCAAGTAGCGGTTCCTCCCCCATATATACCGCGTAATATAGTGTCCGTTTATTTCTCTCTAGGCTCCTCATTGTGTCACGCTCCCCACGATAGGTGTAATACGACGGAGGAGTGAGTAGCTTACGTCTGATGACTCGTATTTTCTGCCGATACCGTTTTCATCGTGTTCAATCTGCCCCTCAGCTCCACGCTTTGCAAACATTTCAAGTGCTATCTGCAACTGAATGTGTTCGTATTGCGCCGGAACTGTAGCCCCTTCGGGAGGGCCGAGGGGATAGCGCCTGTTAAGGACAATCCCCTCGGAGAGGATGATGTACTGTGAAAGCAAATCCCTATCGGCAGTGTCGGGAGAAATAAGTGCCGCAAGGCTTTTGATTTTTTCGTCATTTGTCATGGGTACTTACCTCCCGTTATTTTTTAAGAAGAAGACTTAACGATCTTGAACGCCTGAGTATCGTCGGTGAGTGCTGCAAGGTAGTACTTACGAGCGTAGATCTCGTTAAGACGAACGTTTGCGTCGCGCTCCTGCTCTACCTCGGCGCCCTTCTTGTTGAAGAAGGTAACTGCCTTCTTAGTGCCACCGCAGATTGTGCCAGCTACGGCATCCTGCTTAGTGTAAAGGTTTACGCCAGCGACAGTACCGATGTAGCCTGTACGAACAAAGGCTTCAACGTACTTGAGGTCGTCCTTGAGTGCCTTACGGATGGCAGCCTTGTCGCTAGGATGAACGAAGGCGAACACCTCAAGAGACTCCTGATTTTCGCCGGGGAGAAGTGCCACAGCGTCAACGAATGCGCTGAAATAGTCAGTTGTAAGAGGAATTGTACGAGTTGCCTTGTTGAACTCGGTAAAGATGTCGCCCTGAACGGTGTTGAACATATCGGTTGTCATGTGACGTACACCAGTGTCAACAACGAGGGGATCGCGCATAAGCTCTTCGTCGTAGTACGGGAATCTGTTCTGTGCGAGCAGAATAGTGTACTCCTTGTCAGAGTATGCGACTTCGATGTTCTTAGTATTTCCGTCACCCATTGCGAGCTTTTCAGTACCGTCGGTAGCGGAATATACACGAATCTTCTTGATGTCGCCTGCTACGCCGACAAGAGAATTGTCTACCGTGCAGAAGCGCATCAGATCGAGGTGAGAGTTATACTGATCTTCAATGGTGTTCTCAAGTACAAAATTGGGAAACGCCTGATGTGTATGGTTAAGTGCCATAATTAATTACCTCCAAAAATTTCTTTGTACTGATCGGGGTGTTCGGTTGCAAACTTGACCTGATCTGCAAGAGTCATTTTGAGAATGTCCTCGCGCGTCTTAGTGGCGGTTTTGCCACCAACGGGAGGAGGTGTCTCTTTGAGCAATTCAGCACGAAGCAACTTTTCCCGATTTTCGATGTGTTTCTTCTGATTGATGAACACGAGATCCATATCGCCTGAGGCAAGAGCCTCTGCGGTTGCCTTTGCGGTTTTTTCATCGTAGCCGAGGCTTAAGAAGGAATTAGTGTATCCTGTGATTGTCTTTTCCTTTTCAAGCTCTGTGACGCGAGCGAGAAGTGCTGCGCGTTCCTCGGCTTCCTTAGTAGCTTTAGCTTCCTCTTCGCTCATGCGAGATCTGAGCTGCTTAGTAAGCTCTGCCGCTTCACTTGCCTTTTTGTCAAATACGTGCTTTGCGACGAACTGACTCATATCGGGTGCGTCGTCAAATTCCATATTGGTGATAGCTGTTTTTACATCTTCGGGAAGTGAATCAAAGTTAGGGATCTGGTTAGTGTCGATTTTCATGTTTTTCTCCTTTGGGTTTAGCAAGGCGGTTCTCTCCGCTCTAAATTTTGGGCTTTTATAGTACATCTCCGTACTTTGTGGGTTTGAACTGTTCTCTCAGTAAATATAAAAACGCCAACGACCGAGAATACTCGATTGTTGGCGTTCTATCTTTTGACGCTCTGTTTTATGTAGATTTTTCTTGCCACGGTGTCAATCTCCACGAGTGCCTTGCACTTGGGACACCGTATCTGTGCCTGACCGCACATATCGACGAGCCGCCTGTTGCAAGCGGGACATCGAACTTGCTCATAAATTATCATTTCTATTATTCCTCCTTTACAGGAACAACGTAGCACCTGCAACCGTAATGAGGTTTCGGCGGTATCTTCTTTATGTTATAAATCCTGTTATCCCTCGCTCCGCATGTGGGGCACGTCTTTTCGTCATCGGCGGCTATCCACTGTACGAGCTTTACGCCCATATCCTTGTAGGCTTTTATAGTAGCTTCGTCAACCACGGAGATGCCGTACTGCGAGGTCTGAGTCCACCAGAGATTAGCCGAGCGACGTAAACTGCTCTGAAACAACTCTCTATTTCCGTATTCGCGAGCGGTTAGTATCTGCTCATTGAGACGTAGGCGCTTTCGGTCTGCCTCACGGTTATAGAGATAACCTGTGACTAGGTTATACCCGGCGAGAACACCTACTAGCCATTCCCTATCAATCTCGGTTTTCTTACCGCCCTCGGTGGCTTTTTTATAAGCATCGCGGGCTACCTTAAGGTAAATGGTCTCGTTATCTTTTAGAAAGCCGTCGTACATTTTCTGAGTGGCTTTGCGAGTATTTACGACGTTGAGTTCATCAAAGCCGAGGGAGCCGAGATAATTGAATGAAGAGCGGATACGTTTCATCTCCTCGGCGAGGAGCTTATCAAGAAGCTTGTACATCGGCCTCTTCCTCCTCGGTCGCTTGCTCGTCATCCTCAGCGTTTTCGTCTACCGTCTGAGCTTCCCATTTCTCCATCTGCTCGTTGTAGTAAGCCATGCCCTGAAGGTATGCGCTCTCGGGATCCGGGAACATACCGCAGGCGGCGTATGCAACCTCAGGGTGAATCTTGGGATTATTCAGCATAGCGATAAGCACCTGAGACTTGCTTGCTATATTATCGTAATTACGCCGTGTGAAGTGTGGCGTGATATCCGAGAGACGGAGCTTCGTGCCTACGGTGTCGCGGAGTATGCGTAGAACGATTTTCAGAAATTCTCTTTCACTGCTCTTGAATATCTCCTCGGTGGCTTTTGCTCTCGCCTCGGCAGATTCCCAACCGTCACGGAGGATTACTGCACTGCCCGTGTCGCTTGTGCTAGAACCGCCGTTTCTATTGGGTGTTGCGCATATTGTATATATAGCCTCGTAGATATCGTTCTTAAAGGTCTGCACGTCCGACTGAGAGAGTGTCGCCGAAAGGTACTTAGCATCGGCTCCCTCAGGGAGGCAGAGGGTTTTCCACTCTGCGAGCTTGTCGTAGGTTTCCTTATCAAGCTCGCCTCCGAGAATTGCGAGGAAGGAGTTTACGAACTGAACGATGTCGTCCATTCGGTTACTCTGCAATTCGTCGAGTGCATCGAGAAGAGGAAGGACTACCTCGAAGACTCCAAGACGAGCATTCTCTGCGGGGTATTCTATGATAGGAATCATACCTAAGGGATTAGGTTTTGTGCTTACAGGAGTGAAATCTGTAAACTCAAAGTATTTATCCTCGGTATATACGCTGAACACTTTTTCGTTGTTTTCACGCTCTGCCACACATGCGGCGAAGAGAACGTGTTCGTCTATGTCGGAGCTATATACCACAAAGGTTTTCATCGGATCCAGCGCGAAGATGCGAAGCGGAGCCTCGTCGCCGTCAGGTGTCCATTTCCTATTAGGGAGTGTGAGGCGGTAGCCTGTACCCGCAACATACATCCATTCGGCGAGGGCGTTGTCGCAAGCTGATTTATTTGCGTCTGCCATATAGCCGTTGAGAGCGTTAATCTCGGTGGCAATCTCATCATCGGAGACGTTATCCGCTGCTCTCTCACGCCGTATGTACTGTATCGGCTCACCGAAGACGTAGCCCTTATGGAACTTTACAATCTCGTAAGCGCGGTTTTCGTTTATTTTATGGTTAATTTCTTCGCGTATTTCCTTGGTCTTGGATAGGATTTTTGTTTTACCCCGATAATATTCCCAGAGCGTTTTTATGTCGGCACGATTTTGTACGTGAACCGAGTAAGCTCTGTTCACCTCATCGACCACATTCTGCGCCGTTATCTCTTTTGCATCGGAATAAATTTTCTGACGACCATAGCTCACGTAAATCACCTGCCTGTCTACTTTCATTATATTCAGATAATTTAGCGAGTCAATACCCCCAACACCATATATGGTGGTAGGCATATTTCTTGACACAAGATGGTGTGGTACGATGGGAGGTTATATAAAAAAGAGCGCCCACGAATGTGAGCGCTCAGGTGAGTAAGTTTATTTTAACCTTGTTTGTGACTAGGATACTTTAACTCATACTCCCAGATTGTAGAATCCCAATTGGATTGTGCATAAGCAATCATATCAGAGTAGGAATCAACAGTACCATCATCACAGTATGCGGAACCAACAGTAGTGTATTTAGTAAGAATCTGAGATTCGCTTCTGTAACACTCGGTCAGAGTTGCAAAGGCATTATGAGCAATAAAGCCACCATTGTAACTATAAAGATCATTTGATCCTTTTGCTGTTACGTTGCCAAATGCAAAAGATCCTTCGATTTCGCCTCTATTCACAGCTGCGGAAAAACCTCCTGCATAAGCAAAACCATTTGTAGATATAGCGGATACGTGACCAGATGCATAAGAATCCTTTACCGTAGCACTATCGACGAATCCAATAAGACCGCCAGCATAAACTCTATT
The DNA here is from genome assembly GCA_045634385.1 of Eubacteriales bacterium. GTDB lineage: Bacteria > Bacillota > Clostridia > Oscillospirales > CAG-272 > UBA1740. Next base: position 3,308 of record JAZRAE010000061.1, on the reverse strand, counting down.
TGTGATATTAGTGGTTACAGCAGCCTGTGAGTAACAATTCTCAACAATTCCCGGCGTAATCAAATATGCAACCAAGGGGCCTACATAAGTATTCGCCGACTGCGATGCAGGAGCAAGCGTTCCCGATACAATACCAAGATTTTTAATCGTGCCATCAACGAAACCAAACAATCCCGCATATGCTGTATTCATCGTTACAGAAAGATTATAAATCTTCTTTCCATTTCCATCGAATGTACCTTTGAAAGCTTTATTAATTGTTCCAATAGGAGTCCAACTCTTAGAATTGAGGTTAATATTGGTATTAAGAATGAAATACTTTCCATAATAGTTATTACCAGAATTCACAGAGCTTGCAAGGTATGCAAGATCTGCGGCACTATTAATCTGATAAGGATCAGCCTCTCTTCCGCTACCTGCAAAGGAAGCGCTTATATCGGTTCCATTCCAAATAGAAGTTGTTGCGGTGTACGTATAAGATACTGTTGCTGTGCAACCATAGAACGAATTAGTTCCGGTGCTTGTTACGGTAGAAGGAAGAATAATGGTTTCGATGAAGTCGCAATTTCTAAATGCATATTCGGGAATAACAGTTTGAGCCGTTATTGTTACCTTTTTTATCGATTTAGGAATATCATAGTTTTCGCTAGGATGATTGTAAATCGATCCAGTATTATAACCGAAGATATATCCAAATACTGCATAATATCCGTACGTTTCGTCATTTTTGCGACCAATGAACGGAAGTGTTATTTCAGCTATTGAGGCACACCCCTTAAATGCATCATTATTGATTTCCGAAATAGAATCGGGAATCACAACTTTTGTTATCGAAATCAATTCTTCAAATGCGTGAGGATTGATAACTCGAACACTTTCGGGAAGGACAAATTCACCTTCTGTTGCACTGTTGAATTGCTTAATAGAAATACACTTTGCAAATGCATAGTCTTTTATGTTAATGATTGATTCTCCGACATTAACTACTTCAACCAACGAGCAATTATAGAATGTATAAGTTTGAATATCTGTTACACCTTCTGGAACGTTGAACACACCGTCCACTTCGCTATTTAAACGAAGAAGCGCAGAGCATCCGTAAAATGCACAAGAACCAATGCTTGCAGTATTCTCAGGAAGGTTTATTTCCTCAATGTACTTACAATCTCTAAATGTGTTGTTTTTAATTGTGGTTTGAGAAGTAAGGGTTACTTTCTTCAAAGAAACCGGCACATTGGTATTGCTGAAGTTTTCGCTATAAGTGTAGAACAGATTATTCAAAGTGTAATCTGGAATGAAAGGTATCGTTATTTCCTCAATGGAGGTACATTCTCTAAAAATACCATAATAAATAGTAGTTACACTATCAGGAATAGATACTTTTGTTATAGCAGTAAGCCCTCTAAATGCATAAGATCCAATATAAGTTACACTTGAAGGAACATTGATTTCACCATCAACATCACTATTGATCTTTGCAATAGATATACAACCATTAAAAGCGTTCTCTCCTATTTGGGTAACCGTTTGAGGTATGGTAAATTCGGTAAGCATAGTGCAACCGGAAAAGGCAGACGAACCAAGTGCGGTTACACTTTCACCAAGATTGATGGCTTCCACTAGGATACAATTACAGAATGTATAAGTTTGAATATCTGTTACACCTTCTGGAACGTTGAACACACCGTCCACTTCGCTATTCAAACGAAGAAGCGCAGAGCATCCATAGAATGCATAATGACCAATGCTTTCAGTATTCTCAGGAAGGTTTATTTCCTCAATGTACTTACAATCTCTAAATGTGTTGTTTTTAATTGTGGTTTGAGAAGTAAGGGTTACTTTCTTCAAAGAAACCGGCACATTGGTATTGGTGGTGTTCTCGCTATAAGTGTAGAACAGATTATTCAAAGTGTAATAAGGAATGAATGGAATAGTTAGTTCTTCAATAGCAGTACATTCTCTAAAACTTCCATAACCGAAAGTGGTTATAGTATCTGGAACAACCGCTTTCAAGAGATTGGATTTGCCTCGGAAAGCATAATCCTGAATTGTTGTTACAGGCACACCTCCGATATAGGCAGGTATCCACATTGTTGTGCTTGTTCCGGTGTATGCGCTTATTGTGATTGCAGAAGTACCGCTATATGTAAAGTCGGTAGGCTTGTTTTCCTCTGTCCAATAAGCATAAATCGTAGTATCTGCGTTCAATGTAGCAGTTTCGGAATAATTCGTTGCCAATGTAGCATTTGTGAACCAACCGCCAAAGGTATATCCTGTGCGAGTAGGAGTAGCAATTACAAGCGTCTGATCATACTTATAAGTCTGTTTTTCAATTGTTTCCCCACCGTTTGTTACGTATGTCAAATCGTAGATTACTCTATCGTAATAGTAATTTACAACAAGACTTCCATCTGGAGCAATTGTAACTGTCTGTGTCGAGGGAGAAATAAAATGATTAAAGGACTTCACGTCGGGTGTGATTTCGGCATCCGCAGTTCCTTCGAGATTTTCTGTAGACTCTAGCGTATAACCATCATCATTTGCATTTTGCTGATAGTGATTTACTACATAGGTAATATCAGTTCTCGGAGTCCAATTTGCTACAAGAGTTGTATTTTCAGGAATCTGCCAAACATCTCCGGTGCATAATGTGTCCCCATAGAGCCAACCAGCGAAGATATAGCCAGTTCTCGTAGGAGTCGGAACTGTGCAACTTTCATCAAACACAACTGTTTGAGAAGAAGTAGTGCATTCTCCACCGTTAGGATCATATGTAACAGTATATGTGTTAGCTGTCCAAAGTGCCGTGAGAGTTATATCTGATAATCCTGTCCATGTGCCGGACTCGAATAACTCCGTACCGTTATACCAGCCAACAAAAGTGTAGCCTGCACGCGTTGGTGTAATCAAAGTATACCCCTGATCATATGTAACACCACTGATTACTGTTGATGTAGAGGAATACTCATATCCACCCGCTTCTACACTACTTCCTGTTGCAGTACTTGTGTAAACGACATAAGCTCTAAGATCCTTGATATATGCACAATCGTAACCGGAATTTACACTTTGATCCTTGGAATATACGAATGAAAGAGTGTCACCTGCATTCAGTGTAACTGTATAAGACAAGTAATTGCTCTGATTTCCTGATGTATAAGTCAATCTGCTTCCATTATGATTAATATACAATACATCACAACCACTCTCAGAAGACGTTTTATACTCGAAAGTAAGTGTCATTGTATCAGTTGCTGTAATTGTATATGTAGAACTTGAATAATGACTATGGTTAGATGAAGTCAATA
>JAZRAE010000060.1:0-12246 GCA_045634385.1 Eubacteriales bacterium | reverse complement strand
CAGAACACAATGATATTTGCCGCAATAACCGGCCCTGTGTCCTACATTCTCGCGCTCTTGGTTGCCTGGTTCATCAACGAGCTTCCCCCCAAGATCCGTGCGGTTGTAACGCTTGTATTCTACGCGCCCTCGATTTCGGGTAACGCGTACCTCATCTGGAAGACCCTGTTCTCGTCCGACTCATACGGTTGGGCAAACGCGGTCCTCATAAAGTACGGTCTGATAACCGAGCCTATCCTCTGGTTCCAGAACGCGGATTACGTAATGCCTCTTTGTATCGTGGTTGCTCTCTGGACCTCTCTCGGTACCGCATTCCTTTCCTTCATAGCCGGTTTCCAGACCATCGACCGTTCTATGTACGAGGCTGCTGCCGTTGACGGTATCAAGAACCGTTGGCAGGAGCTGTGGTATATCACTCTTCCCACTATCCGTCCTCACCTTATCTTCGGTGCGGTTCTCGCAATTACGAACTCTTTCGGCTTCGGCGCGGTAGTTGATGCTCTTTGCGGCTTCCCGTCTGTTGACTACGCTGCACATACGATAATGCATCACCTAAGTGACTACGGTGGAGCTCGATATGAGATTGGTTACGCCTCGGCAATTGCCGTAATTCTCTTCATTATAATGTTCTCGAGTAATATTATAATTAAGAGGGCGCTTTCGAAGGTAGGTGAGTAAGTATGGCAAAAGAGAAATTACAAAAGCTCAGAACACGCGGTCACCGAGTAGTTCTTAACAGATCTGCAGGCGGTGATACCGGTATCACGATCATGCTTACCTTCCTTGGATTGTTCATGTTCGTGCCTATGTATTACGTTGTAATTCAGTCCTTGAAGCCTCTTGACGAGCTCTTCATGTTCCCCCCGAGATTCTACGTAATCAGACCTACTCTCGAAAACTTCGGTGACCTTTTCACTCTCATGAGTGACTCTTGGGTTCCGTTCTCGAGATACATATTCAACACAGTTTTCATTACTATTTGCGGTACTCTTGGCAACCTTATCTTTGCGTCTATGGCGGCATACTCGCTTGCAAAGCTTCGTTTCCCCGGCAGAAATGCAATCTTCCAGGTAATAGTAATGTCACTTATGTTCCATTCTACGGTTAACCAGGTAACACACTTCATCATTCTCTCCTCATTCGGTTGGATCGATACATATCTTTCGATAATCATTCCTTCTATGGCGGGTACGATGGGTCTTTACCTTATGAAACAGTTTATGGAGTCCTCGGTTCCCGACACGGTTCTTGAGTCTGCACGTCTTGACGGTGCGAGCGAGTTCCGTATCTATCTCACCATTGCAATGCCTATGGTTAAGCCCGCTTGGCTGACTCTTATGGTTGAGTGCTTCAAGAACCTTTGGAACTCCGGTTCGTCCATCTATATTCACTCCGAGGAGCTTAAGACCTTCAACTACGCTATTCAGCAGATAGTTTCGGGTGGTATTGCACGTTCCGGTGCTGGTGCTGCATCCACGGTTGTAATGATGATGGTTCCGATTTTGATATTCGTATTCAACCAGAGCCAGATCGTGGAAACGATGGGATCTTCCGGTATGAAGGATTAAGGAGGTATTAGATGAAAAAAATAGCTAAAATTCTTATACTTTCTATCGTCCTTGTCCTTGTTTTCGGTTCGGTTTATTCTTCGGCTTACGTTGCGTATGACACCTACACTTATTCCATTAGCGGTAAGCAGATGCTCTCTCCCGCAGCATATTCCACCAATACGTCTATAACGTCTACGGATATGGGTTTGCTCAACGCGGAGAAGTTTGATAAACCTTTGGCACTCAACGGTGCATCTGATATCGTTACAGACGATCTCGGCAACGTTTATATCGCCGATTCGGAAAACAACAGAATCGTTGTTCTTAATAAATACTACAAGGCGACTCACGTTATTGATACTTATTACGATGAAGCAGGGCAGAAGGTCAGTTTCAATAAGCCTAAGGGATTGTACATTACCGATGCCTCCAAGACATCGGACGGTTCAAGCTTCATCTACGTGTGTGACACCGAAAACAGAGCTATAGTAGTATTTGACAGAGATTTTAACTACGTAAGAACGATTACTCCTCCCAGCAGTCCCTTGCTTGACATTTCGAGCTTTAAGCCGGTTGCGATCGCTGTTGATATTTACGGCAGAATATTCGTAGTATCCAGCCAGTCCGAGGAAGGTATAATTGTTCTCTCCAACAACGGTGACTTCACCGGATATATCGGTGCTCAGAAGGTTGTTTCCAGTATTATCGACGTAATCTGGGATCTCTTCCAAACTGATGAGCAGCGTGCGCAGCAGACTAAGAAGATCTCCTGCGTTTACAACAACATCACGGTTGATGACGACGGCTTCGTTTACGCTACCTCTGATAAGGTAGACGAGGGCGAGCAGTATAAGGCCATCAAGTCCAAGTCGTCAGACTATTCTCCTGTAAAGAAGCTCAACTCCACAGGTCACGAGATCATGAAGAGAAACGGCTTCTTCGATCCCGGCGGAGAGGTTGATATTTTCTATGCAAAGGAAGTATCCAAGATCTCTGACGTAGCACTCGGTCCGGAAGGAATGTGGACCATACTCGACTATAAGCGTTCCAAGCTCTTTACCTACGATCAGCAGGGTAACCTCCTCTTCGCCTTCGGTGACGGCGGTGAATACGGTCAGGGCGGTGAGTTCCTTGGAAACGGTGAGAACTTCAAGGCTATCACTTATCAGACGATAGATGATATCTCCTACATTCTCGTACTTGATGAAACACAGGATACGAGCAACAAGTTCAAGCTTATGGTTTACTCTCCCACGGAGTACTGTGACACTATAATCAGTGCTTTGCGTAATCAGAACGAGCACGATTATGACTCATCCATCAGATATTGGCAAGACGTTCTTACCAAGAACAACAACTTTGACCTTGCGTATATCGGTATAGGTAAGGCGTTGTTCAGCCAGGGTAAGTATGAGGAGGCGTATGAGGTTCTTCAAAACGCGTATGAGACCACCTATGCATCCAAGGCGTTTGCCGAGGTACGTAAGGATATTATCGGAAAATGGATAATCCTTATATTTATTGTAGCAATTGCTCTCATTGTCGGAGCGGTCAAATTCCTTGGCTATGCTAAGCGCAAGAACAAGGAGGCTATCCTTAAGGTTGGCCGTAAGAGCTATTGGGAGGAGCTTCTCTATCCCTTCCATCTTTGCTTCCACCCCTTCGATGGCTTCTGGGATTTGAAGCATGAGAAGAGAGGTTCTGTAAGAGCGGCAAGCACGATACTCGGAATTACCATTATTGCTATGTTCTACAACTCGGTTGGTAAGGGTTATCTCTTTAATCCCGAGGACAAATACAGCACGATCATAGTATCTTTTGTATCCGTTTTGATTCCCGTAATTCTCTGGACGGTTGCTAACTGGTGTCTTACTACGCTCTTTGACGGAGAGGGAAGCTTTAAGGATATCTATATTGCGACGTGTTATTCGCTCTCACCCCTTCCGCTATTCTTGATCGTATCTACCGTTCTTACTAATGTTATGACTACAACCGAAGGCTCGATGGTAAACCTTCTTGTAACAATAGGCTTTATCTGGACGATAATGCTTATCTTCTTCGGCACTCTCATAACGCACGATTATTCTCTCGGAAAGAACGTTATCACAATTCTCGGTACTATCCTTGCAATGGTAGTTATTATGTTCATCATCATCCTCTTCTCCAGCTTGGTAATGAAGATGGTAAGCTTCGTAATAGCAATATTCAAGGAAATCGGAAACAGAATGTAACAGAGGAGGAAATGAATATGAAATTAAAAAGAATATTATCGTCCGCCCTGGTCGTTATTATGATGTTTTCCATGATAGCGGTTGTTATTCCGGTTGAGGCAAAGGCGGCGCATCACTCATCCGTCAGCAGCACAAAGCTCAGTACGGAAGAGGTTGAAGTAATAATAGGTAATTATCAGAAGGCATCCTTTGCAAGCGCTGAGGAAATGTTCCAGTCAGATCTTAGTAAAGGATATCTCGATTACACAACAAACGGTGAGTTTTCCATATATGTAAACAGATATACCGGCGTAATGTACTACAGACACAACGCAACCGGTCAGATGCTTACATCTAACTCCTACAACTTTGATAATGCGGCAGGCTCTGTTAACGACCTTTCGAGCCAGATCGTAGTATCGTATACCACTATGTCTTCTCAGTCTGACACTCTTTACAGCTCGGAGTCAGCTGCGAAGCTCAATCAGATCAATGTTTCCAATATCAGCGGCGGACTTAGAGTCAGCTACGCGATAGGCGAAACCGCGACACGTTGTCTTCTTCCCGTTCAGATTGAGGCTCATACCTTTGAAGAGGATATTATCGGTCCTATGTTTGAGCGTCTTTACAGCGAGATGCTTGAGAGCTTCAACGAGAATCCCAATAAGAGCTATGCACTCAATTATTTTGATGAGAGCGGAAAGTATTACGACGAAGATAAGGTCTACAGTGAGAATCTGATCCACACCAAATCGATCAGAAAATTCTTATTAGATTTTGAGGAAGTTATTGCAGAGTATGAGGATTACATAATCCACAACGTAGACGGCGGTATTTCCATTCCGATCCAGAAGAAGATCAACAGTGTTGAGGCTATAATGGATGCGATTGAAACCGTTTTCTATGCATACCAGCCTTACAATAACATTACAGAGAATAACTTTGATCCGCTCCACACTCCCGAAATAACTCTTGATGGATATGCGGTTTATAAGGTTAAGGACACAAAGTATTCTCAGATGGCTACCAAGGCTATCCTTATTAAGAACTACTGCCCTCAGTACAACTTCGATATGATGTATGAGGCAGAGGCGTTCTGTAAGTACGAGCATCCCTATGAGTCTAAGCCCGTTTTCAGATGCTCTCTTGAGTATTCCTTCAACGAGGACGGAACTCTTTCCGTCAGACTCCCTGCAAACTCCATCGTATTTGATGAGACCGAGTATATTCTCAAAAATATAACTCCTCTCAAGTACTTCGGAGCTACTGATTTCAAGAACGAAGGTTATATATTCCTTCCCGACGGAAGCGGATCTATAATTGAGTTTGAGGATTTCAGAAACAGTAACGTTACATTGTCTTCATCTCTCAACCTTTATGGTAATGATTTCTGTTATTCCGAGATCTCCGGTGCTCATAAGCAACCTCTCACAATGCCTGTTTACGGTATTGCATCGATCAAAGATTCGAGTGGCAACAAGATAGGAAAAGGCTACTTTGCTATCCTTGAAGAAGGTGCTTCAATGGCTGCGATGAACGTTACTTATAAGAGCAAGAGCTTCAGAGAGGGTTCTATTTACACAACCTTTACCCCTTATCCTACGGATTTGTTCGATCTTTCCGAGGCACTCGCTTCAGGCTCTAACAACTCTTACACCAAGGTTTCCGAATCCAAATATTCCGGTTCGTACGTAACAAGATACGTTATGCTTTCGGATACCGTTACTTATGAAGATACTAATTATGTCGCTACCTATATGGGTATGGCAGAGTATTATCGTAACTACCTTGAGAAAAACGGTACTCTTACTCCTCTTCAGAACGTAGGTGACGAGCTTCCTCTTTATCTTGAGGCTCTCGGCTCACTCGAGGTTGTGGAAAAGATACTCACATTCCCCGTGAATATCTCTAAGCCCATAACCACCTTCGAGGATGTAGCAACCATATACAATGAGCTTGGTAAAGCTAAAGAAAAGCTTATCAGCAAAGCTGATGAATACGATGCTCTTGCCGAGGCAGAGGATGACAACCTTGAACTCAAGGAGTATTACAAGCAAAAGGCAGATGATTACAGATCACTTTGTGTGAAGTTTGGAAGCACTGTTGTTGATATCGTAGATATTGATAACATCAACTTCAAGCTCACAGGATTCTCTAACGGCGGTCTTTACTTCACTTATCCTACCAGAGTAAAGTGGGAGAGATCTCTCGGTGGTAAGAGAGGCTTCAAGGAGCTTCTTGATATTGCCGAAGCAAGCACAGGCTCTGATTCGAACTTCGGTATTTATCCCGACTTCGACTTCCAGTATGTAAACAATACTTCTTTGTTTGACGGAGTAGGAAAGCGTAATACAATTTCAAGAATGATTGATAACCGTTACGCATCCAAACAGGTTTACAGCAGTATTACAGGTGAGTTTGATACCGTTTATGCTATGATAGTTTCAGCTGATTCGCTGGACAGACTCTATGACAAGTTTATTAGAAAGTACGACAACTATAAGGCTACCGGTATTTCCGTGTCCACACTCGGCTCGGATCTTAACTCCAACTTTGACGAGGATAATCCCGTTTCCCGTGATGATGCTCAGGGCTACGTAACTGCGCTCCTTGACAGAATCGCAAACGGAAGCAACTATGGTGAAAAGGATTATAGCGTAATGACCTCACAGGGTAATATTTACTCTGTTAAGTACGTTGACCACATCCTCGGCGTTTGTACCGACTCCAGCTATTACAGATACTCGTCCTATACCATACCCTTCGTTGGTATGATACTTCACGGTTACGTGAACTATGCGGGCGCGGCTCTTAACTATTCGGGTTCTCCCGACTATGATCTTCTTCGTTCTATTGAGAACGGTGCATCCATCTATTACATCATCGGTTATCAGAACACAGACGTAATGAAGGATGATGAGGACTTCAACAAGTACTATTCCGTAAGCTATGAGAACTGGTTTGACGATATTGTAGAGAAGTATGCGATCATTAACAGTCAGCTCGGCAATATCCAGGATTACAAAATCATTAACCACGAGATTCTCATTGGTGAGAGAGTTATTGATGAGAAGGAGCAGGAGGCTAACCTTGAGGCTCTTAAGAATGAGTTTATCAATAACTTCAAAAAGGAGCTTGAGAAGAAGATAGACGAAAAGCTCTTTGAACTCCGTCAGGCAGCAGACACTACGACAAAGATCGAGGTTGACGCTGATATTGACGCCCTCGTTGCTATTGCTCACGGTATGTTCGAGCTTGATCAGAATAATGATGAAGAAAAGCTTCCCGAGAGCTTCAAGGCAGCTCTTGAGGCTGTACTTGCAGAGTTCAAGGCAGAGTACACTCACGAGGAGCTTGATCCCGTCGCAGTTGTAAAGGTTGAATCTATTGATTACGAGAGCGAATACCGTTACGTTACCGGTTCTTGTGCGCGTGACGAAGATTACGAGTACACCGATTACACCGTAGATAACGATCTAATCGTTATGGTTACTTATGCAAATGAAGCAGGCGATACTCGTTCCTTCATTCTTAATTATAATATTTACGCTGTTGAGGTTACTCTCGAGGACGGTGAGGAGCCGAGAGTAATTGAAAAGTACAGCTTTGACAGAATTGATAAATAAGGAGGGACATATGGAAAAAACGTTAAAAATTAAAACTCGTCGTCCTGCGTCTCTCGAAAAGAGAAAGGCGAGAGCAGGTTATGTATTCGTGCTTCCGTTCATTCTCGGAATTGTACTTGTTTATCTGCCTATTCTTCTTGACTCGCTCTGGTTCAGCGTATGTTACGAGGAGGCGGCAGGCGCAGGTGAATACGTTTACATATTCAGAGGTCTTGAATACTATAAAAGCGCACTTACCGGCTCATCTTCACAAAGCTATATTGAGAATCTTCTTTCCGGCTTACAGCAGCTGATATTGGAAGTTCCCGCAATCATTATCTTCTCGCTTTTCATCGCGGTTGTTCTTAACCAAAAGATGCTTGGACGCGCGGCGTTCAGAGCAATATTCTTCGTACCCGTTATTATTTCTACCGGTCTTATGGAATCCATTAACGGTAGTGATATCGCGTCGGATCAGATGAGCGGCGGTATTGATGACGGTTCGGGCAGCTCGGGCATTATTAACGTAATGCAGGTTGAGGCTCTCTTCCGTGAGATGGCTATCGGCGGTGAGCTTGTTAGCTACGTTGTCGATCTTGTAAACCGTATTTACGATATTATCAACTACTCCGGTGTACAGATGCTTATATTCCTTGCGGGTCTTCAGTCTATTTCAGACTCGATCTACGAGGCGTGCCGCATTGACGGTGCTACGGGTTGGGAAACCTTCTGGAAGATCACATTCCCGATGATCTCTCCTATGATTCTCGTTAATGCCGTATATACTATAATCGATTCGTTTACCAGATCGTCTAATATTACTATGAACTACATTTCGGGTATTTCCGATAAGCCATTGTCGTCGGCAATGTATTGGATCTACTTCATATCCGTTATTTTGGTTATCGCTGTGGTAGCAGGTGTTGCTTCAACCTTCATCTTCTACCAGAGAAAGGATTAAGGAGGTGCTAATATGGAAATGACTAATAAAAACAGCACTCCTGTAATTACGAAAGATACTAAAAATAGGCTCAAGGTAGACTATGAGGGTAAGCTTTCCGTTAAGGAAAGACTTATGAAGAAGCTTGCCGCATCCAACACATGGATCAAGGCGGGCGTAAATGTCCTCAGATTCATATTGATGCTTGGTATTTCCTTCGTTATTCTTTATCCTTTCGTCGCGAGAATTGCGGCTTCGTTTATGACCTATGACGATATCATCGACTCAACGGTTGCTCTTATTCCCAAGAATCCAACCCTTGAGATCTATAAGGCGATAATTACAGAGAACCATTACTTTGATGCTCTGTTAAACACCGTTCTTTTGTCATTGATCTGTGCGATCATACAGACGATGATCTCCTGTTGTATAGGCTACGGTATTGCGAAGTTTAAGTTCAAGGGCAATAAGTTGATTATGGCTCTCGTTGTGTTCACGATGATTGTTCCTCACAGTGCGCTCAGTCTGTCGATGAATATGCACTTCTCACACTTTGATCTGTTTAGTGTAATCACCTGGGGCAACAGAGGTCTGTTTGAACTTATTTTGGGCAAGAATATTCCTCTTTCCGATACGTTCACGCCTTACATCATTATGTCGCTTGGCGGTCTTGCATTTAAGAACGGTCTTTACATCTACCTTATGCGTCAGTTCTTCAAGGGCGTTCCCGATGAGCTTGAAGAGTCTGCTTACGTTGACGGCTCCGGTGTATTCCGCACTTTCTTACAGATCATCATTCCTCTTTCGATTCCTATGATGATCACGATATTCCTCTTCTCGTTCTCTTGGCAGTGGACTGATGAGTTCTACGCAGGTATATTCTTCTCTGAGAACTTTGATATTACAGATGAGAGCAGAATATTTATGATGCCTGACGTTTATAAGAACATTCCCAGAATCATTGCTAAGGATAGTATGGCGGGATCTAAGGTTTATCACAATGTAATTCAAAATACTGCAGGTATGATGATAATTATGCCTCTCATAGTTATGTATCTATTCTGCCAGAAGTATCTCGTTCAAGGTATTGAACGTTCCGGCTTGGTCGGATAATTTTGGTGATATTTGTCGTTTGTCGGCTAACTCGCCGTAGGTATCTACGGCTTCGGCCTCCAAAGCGGCAAATCTCCCTCAAAATTCTCTCGATCAAAGGCAAAGTCAGATGAATTTTGGTGTAAACCGTTGATTTTCGACCAAAGCTCGCAATAGGTATCTACGGCTTCGGCCTCCAAAGCGGCAAATCTCACACAAAATTCTCTCAACCAAGAATTCGGTTGAGCAAACTTAAAAAACCGAGAAGGTGCATGGGAAACTATGCACCTTCTTTTTATTTATTAATTCGGCAACGTGTGTTTTTTACCTTGGCGCGTTATTTTATATTTCGGATGAGGGAAATGTATCACTCGAAAGTGTTTTTTGAATTTCCATTTTTTTAAAAAAACTTTTTGATAAGCTTTTTCGACACACCACGACCTTTTGTTCTATTGACAGAGGCCTTTTTTTTATGTATAATATATTTGTAGAAATATGTTTTCGGAGGATATTATGCAAGGATTTGTTGAAAATGAGAAATATTTACTTGAGCTTGCAAAATCATATCCGAGCCGTAGCTCGGTCCTTAGCGAAATAATCAATCTTAACGCTATACTCAATCTGCCGAAGGGTACAGAGCATTTTATGAGTGATATTCATGGTGAACATGAGGCATATCTGCATATCAGACGCAATGCATCCGGAGTTATCAGAAAGAAGGTTGACGTACTGTTTTCCAAGTCTATAACCGCAAGTGAACGTGCAGAGCTTTCTACGCTTATTTACTATCCCGAGGAAAAGCTCGATGAGGTAAAGGAGCGTATTCAGGATATAAACGATTGGTACGCCATAACTCTTGAGAGATTGCTTGCACTTTGCCGTTTTGTCAGCAGTAAGTACACTCGCTCCAAGGTGAATAAGTGTCTTGAGAAGGTTGCAGGTGGCTTTGATCACGTTATTGATGAACTTCTTAATAACGGTAATGAGGAGAAAAATAAAATAAGTTATTACGACAGTCTTATAGAGTCTGTTATCTCTATAGGCGCTGCGGAAGAGCTTATTATTGCAATATGCTCCGCGATAAAGAGTCTTGTAATCGATCACTTGCACATTGTAGGTGATATATTTGACAGAGGCGCAAGAGCAGATATTATTGTTGACGAGCTTATGAAGGAGGCATCCCTTGACATTCAATGGGGTAACCACGATGTTCTGTGGATGGGTGCTGCGGCAGGCTCGCGAACCTGCATTGCCACGGTACTTAACAACTCCATTACCTACAAAAATCTTGATGTGGTAGAGATAGGCTACGGCATTTCGCTCCGACCGCTTTCACTGTTCGCAAATGAGCAGTATAAGAATTCCGATATCTCGGGATATATGCCTAAAGGAAATACGCACGGCGATTTTTTAAAGCAGGATGACGACGCGCTTATTGCAAGAATGCATAAGGCTATAAGTGTAATACAGTTCAAGCTTGAGGGACAGACTATACTTCGCAACCCGTCGTTTGGCATGGAGGAAAGACTTCTTCTTAACAAAATCGATTTTGATAAAAAGACGGTTATGATAGAGGGGAAGGAATACCCACTTCGTGACTCGGATTTCCCGACCGTAGACAGAGCTAATCCTTACGTTCTCACCGATGCAGAAGCACGCGTAATGCACTATCTAAAAAATGCTTTTATGCGTTCCGAAAAATTACACAGACATGTTGCATTCCTCTTTGAAAAAGGAGAAATGTACACAATAATTAACAAAAATTTACTATTTCACGGTTGCATACCGCTTGACAAGGATGGCGAGTTCATCAAGTTTGAGTGCGCAAACGGACTATCAGGCAGAGCCTTTATGGACTTTTGTGATAGGACAGCACGACAGGGCTTTTTCGCAAAGGAAGGCACTAAAGAAAGACAGTTTGGCAAGGACTTTTTATGGTTCTTGTGGTGCGGTAAGAACTCGCCTCTTTGCGCCAGGGAAAAGATTACCACCTTTGAAAGACTTTACGTTGAGGATCAGTCAACTTGGATTGAACCTAAAAACACTTATTATACCTCTTGGAATGACGAAAAAATCGCAAACAAGATACTTGTCGAATTCTCCCTTGGCGGCAGAGGCTCGCACATCATAAACGGTCATATTCCGATCAAGTCGAAGAAGGGCGAAGCACCTGTAAAGGCGAACGGAAAGCTCATAGTTATTGACGGTGGCTTCTGTCAGGCCTATCAGCCGACTACGGGTATTGGCGGATATACTCTTATCTACAACGCAGAGGGGATACGCATCTCCGCACACGAACCATTCCGCGGACGCTCTAACGCAATTAAGAATAACGTTGACATTATCTCTGACACGGTAGTCTTTGAACCCTCGGCGGAAAAGATACTCGTTAAAGATACCGATCAAGGTCTAAAGATACAAAGACGCATAGACGATCTCACTCTTCTCGGTAAGGCTTATGAATCGGGAAGAATAAAGGAAAGAACGATTTAAAATGATAAAAACGGATTTGGTATTGCCATACGGCTACAACCACGATGCCGTTAAGGAAGCTATATCCTCCCTCCTGCCTATCCGTAAGGATGAGATAGGTGAAATAAGAATTTTGAGGCGCGAGCTTGTAGTTAAGGACGGCACAATGCCGACCTATAAGACATCGGTTGCGTTTTCTTCATCGGTTGCAAAGGAAGAAGGTCTTTCAAAAATAAGAAATAAGGTCTTCCGTTTTGATGAAGAAAAATTTTCTGTTAAGAGCTCATATTTTGAACAAAGACCCGTTGTTGCGGGATCGGGACCTGCTGGACGCTTTGCCGCATTAACGCTTGCAGAGTCCGGTGCCTGTCCAATAG
>JAZRAE010000059.1:0-9447 GCA_045634385.1 Eubacteriales bacterium | reverse complement strand
GAAGGAAGGTCTTGCTTTCGCCGCCGACAATTTGAAGTATTATAACGGTGTTTTACCCGACGGTGAGCCTGACAATATTGTGTTTACGAACGACGTTGCTTGGGGTGGCGGAGATAGCCTCAGTATGCCTATTGGATACGTTTACGGCAACGACGTATACATTCATGATTGGGTATTTGACAAGCGAGACAAGAGCGTAACAAAGCCGAGAGTAATAGGAAAAATCCTTGCGCACAAAGTAAAAATGGGACAGACCGAGGCGAACAACGGAGGCGAGGAATTTTCAGATGATGTATACCGTATTCTCAGGCAGGAGTATGGATACTCAATTAACATGAGCCACAAGAAAGCCCCTACAAATATTGCAAAATTAACGAGGATAGAACAACATGCACCTACAATCAGATCCTTCTATTTTCGTGATAGTTCTTGCCGTGACGAAGACTACAGGCGCGCAATGGCAGAGCTTACAAGTTTCTCTTTTACTGCAAAGAACTTACACGATGATGCGGCAGATAGCCTTGCGATGCTTGCGGGATACATCTTCGGCGGAAGAAAGTTTGTAACGGTAGCGCAGAGACCGTTTTGAAAATATATATTGACAAAAAGGGGAAAATGTGGTATAATACCGCAAAGCTTGTGGGAAGCTTGCTCGTTCGTGCAAAGATTTTTAATCATCCACTAAACAAATAATATTATCTTTATGATGAGTTTATTGTCAAAAAAAGATTACGAACGCAATTAAATAAGACAAATAATCAGACAATGAACTCAGGAATAAGGAGAATATTATTATGGCAAACGTGGATTTTTTCAAGCAGCAATCCAAAAATCTCTTAAAGGATTACAACTCAAGGGTGTTCAACGAAGAAAAAGGAACCTATGAGTATAGTCCTCGTTACTTCCCCGATATCGGCTCTATCGTCCTTCCTATTACCCTTACAAAAGATGGTCCACTCACTTTAATGAATGCTCAACATATTGTGGCTCAATTTTCTGGATTCAAGAAATGGAACGACTTGATTAAAGCATCCGAGCCTATGTTGGAAATCGGAAGACTTCTGTTGACGCATCGCCTAGAATATCAGAAAAAACAAGGGTATTTAGAGGATACGATAACTAGCGTTATAGCGGATGATTGGGCACTTTATGTAGATAACTTTCTTAAAGGTTGCGACGATGATACGAAGTTGGAAGTTTTCAAAAAAGAGTTTTTGAAACTGGATGACCCAAAGAAAATAATTCCTCGTAAATTAACCATAGATTTTAGTGATAATGTAATTGCTCAGGATATGGTTAATACGATAATGAAAGAAAAAAATTATACTCCTGAGAAAGCTGTATTAGCGTCTATAACAGTAACAAATTTTTTAGCAATACTTGACGAAGGATGGGCGGATCTGGCGGTATCTCTTTGGGGGCATGACGATCCGTACAAGAAATTCGAAAAATTAGAAAATCCAATAATCGAAATCACTGCGAACAAAGAACATATTCGTATGCTTGACTCTGTAATGGGTATAGAGAAGGTTTCATTAAGCGATGCCGTTACTTATTTTATGATTTTCCAATTAGAGAATTACGGTTATCACATTTGATTGGAATGAGGTATTAAATATGGGCGACTTAACAAATATACAAAAACTACTTCTGTTTGGTCTAAAGATGTTCAACATGACAGCAGACAATATGACAGCAATAATGATGAACTTGGATGAAGAAGAGGACGATCAGTTATTGATGATAGATTATCTGATGGAACATTCGAAAGCAACAGAGCTAGATATAATGAGCAAGATGGACGATATAATCGCACAAAGAAGAACAATTAACAAACTAAGAAAGAAAATCAGCGAAGACTTCCCGGACTAACACAAATAACGCCTACTTCGGTAGGCGTTATTTTTTTGATAAAGTTGAAAATATTGACAATTCTGAAAATGAGGTGTATAATGGATGCGGAAATGCCGACGGGCTTAAACGTGAAAGTGAAAGATCATGCGAAAAATAACATCTCTTATGTTATGCATAGTAAGTCTTTTCGTATGCGTAGCA
Source organism: Eubacteriales bacterium (assembly GCA_045634385.1). GTDB lineage: Bacteria > Bacillota > Clostridia > Oscillospirales > CAG-272 > UBA1740. The sequence continues at coordinate 7,392 of JAZRAE010000059.1, read as the reverse complement.
TTGTTTACCGCTTGTAATTCGGATAGTTCTTCAACAAACACAACAAGCGATCCAAACTCCCTTGCTCCCGGACTTTATGATGCAAACGATAATCTTCTAGCATCGTGGAATAAACTTGTAAACACCTATGATCTGGATGTAGAAAAGAATTATAAAGAATCGGCGTTCACGAGCGAAACTACCACCGCCAAATATGTTTTATCTAAAAACGAAGCTTTGAGTAGTGGAACAAAGCTTGTCATTGGCAATGTTGATAAAATTGGTAACAATGCGTTTCGTGGATGCACAACCCTTACAAGCATAACCATTCCTGATAACGTAAAGAGTATTGGTTATTCCGCGTTCTACAAATGCACAAGTCTTGCAAGCATAAACATACCCGATGGTGTAACGAGCATTGGGAATTCGGTTTTCTATGATTGCACAAGCCTCCAAAGTATAGTAATTCCCAATCGTGTTGAAAGCATTGGTGAAAGTACATTCGATAAATGCACAAGCCTTACGAGTGTAACAATAGGTAACAGTGTAATGAACATTGGTGGTTGTGCGTTCTATCATTGCACAAGCCTCACTAGTATTAACATTCCCGACAGTGTTACGAGCATTGGTTACGAGGCGTTCAGTTCATGTACAAACCTTTCAAGTGTAACAATAGGTAATGGTGTAATGAGCATTGGTGATCGTATGTTCTATGAATGTACAAGCCTCACAAGTGTAACTATAGGTAATAGTGTAACTAGCATTGGTGGTTGTGCGTTCGATGGTTGCACAAGTCTCACGAGTATAACAATTCCCGATAGTGTCACGATCATTGATGTGAGTGCGTTCCGTAGATGCGAAAGCCTTACAAGTGTAACTATCCCTAACGGTGTTACTACCATTGGTGTATTTGCGTTCCAAGGTTGCACAAGTCTCACGAGTATAACAATTCCCGATAGTGTTGAACGCATTGGTGGTTCTGCGTTCATGTCTTGCTTTGGCCTCGAAAGCGTAACGATAGGTAAAAATGTAAAGAGTATTGAATCTACTACGTTCGATTATTGCAGAAACCTTGCAAGCATAACCATACCTAATAGTGTTACGAGTATTGGTCAGGAGGCGTTCGTTTATTGTACAAGCCTCACAAGCATAACATTTGAAGGAACAATCGCAGAATGGAATGCTATTGAGTTGGGTTACAATTGGAAATTAAATTCTTCTATAACAGAAGTTGTATGCACCGACGGAACTGTAACGCTTAACTAAATAAACAAATTTAACGCCTACTTCGGTAGGCGTTATTTTTTTTGCACAAGATATAGTATCACCCCTTCCCTACTACTATATATAGTTTTGAAAATATTGACAATTAAAAGTTATATTACTATACTAACGGTAGGATAGGACGGTGATTTTTGGTGAGCTATGGACGTGTAAAAATCTACTCGGATGCTAAAGAAATAACTATAGATAACGTTGTTGACGAAGTAGGAAGAGCGTTTGCGCTTCACTCGAAAAATCGCATCGACACGGAAAAGCTATGGCGATATTATCGGGGAGATACCGATATTCAGAATAAGAAAAAAGAGATCCGAGAAGAGATAAATCACAAGATAAACGTAAACGTTGCCTATGAGGTAACGAAGTTTCATAAGGGCTACGTATTCGGTGAGCCTATTCAGTACGTTAGGCGAGAGAATGCCGCAAACAAGGAGGCAGACGATATTCTTGCAACCGAGATAAATGCGCTTAACGGATACATGAAAGATGCAGACAAGGCGGCCTGTGATAATGCACTTGCCGAGTGGTTATACATATCGGGTACGGGTTACAGACTTACCCTTCCCAATAGGAAGTGGACTCCCGACGGTGATGAATCGCCTATATCAATTTTCTCTCTTGATCCCCGAAACTCTTTCGTTGTATATAGCAGCGACATAGACAGTCGGCCTTTAATGGGAGTCTACTGTATAACGAGAGGGGCAAACGAAAAGGTATTTAGCGTATACACCGAAAACGCCTTTTACAAATTCGGTGATTACTTAAAGCTTGAAGTATATGAGAATCCAATCGGCATGATACCGATTATTGAGTACCCTTCTGAGTTTGCAAGACTCGGTGTATTTGAAACTGTAATATCGCAGCTCGACGCGCTTGACGAATTACAGAGCAACCGTATGGACGATATCGTGCAATTCGTTAATAGTTTTCTTGCCATTCTCGGCGGTGAGCTTGATGAGGAAACGTATAAGAAGCTCAACGAGTGGAAAACGCTCTGCCTACCCGAAGGGACCGATGCAAAGTATCTTTCCTCTATTATGAGTCAGGCGGACGTACAGACCTTGAAGAATGACCTTTATCAGTCAATCCTTACGATATGCGGTGTTCCTAACAGGAACGGAGGCAGCTCCACAAGTGATACCGGACAGGCGGTAGAGCTTCGTGACGGATGGAGTGCGGCAGAAACGAGAGCAAAGGCTACCGAGGAAATCTTTAAGAGTTCTGAGAAGGAGTTTCTTAAAATCGTACTCAAGATCCTTCGTGATACGGTAGGCACAAAGCTTCGTCTTTCGGACATTACCCCGCACTTTACTCGCAGAAATTATGAGAATATTGCAACCAAATCTCAGGTGCTTATCGCAATGCTCAATAATCCTAAGATTCATCCTGAAATCGCATACGCATCTTGCGGTATGTTTGCGGATCCCGAAAGCGCATATTTGCAGGGTATGGCATATTACGAAGAGGAAATGAAGAAATGGGAGCTTGAAGAGGTAGCCGAGGGCGAGGACGGTAAGGAGAGCGAGGGCAAGAAACATGTATCAGCATCTTGATTCCCTTCTTAAAGTTGAAAAGCAAAAGATAAAGATCGAATTTCAAAAGCTTTTCTTTACCGGTTTTGATGAGCTTAACGTTGTAAACACCCGCAAAATCACAGAGCGGATGTATGACAAATTCCTTGCAGATAACGAAGTTCTCTATCTTAAAGCGGCGAAGGAGTCGTATAAGGAAGCGGTAGACTTATCAAAGGAAGAGGGTTTTACGGGAAAGAAGGATACTCCCGATGCCGAATGGCTTGTAGGTGCGCTTGCAGGATACAACCTTGTGAGCGGATATATCTATAAGAAAGAGGCAGACAGAAAGCGCATGAGGCTCACTGAGCAGATACTTACCGCCCGTGAGTTTGTTGATAGCAAGATGTTTCAGGACAGTATAAGAAAAGCTGCTAACCTTTGGTGGACACAAACATCGCAGTACGGCATTACGGTCGTTGACGAGGCTACCATAAAGGGATACAAGGATATGGGAGTTAGGAAAGTTAAGTGGATTGCCGCAGATGATGAGAAGACCTGCCCTGTCTGTGGCGGCAGAGATAACAAGATATATAAAATAAATCAGATACCACCCAAACCACATTACGGATGCAGATGCTATGTAGTTCCCGTAAATAAGGAGTGATTTTATGATAACGCTAGAGCAGATTCGATGCCCGAATCCTCAGTGTAACAGGCGGCTTGTAGACCTATCGGGCAAGGCGGAAATAATTTGCCCCAAGTGCAAGTCACTGATATTCGTTGATACAGACGAAAGAAAGATATATATAAAACCTAAGAGCGTCAAAAAATAGAACGCCAACAACCGAGCAAAATCGGTCGTTGGCGTTTTTTCATTATCTGCGGAGATGCAGTCCAAAAGCGCAACTAACGAGGAAAGAACCTCTATAAAAATGCAAATTAACAGTGGGAGATCACTTAAAAGCGCAAGGAGAATTTCTATGAAAATCAATATCGAAAACTACGAAAACATGACAACCGAAGAAAAGCTTGCCGCACTTGAAAACTATGAACCCGATATGAGCGGTTTTGTTTCAAAGTCCGTTTTTGATAAAACGGCATCAGATCTTGCGGCGGCAAAGAAATCTCTTAAAGAGAAAATGACAGAGGACGAAGCAAAGGCAGAAAAGGAAGCCGAAGAAAAGGCGGCGTTACTTGCGAGAGTTGAGGAACTTGAAAGAGAGAAATCTGTCAGCAAGTACGTGAACGCATACCTTTCTATGGGCTACGATGAGAAGCTTGCGAAATCATCTGCCGAGGCTCTTCAAAAGGGTGATATGGATGTCGTATTCGCAAACCAAAAAGCCTTTACAGAAAACCGTGAGAAAACGCTTAGGACTGAGAAGATTCAGCAGACACCCGCCCCGGAGGGTGGCTCTAAAAACGATGCTATGACTCTTGAAAAAATAAGGGCCATGACACCGAGCGAGCGTTATGAGTTTTCCGTAAAGAATCCCGAAGAATACAAGAATTTATACGGAGGTAACTAACTATGGCACATGTAATTTATGATAATTTTTATCTTTCAAACGAAGTCGAAGATCAGTTTAACTCGCATCTTGACTTACAGACATTTTGTAACATTGACAGAACGCTTGAAGGTACGGCAGGTATGCTCCGCAAAATCAACGTTTACAGAGCAACCGACGGTACTGAAAAGCTTGCAATGGGTGTCGGAAATACTAAGAGCATTGAAGTTTCGTATACTCCTGAGGAATACCGTATCCTCCTTGCTCAGAACCGATTCAGATACTACGATGAGCAGGCTATGACAGATCCTAACCTCGTTCCGGTTGGTGTTCGTCATATGGGAACCGATATGTTCAATACGGTCAATGCCGATATCTTTGCAGAGTTCGAAAAGGCAACTCTTTCAGTTACCGCTTCTGCATTTAACTTCGATGCATTCGTTGACGCTCAGGCAAAGCTTAATCTTGAAAACCTTGAGGGTGTTTCAATCTTCGGATTTGTTTGCCCTGCCGACGTTGCGAAGATTCGTAAGGCGCTCAAGGACGACCTTAAATACGTTGAATCCTTTGTTAAGTCCGGCTACGTCGGCACTGTCGGCGGTGTAAATCTTTACACCAAGAAGGATGCAAACGAAGGTGAAATCATCATCGCTACCAAGGAAGCGGTAACGCTCTTCATTAAGAAAGGCACTGAGGTTGAGCAGCCCCCTCGTTCTGCCGATGATGCAAACATTCGTCAGAACACTATTCTCTCTCGTAAGTACTACCTCGTAGCTCTTACAGATGAGACAAAGGCCGTTAAGATTACTCTCGGCGCTTAATTCAGAAGGAGGTAAGTACTCATGACAAACGAAGAAAAAATATCTCGCCTTGAAGTGCTTATCTCACCTGATACGGCGAGCCGTGAACTTCTTCTCGCACTAATGGAAATGTCCGAGGGGATAGTGCTAAATAAGCGTTATCCCTTCGGCATACCCGATGGCGCTACCGTTCCCACGATGTATGAGCAGATACAGATAAGAATTGCGGCAGAGCTTTTCTCTAAAATGGGAGCGGAAGGACAGCTCGCTCACAGTGAAAACGGCATTTCCCGTACCTATGAGTCGGCAGATGTAAGTTACTCACTACTGAGAAAGATTGTTCCTGCCTGTGGGAGCGTGATTTCGTGAGATCACTTGAGAGAAACAAGCGCCTTTTACACTATGCGCTCTATGAAAAAGATGAACCTATCCTCGATGAATACGGAAATGAAACAGGCGAAAGTAGACCGACTTACGGTGAGATAACAGAGTTGCGATGTAACATTTCCGCTTCATCGGGAGATGATATTGTCGAGGCTTTCGGTAGCTTTTCAAACTACACAAGGGCGGTAAGCGTTGCGGATAATAATTGTCCGCTTGCAGAGCAGTCGGTCGTGTGGTTCGGTATTCCTACCACTGAGCCTTACAATTACATCGTCACACGTAAAGCAGACAGTAAGAACGGCATTTTGTATGCGCTCAAAGAGGTTAAGGTGCGCTTATGATAATTAAAATTAATCCGTTTGACTCAAAATCTATCGCGGATGCGCTAAGGCAGATACAGGAATATAAGAAAGATTTTCTTGCGAAAGAAGAAATCTTTGTAAAGCGGCTTGGTGAAATCGGTGTCTCGGTTGCTAGTGCGGGCTTTGCTACCGCCGATTATGACGGTGTTAATGACGTTACTGTAACTATGACTCAGATAGGATCCCGAGTAGTCGTTACCGCAAGTGGCGAGACCGTAGGCTTTATAGAGTTTGGTACGGGTGTGAGATTCCGAGAATGGGATAATACCGAAATGGACTACACACCGCCAAGGCATGGAACTTACGGCAAGGGGTACGGCGCAAGACCTCACGGTTGGTATTTTAAGCCAAACGGAAGCGAGGGTGCGGCGCAGCACACTTACGGTAACATTCCCGCCGAAGCAATGAAAACGGCTCGTGATGTGATTATAGAGAAAGTGATGCAGATAGCACGGGAGGTATGGAAATGATAGATTATCAAAATGAAATCTTTACTACTGTTGCCTCTGCCATCCGACAAGATCACACGGGCGCTTTCGTTACCGGTGAGTACACAAGAAGCCCTTCTAAGTTCCCTACGGTGACAATTGACGAGATTGAGAACGTTACAATGTCGAATCTTGTCGATTCTTCGGGAGAAGAAAAGTTCTCGGGACTCACCTACCGAATACAAGTTTTCTCTAATAAAACGGCAGGAAAGAAAGCCGAAGCGAGAAGCATTTTCAAAACGGCGGACTCAGTTATGATAGGACTCGGCTTTCAGAGAGTTACCTATATGACTACCCCCGAAATTTACGATTCAACAATTTACTCCATTACCGCCACATATGAAGCGACGGTCGATGTTAATGGGGTTTTCTTTAGAAGATAAAGGAGGATATAACTATGGCACTTTCTTCTTACAATACAAAACTTACCATAGGCACGAAGGATTATGCGATCAAAGACTTCCCTTCGGTACTCGGTCAGCGAAGCTCACTTGAAACGACTACCCTTTCAGATGATGCGCAGACATTCATTCCGGGCATTCGTCAGCAGAGTGAGAACTTCCCTTTCCTTGCAAACTATGATTCTACCGTTTATTCCGAGCTTAACGCTCTTACCGGAGATCAGGAATGCAAGCTCACTTTCAGTGATGGCTCAGGCTACGCTTGGCAGGGTTCGGTCAGCGTAAGCGTCAACGAAGGTTCGGTAGATGCCGTGCTTGAAATGACGATTTCCGTAACACCTTCCACAGTTCCCGTTTGGTCTAAGACAGGCGCATAAAAAAAGAACCCGAATGTTTTCAAGCCTGTGGGATACTAGTCCCTTTAGGGGAAAACCAAATTCGAGTTCTGATGCATTGTATCATAACATGCATAAATTGTCAATAGGGCGGCATAATTGCCGCCCTAATAGAAGCATCGCCTTTACTTGGCTTACTTTCAAAAGCCTCAATCGAATGCTCAATGCTCATAAAAGACACGGGTCTTCATGATGCCGTTCTCGATTCACCACCGAGCTACAGAGATCACCCTCGCCGTGTCGGGAGTATTATAGCATAAAATACAAAATTTGTCAACTA
>JAZRAE010000058.1:0-4921 GCA_045634385.1 Eubacteriales bacterium | reverse complement strand
CTCAGAAACTACCCACCCCATCTCTAACAGCCCCGGCTCGTATGCAGACGGCTATGACGTCGAGATAGCAAAGCTCATCGCCGCAGCCATCAACGTCGACCTTGAGATAAAGGCCATCGAATGGGAGGGCCTTATCCCTGCGCTCGAGGCAGGTGAGATCGATATGATCATCGCAGGAATGAGCCCCACCGAGGAAAGAAAGCTCTCTATCGACTTCTCTGATACCTATTTCGATTCAGAGCTCGTTATGGTAGTAAGAAAGGATAGCGCATACGCCGATGCGAGCGCAATTTCCGATTTCTCGGGTGCAAAGATCACCGGTCAGCTCAACACCTTCCATTACAGCGTAATAGATCAGATCGCAGGCGTCAACAAGACCACCGCGCTCCAGGACTTTGCCGCGCTCATTCAGTCGCTTGAAAGCGGAGCCATAGACGGATACGTTTGTGAGAAGCCGGGTGCTATTTCCGCAGTAGCGGCAAATCCCGATTTCACCTACGTTGAATTCGGAGAGGGAAGCGGCTTTACCTACGACCCCACCTCGTCCTCTATCTCCGTCGGAATCCGTAAGGGCTCTGATCTTATCCATAGCATAAACTTTGCCATATCCGGCCTCACTGCCGAAGAAAAGGATGCGATGATGACTGCGGCTATCGAGCGCCAGCCCGATGCGGAATAAAGAAGTATGAGCTTTTTTGATTGGATATCAAAGCTGCTCTCTGAGTATTGGATGCAGTTTTTAAACGGTACTAAAAATACTCTTATTATGGCTCTTACCGGCACGCTTTTCGGCTTCATTATCGGCCTTTTTATCGCCGTTGTAAGAACTATCCCCGTATCTAAAAGCGACAGTGCCGTCAAAAGAGTGGCTTTGAAGATCGTAAACACCATCCTCACCGCCTATATCGAAATAGTTAGGGGCACTCCGATGCTCGTCCAGGCCTTGATCGTGCATTACAGTCTTTTTGTAAAGCTCGGTATAAATTCCCTGGTTTCGGCGATGATCATAATCTCCTTCAATACCGCCGCGTATATGGCAGAGATCGCACGCGGAGGAATAATGTCGATAGACAAGGGGCAGTTTGAGGGCGCGCACTCGGTCGGAATGTCGCATTTTCAAACCATGCTCCACGTCATTCTCCCACAGGCGGTAAGGAATATAATGCCCTCGATAGGTAACGAGCTCGTCGTAAATATCAAGGACAGCTCCGTCCTTTCGGTCATAGCCATCACCGAGCTTATGTTTATCGCAAAGCAGGCGGGCGGCACTTATGCAAAGTTCGTCCCCGCATACGTCATATGTGCGATCATATACTTCATCCTGACCTTCACCGTAACAAGGCTTTTGCGCTTGATCGAGAAAAAGCTTAACGGCTCCGCCTCGTACACTATATGCGGCTCACAGTCAGACCCGGATGCGGAAATTCACGTAAAGGGGGTAGAGGTGTAAAATGATGGATACGGATATTATAATAGAGCTTTCCCACCTTGAAAAATCCTTTGGCACGAATAACGTTTTAAGGGATATAAGTCTTGAGATAAGGCGCGGCGAGGTCATATCGGTAATAGGCTCCTCCGGCTCGGGTAAAAGCACCATGCTTCGTTGCATCAATCTTTTTGAAACACCCACCGGCGGCAAAGTATTATTCGAGGGAAGGGACGTTACGGCAAAGGGCGTAAAGCTCACCGAATACAGGACCAAGGTCGGTATGGTGTTCCAAAGCTTTAACCTTTTTAACAATATGAGCGCCCTTGAAAACTGCGTAAGGCCGCAAACGATAGTCCTTAAGCGCCCTCGCATAGAGGCGGAAAGGATCGCGCGTGAGTATATAGAAAAGGTGGGAATGAGCGCGTATATAAACGCCAAGCCCACCCAGCTTTCCGGTGGCCAGAAGCAGAGGATAGCCATAGCTCGCACCCTCTCTATGAACCCCGACGTCATACTTTTTGACGAGCCGACAAGCGCACTCGATCCGGAAATGGTCGGCGAGGTCCTTGAGGTAATGAAGTCGCTTGCCGAGGCAGGCTACACGATGATAGTAGTCACCCACGAAATGGGCTTTGCCCGCGAGGTCTCTGACAGAGTTGTCTTTATGGACGGTGGATACATCGTTGAGAAGGGAGATCCCGCCGAGATCTTCGAAAATCCGAAAATGGAAAGAACCCGCGAATTCCTCTCGCGAGTCCTCTGATTTAAATAAAAAACCGCAAGCCTTTTCTCTGTTGTTCTTAACGGAGAATTGGTAGCATGAAAACTTCGGCAGAGAACTTGTTTTCTCTGCCGATTTGTGATATAATGGAAACAATAAAACTTTGGAGGAGTAAGTATGTCGCTTGATTACAACGAAAAGAATATTACTCTTGCAAAAAATCTTCGTAAAAATGCAACACCGCAGGAAAATCATTTGTGGTACGGTTTTCTATCAAAATATGAAATCAGATTTCAAAGACAAAAATCCATAGACAATTTTATTGCAGATTTTTACTGCCACAAAGCCAAACTGATCATAGAAATTGATGGGTCGCAGCATTATACCGAAAAAGGCAGAGAAAAGGATGAATTCCGCACGGAAATACTTGAAGGTTATGATCTGAAAGTCATACGGTTTACAAACCGACAGATCAACACAAACTTTCGTGGTGTCTGCGAGTATATCGATGCCGCCGTAAAAGCCTCCCTCCGAGAGGGAGGGGGACCGCGTTAGCGGTGGAAGGAGCCTGCGTTCCTTTAGGTTTGTACTAACTTCATTGTAACGCACTCTCCCTCACCCGACTTCGTCGGGAGCTCCCTCCCGGAGGGAGCCTTAGGTTACGCGCAACCTTAGGGTTATGGGCTTTGTCCGAAGTATTTGTAATACAAATGCGAAACTGGCGATAAAACGACGATTTGTAGAAGGAGGAAGCGTAATGTTACATTCAATAAAGAGCACAAATGATATAAAGGACTTTCTTGATAAAACCAACTCGTTACACGATGGATATATTGTGGAGGTTAAATATAATAACAATGGCATATCGAAAATAAAAGGTGGTCATTATTTTGAACCTGCAAAAACAAAGTTGGTTCTTCAAATATTAGTGACAAGCATTTTGGATGCTGTGGTTGAAATAGAGTTTGAAAATCTTTTGGAATGGCAAATCAAAGACAATCACTTGGATATTTTTGATGTTTCCGTGTTTTTTAACGAAAATAATCTAATTGTTTGGATGGATGATATTTATACAAGTGCAGAGGATATGAAAAAAGGATCGTACGTTATTGCAGAATCCATGAAATGGCGAATTACTAAATAAAAATTACCCCGACAGATCAACACAAACTTTTGGGGTGTCTGCGAGTATATCGATGCCGCCGTAAAAGCCTCCCTCCGAGAGGGAGGTGGCACGCGTTAGCGTGACGGAAGGAGCCTGCGTTACTTTAGATTTGTACTAACTTCATTGTAACGCACTCTCCCTCACCCGACTTCGTCGGGAGCTCCCTCCCCGAGGGAGCCTTAGGTTACGCGCAACCTTAGGGTTATGGGCTTGGCGATAAAACGAAAAGTATATTTTTAGGAGGTGTTCTGATGCCGGCTTTATTTATTGATTCGTGCAGTCAACTCAAATCTATTTTAGAGAAAAGTGATTCTTTACCTCCTCATAACTGGTTAATATCGTATTTGGAATGTTATGATACTATCGGTTGGGAGGGCTGCGAAAAATGGAAAAAACAATCACTCATACTGACTGATGAAGAACTCAAGAATGATATCTATTTAAGAGATATGCAATTCATCTGGGGTGTCTTTTCTGCTATACCAAAGGACTATAGCAGACAGGATATTGAGAAATATTCTCTCCCTGAACTTGAAAACCCTAATTATATGGCAAACCATATTAATCCGCAACACCCTTTAGCTTTCTTGGAAATCTCTGTTTGGGATGGAAGTTATACATATATTTGCGCACACGACGAAAATCTTTTGAAATCTTTTAAAGATGTGCCTTATAAGATAATTGATGCTGAAGAGGATAACAAAATTATGAATAGGAATCTCTGCCGAATACAAGATATCCTTCGCAGTATGATTCCCGATGTATCTGAAATAATTGCTAACGATATCCAATGGGAATGTTGGCACACGTTATTTTCTGAGAAAGAACGAAAAGAAGAAATCTCTGATGAAAAAATCAAAATGGTAATAAAAGCGGTATATAAAAAAGTTTCCGCCGAGGGATATCGTTTTAGATATACCTAATGGAATCCATACACCCAAAAATAAAAACATCCCCGACAGACTTTAAAATCTGTCGGGGCTAATTATTTGTTTCCTGCGGATTAAATAAGGCAAACTGATTTGTGATTTCTCCGATAAGAACATCACGCTTTTCAGGTTTGCGGTTTTCTTATGCTTTTTGAACTTTCTTTTTTGCGTTTTCCTTGTCGCGCAGGCGGTAATCCTTTGAGCGACGCTTTTTGATAACGGTGGTGTAGGTCGCAAATGCAACAACGCCGACCACTATCGCAATAGCGGTAACGTGTACCCACAGCTCGGTCGAGTTCTCGGTCTTAAGGCTCTCCCAAAGGGTGTTGGTGTACGCCTGGATCTCGGGGGTGAAGCTCTTGTAGCAGGCTGTGCCATACATAGCGTTATAGCCTGCGTTTACCTCTGCGGGAGATATGCCGTAAAGGATATCGATCGCTTCCTCGCCCATCTCCTCGTTATACGCCTCGCTGTTCTGCACGAGGGTGTTGGGAGATGCATATCCGATGTAAAGCGCGTTTGCAACCGCCGCCTCCTCGGAAAGCATAAAGTTGATGTATTCCTTTGCAGGCACGGGCCTCGCCGCATTTTTAGGAACGCACATAGCGTCACCGAAATAGTTGGTGCCCTCGGTGGGGTAGTAGAAGCCGAGCGCATCCTCAAGATCAAGCATCGTG
>JAZRAE010000057.1:0-19313 GCA_045634385.1 Eubacteriales bacterium | reverse complement strand
GTCCTTGAGCGTGGGCTCGACGTTGACGAAAGATCGAAAAAAATCGCGCTTTTCAATACTCTTGGTATTATTGTTACCGAGTGCAACGTCCAGTTTGGCGAGGGCGGAGCGGGGACGTATTCCGACGGAAAGCTAAAAACGGGGGCCAAAGATAACTATAAGATCAAGGTTCTTGATGAGTTCATTTTATGCGGAGGGGATGAAAGTATTATGTACTCTGCGTCGGCTCATCTCGGTACGGATAAGCTTCCCGGCATAGTAAAAGAAATAAGAAATAAAGTTATCTCGCTTGGCGGTGAATTTATCTTCTCCGCAAAGCTCAAAGACGTTTTGGTAAAAGACGAAGGACTTGTCGGAGTAGTATACGAGAAGGATGGAGATAGTATCACTATTGAAACGGATACACTTATTCTTGCAATCGGACACTCTGCGAGAGATACGATAACTATGTTGAAAGATAAGGGTCTTTCAATGAAAGCCAAGGGTTTTGGCATTGGAATGAGAATAGAGCATCCTCGCGAGTATATAAATAAGATAGTCTATCGCGACTCGGCATCATTGATAGAAGAGACGGCATCCTATCACCTCGTCACACACCTTGATACGGGCAGGAGCGTCTATAGCTTTTGTATGTGTCCGGGTGGAGAAGTGGTTGCGGCAACGAGCGAGGAAGGGGCGATTGTCACCAACGGAATGAGCGAGTACGCTCGTATGTCGGATAACTCAAATGCGGCGGTTTTGGTATCGGTCACACCCGCGGATTTTGGGTCGGATGATCCTCTCGCAGGCATTGAGTATCAAAAGAAAATTGAGAGTGCGGCATACAGCATTTCAGGCTCGTATAAAGCACCGGCAACAACTTTAGAAAGCTTAATCTCCGGTGGCGCACCCAACCTTAAAAGCGGTGTGAAACCGAGCTATCCGATAGGCGTAGTTGAGAAGTCGCCATACGATTATTTGCCCGAATATATCCCCTCGTCCATCAAGGCGGCAATGGGGGATTTTGACTCCTGGCTCGGTGGATATTTATATCCGGCTGCGGTTCTCACAGGTCCTGAAACGCGCACTACTTCACCCGTCAGAATTGAACGCGAGAGTGACGGATGCGCCCAAGGCTTTAGCGGAATATATCCTGCAGGAGAAGGTGCAGGCTACGCAGGCGGCATAATTTCTTCCGCAGTAGATGGAATCAAAATGGCAGAGAAAGCAATCGAAAAGCACCTAAAATGACAACTATTATAGTCATATATTTATAAAAACGCAAGAGTGGCGCATCGTATAATGCGCCACTCTTATTATTTTTTGTTTACACAAACTTGTATTAAAGCCTCATAGCTTTAGTTGTATTTCGACTGCGTCAAAGTTATATTGTTGCTATGCAATAGTTATATTTTTTCACAAAGTTATATTGCTCGGCTTGACCTCACAGATATATTATATTCGCCTATATAACTTCAAACTCGCGCAGCGAACATAACTCACCATAGGTTAATAGAACTGTTTTAGCAATACATCTCACCCTCAGGCAAAATAACTGCAATGATGCGATGCGTCATCGTCAGAACGCCCACTCACCATTCTCAAAAATAGCAATCTCCTTGCCGTCCTGTGTGGTAGCAACGATAGACATATCCGCAGTGCCGATCATGAAGTCCTCGTGCACGATTGAGTCGTTGATACCCATCTTGTGCGCCTCTTCCTCGGTCATATTTTCATAGCCGCGGAGAAGGTTTGTAAAGCCTCTGCCGAGTGCCAAGTGACAAGCCGCATTTTCATCAAAGAGGGTGTTGTAGAAGAGAAGACCGCTCTCGCGTATCGGAGAGGAATAGGGAACGAGCGCACACTCACCGAGGTAGGGAGCATTCTCGTCCATCTTTATAAGCTCGCGGAGAGCCTCCTCGTTCTTTTCAGCTCCGACCTCTACAGCCTTTCCGCCTTCAAACTTGATCCAAAAATTATCGATAAGGACACCGTTGTAGCAAAGGGGACGGGAAGAGTAAACGATACCTTCTGCCTCACCCTTCATAGGAGAAGTGAACACTTCCTCTGAGGGAATGTTGGGGTTAAAGTATATGCCTGAACCGAGAGCATTCTCACCGCCGCCTTGGAAGGTTGCCTCGGGAATAAGTCCAACGGTGAAGTCAGTACCGTTGCCTGCGGTGTAGTGCAGACTCTTGATACCGAGAGAGTTAAGATACTCGCATCTCTTGAGCAGATTTGCGTTGTGCTTATCCCAAGCCGCGATAGGATCATCGTCAACTCTCGAGGTCTTGAGTATAGCCTCCCAAAGAAGATCTTCGGCCTTGTTTGCTCTTTCATTCGGGAATATCTTTTTCGCCCACTTTTTACCCGGTACAGCGGCAATACACCACTGATACTTATTTTCCATTTTTGCTCTTATGGGCTTTATGGTCTTACTGCGCATCGCCATCGCCTTGGCAAACTTCTGCTGATTGATGCCCTCGAGCACGTCAGGGTCCTCGGAGATAAGGTATATCTTGCAGGGGAGAACCTCAACCTGATGCTCCCATCTCTCTATCTGCCACTTGTCGAGGGTGCCGAGCACGTCGGGCTTGCAGTACTTAACGTGAGAGCGGGTGAGCGGTGCATAGGAAAAGTCAACCGTTACCTTTTTTGCTCCCGCCTTGTAGCACTCGTCAACCACCATCTGTACAAACTCGGGCTGATCAAGCTCTGCGGTGATGTAGACCTCCTGCCCCTTCTGTACGTTTACACCGCATCTTGCGATGAGATTTGCATATTTCTTAAGTCTTGTCTTTGTCATTTTTACGTCCCTTCATTGCATAAATCTTTGTTTTGTCATATTTTTCGGCATTTACCGAGCTTATATTTCCTTAAGCACGTTAAGTAAGAATTCCCACACACGTTCAAGAGATGATAGCGAGAGTCTTTCCTCCGTGGTGTGTATATCATAGTTGTTAGGACCTATGGAAACACAGTCGAGTCCATCGATCTTCTCGGAGAAAATACCGCACTCAAGTCCCGCGTGGATTATTACTATTTCGGGCGACTTTCCGTACATATTTTCATACACATTCTTCATAACGTCACGAAGATGTGAGTCCTTCTTGTATTCCCAGGCGGGGTATGCACCTCTTGTGGAGTAATCTGCTCCATGGTTCATTGCAATTGTTTCGAGCCTGTTACCGAGTGCCTGCTTTTCAGATCCTTTTGCTGATCTTACCGAGAAGGAGATCTCTGCATTGTCACCGTTGAGCTTAAGTATGCCCATATTGAGCGAGGTCTCAACAAGTCCCGGAATATCATTGCTCATAGCAATAATACCCGATGGGAGAGCGGCGAGTAAGGAAATAAGCTTTCTCGAATCCTCGATACAAACGCCTGCAACACTTGAGACGGCTTTTTCTACGCTTACAGAGATGTCCGGCTCAATATCTGCGTACCTCTCTTTTAATTCGTTACCAAGACGCTCGATAAGTGCGGTGTGATCAATATGCGATGAGAATAAGCATTCGCACTCACGAGGTATAGCATTATCTGCATTTCCGCCGCGTATGTCCTTGATGCTTATATCATCTATTTTTGATATTATCTCAATGAGAGCCTTGTTGGCATTTACGCGTCCCTTGTCTATCTCAACACCGCTATGTCCACCCTTAAAGCCCGATACTTTGACTCTATAAGAGTCAAATTCCGAATTGGTGCGGCGTACAGGGAGAGTAACATCGCTTCTCATACCTCCGGCACATCCAACGGTAAATACACCTTCTTCATCCGAGTCAATATTGATAAGCAATCTGCCTTTTATATTTTCCGGATCGATTGCTACCGCTCCGAGAAGTCCGATTTCCTCGTCCGATGTGAATACCGCCTCAAACTCGGGGTGGGGAATATCGTCCGAGTCAAGCACCGCGAGAGCATAGGCAAGAGCTACACCGTCGTCACCGCCGAGTGTGGTGTCCTTTGCGCGCAGAAAATCTCCGTCACGGTAAAGTGAGAGACCTTCCTTCTCCATATCTATAGCTGCTCCCGGCTTTTTCTCGGCAACCATATCGAGGTGGCCTTGGAAGATAACACCCGGTCTTTGCTCATATCCCTTTGTTGCAGCCTTGCGTATTATCACGTTATCCGCACTGTCTCTTGAGTAGTCAAGATTTCTTTTTTTAGCAAAATCAACGAGGTAGTCCGCTATCTGCGAGGTATTTCCCGAGCCGTGAGGGATCATAGAGAATTCCTCAAAGAAACGTACAACCTTCTCAATGCTCATAAAATCGTCAATATTGAGCATTTTTAACCTCCAAAATGTGAATTTAAAATTTGTATAATATATTTTACCTCAAATTCAAGGAATTTTCAACAGTTAAATTGACTTTTTTTCGGATAGATGATAAAATATATGTGAAAATATATATTGTGAGGTGGATTATGAAGTACGTAAACGGTCTTTTTGAATTTATTAAAAACTCTCCGAGTGCTTATCACGCTGTAAATACCGTGAAGCAGCTGCTCGACGGCGAAGGATATACCGAGCTTTACGAGTGCGACAGATGGAAGCTATCCGTAGATGGAAAATATTACGTTATACGCAATGGTACAAGTATCGTTGCCTTTAGAACAGCGAGAGATGCGCGAGGATTCATGATTACTGCATCGCACTCTGATTCGCCATCCTTCAGGATCAAGGCTACTCCCGAATCTGTGGGTGCATATACACGCCTTGAGGTAGAGAAATATGGCGGTATGATATATTACAGTTGGCTTGACAGACCTCTTTCGGTTGCAGGAAGAGTAGTCGTCAGAACGCCCGACGGTATAGAGTCAAGACTCGTCAATCTTGATAGCGATATTGCTACAATTCCCAGTCTTGCTATTCATATGAACAGAGGCGTAAACGACGGTGCTAAATTTAATCCCGCAAAGGATCTTTTGCCTCTTTATTCTTCGGGGACGGAGAAGGGTGGATTTACTTTGCAGATTGCAAAGGCTGCAGGTGTGGATGAGAGAAACATTCTATCGCACGATCTCTTCCTCTATAATCGCGATGAGGGCAGAAGGGTAGGTATGGACGGAGAGTTCATTCTTTGTCCCCGCCTTGACGATCTCGGCTGCGTTTACTCGTCTACTGTTGCATTCCTCTCTGCGCGTCCTTCATCCTCTGTTCCCGTGCTTGCGGTGTTTGACAACGAGGAGGTAGGCTCGGAGACAAAGCAGGGCGCGGCATCTACCTTCCTTCACGATGTTTTACTTAGAATTTCCGGCTCGGAAACCTCTCTTGCGGCGGCTCTTGAAAACAGCTTTATGATAAGCGCGGATAACGCACACGCAAAGCATCCCGCATATCCTGAAATGTCCGATCCCGACAATGCCCCAATGCTTAACGGCGGCGTCGTAATCAAGTATAACGCGAGTCAGAGATACGCGACCGACGGACTCTCGGATGCTGTGTTCCGTACCGTGTGCCAAAGAGCGAAGGTAAAAGTGCAGACCTACTGTAACAGAGCGGATCTTCCGGGTGGATCAACACTTGGTTCTATATCCAATACCAAGGTGTCCGTTCCCACGGTTGATATCGGTCTTCCGCAGCTTGCAATGCACTCTGCAAATGAAACCGCAGGTACATACGACGTTGAGAACATGATAAACGCGCTTATTGAGTTTTATTCATCATCCATACTTAAAAAGGGAACAAAAGTTTACCTTTAAGGCTGATTATTCGCTTTGATTGAGCAATTAAACAAATTTCAACTTGCGTTTTATCTGTCGAAAATATATGATAGATTAAGTTAGAGAGATAAGAATGAAGAAAATTTTTCCCCGATTTGCCATCATCTCGTTTATACTTCTTTTGTTGTCATTACTTGTGTATTCGGCCTCGATTCGCTCGGTTTTGGTTGCTGACTTTGTCAACGAGACGATAAGTGTTTTTGTGCGTTTCATTCTCTCGTCGCTCACGTATATTCTGCCTTTCTCTCTCTTTGAACTGCTAATTATACTTGTTATTCCGCTTCTTATTCTTGCCGTTGTTCTGCTTGTAAAAAGAGGCAAAACCCAAAAGGACAGAGTACGTTGTCTTGTATCATTAATAGGTGTTATCTCGCTTATTTTTACCTCCTATATTTACACACTCGGAGTGGGGTATCACACCACACAGCTTGCTGAAAAAATCGGGATAGAAAACAAGCGCGATGTTACCGTCACAGAGCTTTACCAAACTGTCAATATAGTGGTTGATGAGCTTAACAAATTGGCAGAAAAGTGTGAGCTTGAAGACGGAGAAACTCATATGCCTTACTCATTTGACGATATGTCAAAAAGACTTATTGTTGCATACGATAACGTGAATGCACGATATTCTCTTCTTGCGAACTTTCCTTCACGCGCGAAGCCCGTATACTTCAGCACTGTGATGTCCGACCTCGGTATTTCGGGGATATATAGCTTCTTCACGGGCGAGGCTAACGTCAACGTTGAGTACCCCGATTATTATATACCGTTTACTGCGGCTCACGAGCTTGCACATCAGCGTGGAATCGCCCGTGAAAACGAGGCTAATTTCGTTGCTTTTCTTGTCTGTATAAATTCGGATGACGACTATATCAGATACAGCGGATATCTCAACATATATGAGTACCTTTCCTCCGCTCTGTACCGTGCCGATAAGGACCTTTATTATGAGGTACGGGCCAGGCTTTCCGAGACTGCCTTAGCGGATATGAGAGCATCGAATACCGTGTATCAAAAGCATAAGGACAGTATCCTCGGTAAGATAAATGACAGACTCAACGATGCCTATCTCAAGGCGAATGGCACGGAAGGTGTAGTGAGCTACGGCTACGTTGTCAGACTTGCCGTGAGCTATTACGAAAATATGGATTCTTGATATGATTACTCTCTTGTACTGCGAGATAATATCGCATTGAATCAATGCGACGATATATCACATTAGATTTGATGCTACTCAGATAAGATAAAAAAGTATATTCTCCTGACGAAAGCGATATGTCGCGAACTGGGCGACGTGAAGAATAATAGTAGAGAGTAACCTTTTAACCTCTTGGGAATAAGATGTAATATCTTTGGGATTTCAAAATGAAAATCCTATTCCCAAGGGGGATTTTTATGGGCAGATTTATAATAAACGGCGGAAAACCGCTTACGGGATCTGTAAACGTCAGCGGATCAAAGAATGCCGCATTACCCATTATATTTTCAACTATTACGACGTATGGCATATCGCGTCTTTACAATCTTCCAAGTATAACCGATGTTGCCGATGCACTTGCCATAATAAAAGAATTTGGTGCAAAGGTGTGGCGTGAGGGTGAAGTAACCTGTATAGATACGCAAAATCTATATTATGTCACACCGAGTAGTGACATAGTCAGACGTATACGTGCCTCAACCTATCTTATCGGAGCTTGTCTTGCAAGATTCGGCAGGGCAGAGATTCTCCCTTTTGGCGGATGTGCGTTTTCACACAGGCCGATAGATATACACCTCGATGCGGCTGAAAAATTCGGTGCAAAGATTATGGGGAATGAGCTTTTAGCACGGAGGCTTTTGGGTACGGATATAAATCTTCGCCTGCCATCCGTGGGTGCAACGGTTAATTCTCTCATACTTGCCGCAAGTGCAGATGGGGAAAGCCGTATTACCGGTTCGGCAAAAGAGCCGCATATTAAGTCACTTATCTCCTATCTCAGGAGTGCGGGTGCAAGTATAAAAACGGAGAGGGGAGTGATTACCGTTGTAGGAACAAAGCTGCACGGCGCGAGTGCGGTTATTCCCGGTGATATGATAGAGGCGGGTACATTTCTTGCCGCCTCAATTGTGACTGGGGGTAGGGTGCGCGTCAGCGGATTTGATACACGTGAGCTTGCCGCTTTTACCTCACCTCTATTGTATTCCGGTGTAATTATGGACCTTTCGGACACGGGCGTTATGCTTGTCGGAAAGCCAAAGCGCGAAATTTCCATCACCACGGGCGCATACCCCGATTTTGCTACCGATCTTCAACCCATCTTCTCAACCATTCTCGCCACGTCGTCGGGCGGAAGGATCGAAGAGAGGGTATGGCGAGCGAGATTCGGTTATCTTGACGAGCTTACACGACTCGGACTTTCCTATTCGAGAGAGGATAATCGCGCGCGAATATTCAAAAGCACGGTATTTTCCGGCAGAGTAAACGCCCCCGACCTTCGAGGCGGTGCGGCGGCTGTCATCCTTGCGCTCGGTGCGGAGGGGCAGAGTGAAATATTCTCGGGTGAGTTGATTTTACGCGGTTACGACTCATTCACGGAAAAACTTGCCTCACTCGGTGCAAAAGTTTGCTATAAAGATTAAAATCTATTGACAAAAACCATTCTCATGTGTATAATACTCCTGTAAAAAAAATTCACTTAATCACGGAGAACAGATATGAAAAGAATCATAACGATTCAAGACGTTTCCTGCGTCGGTAAGTGCTCGCTGACCGTCGCACTTCCAATAATATCCGCGGCAGGTGTTGAGGCGGGGGTAATACCTACTGCCGTTCTTTCCACGCATACCGCATTCCCGAAGTTCACCTTCTGCGACCTCACCGACGAGATACAGAAGATTTCCGACACATTCCTTGAGCTTGACATTGATTTTGACGCTATATATACAGGCTACCTCGGCTCTTTTGAACAGCTCTCGCTCGTGGAGAACTTTATTGACCGCTTCGGCACAAAGGCAAAGGTGGTTATCGATCCCGTTATGGCGGATCACGGCAAGCTTTACAAGGGCTTTACCCCCGAGTTTGCGGCAGCTATGGCAAAGCTCTGTGCTAAGGCAGATCTCGTTATCCCAAATCTCACCGAGGCAGCGTTTATGCTTGATATTCCTTATAATCCCGATTATGATGAGGAATACATAAGGGAAGTACTTAAGAAGCTCACAGATCTCGGAGCAAAGAGCGCGGCTCTTACCGGTATCAGCTTTGAAGAGGGAAAGATAGGTATGTACTACTACGACTCCGAGTCAAAAGAGTATTATTACTACTGCAACGAGTACCTTCCCGCCGCATTCCACGGCACAGGCGATATTTACGCATCCGCTACCGTTGGCGCAATGATGCGCGGCTTCACAGTACCCGAGGCTCTTTCCATCGCGGTCGACTTCACTCTCCTTTCTATGAAAAAGACTCTTGAGGACGAGAACCATCGATTCTACGGAGTTAACTTTGAGGAGGCGCTTCCTTATTACATCGAGCGCATAAACGGAAAATAATACGTAGGGCTGGTTAACAAATCGCCCAAAAAATAAGTTAAAATGACAAAACGGCTGTACTTTTATCCATCTTGGGATAATTGCATAGCCGTTTTTGTATTTACTTTTTCAATATCTATGTCTTTTGCGCGGCCTTTTTTTACCGAGTATGGAAGCAATTATTCCTACGGCAAGAAAGACGAGCATATTTAAGAGTGCACCAAGTGGCAAAAGGCCACCTTTCCATATAAGTCCTATCATAAGCATCAAGGCAGTTGAGATTGCTACGGATAATATACCGACGAGCGATCCTCCATCCCCCATAAAACGCGAGATCATAAATCCTGACACAGCGCCTGCCAAAAAAAGAGCAAGCAGCGAAAACGCTCCCGTAAGTGATGTAGGATCTTTAGTGAACGATGATACTAACGCGAGTATGAAAGCAATGACGGCAAGCGATACTGCTGAAGCCCCGGTTCCTATTGCGATAAGAGCGGGAAGTCCGAGTTCTTTTCTTTTATGCTTCTTCATTTTTTCCTCCGAAAAGCTTGGTATTAAATGTTATACAAAACCGAGGAAAAATATGATACATATACCGTTAATTGCTTTTAAAAAACATCAGAGCACAGTTTGTATATTGGAAAACACAAAGCTATTTGCAATCGTATTTCTCTATATTAAGAAAAAATCACGCCGCAGGGCACAATACGATTCCGCGGCGCAATTTTTATAATTACTTTACTTCGGTTTCTGTGGTAACAGCTTCCTTTTCAGCCTTCTCCGCAGCCTGTGCTGCAACGATATCAGCCATTTTAACGTCAACGCTTCTGATCGCGCCTCTGAGGAAACGGATCTTGGTTCTGTCCTTGGTGGTCTCAAGCACGAAGGTCTCATCCTTAATGGAAACAACCTTACCGATGATACCGCCGATGGTAGTAACCTCGTCGCCTACAACGAGAGCGTCTCTCATTGCCGCATCCTCTTTCTCACGCTTTTTCTGAGGACGGATCATCATGAAATACATAAGAACCATAAAGCCTCCGAGCATTACGATCGTTAACCAACCGCCGCCCTGAGCAGTTCCTTCTGTTTCAAGCAAAAAGTTTAACATTTTACTATACCTTTCGTTTGTTTTATTTTTTACTTTTCCTATTATACACCATAATTATTAACATTTCAAGACGTAAACGTAAAAAAGTGATGAGATTATAAAAAATGCAGAATGATATGCACCTATGGTGCGTGAAACGACTCGACCGTCCCCTTTGGGTAGCGTAGCGAAACCGAGGGTATTGAATGACAGTCTAAATGACTGTCAGACCCCGAGGTGCATTCGAAGAATATTGCCAAACGAGCAGATAAATGCTTGAATTAGAACAAACACTTCAATTATTGCAAAGTACAATGCGAGTGGCAAACATGAGCCCGCAGGCGAGACAAGGGGGACCACGGAGTGGTGGATGAGGTTTTGTGCGGTAATGGTTTTGCCTTTGGCAAAGCGATATGCACCGTTGGTGCGTGATATAGACGGCAGAGCCGTCGTGATATGTCGCGAACTGCGCGACGTGGGGTGAGGCGAAAATCGCCAATGCAAAATGCAAAATTAGGTGACGGTGCGATTGAGGTCTTATTTATGTTTTATTGTGGCGGGCAATTCGTGAATTGCCCCTACGAGACGTCTTTGTATTCCTTACATATTTTGCGCGTGTGTTATCTTATTTGGTAAATATATATAAATAAATCGGAAAAAGACTTTACTTTCTAATTTAAAAGTGCTATTATGTAATTAGCGTTTAAAAAACAGGATTACGGCGCACTACAAAAATACCGTAAATATCTGCGCGTTAAAATCTACGTCCAGGATTACCGTTTACAAAAACCAAATTACACTATTTTCATAGGAGGAAATATGAAAAAGCTATTTTTACTATTTCTTGTATTAGCGATTGTATTTACAATGGCTTCTTGCGATGCTTTACGAGGAGAACAGGGACCTCAAGGTGAGCAAGGTGAACAGGGGCCTCAGGGTGAACAGGGACCTCAGGGTGAGCAAGGCTTACCCGGTAAGGATGGTGTTAACGGTAGCACCCCCACTATTGAAATTAGTGCCGACGGTTACTGGGTAATCAACGGCATCAAGACTGAGTATAAGGCCATCGGTACTGATGGCAAGGATGGACAGGATGGCGCGCCCGGCAAGGATGGTGTTGACGGAGCAACTTCTACTATTGAAATTAGTGCCGACGGTTACTGGGTAATCAACGGCATCAAGACCGAGCATAAGGCAATCGGTACTGACGGTAAGGACGGTGTTGATGGCGCCCCCGGTAATGATGGCATTGACGGAGTAACTCCC
The DNA here is from genome assembly GCA_045634385.1 of Eubacteriales bacterium. GTDB lineage: Bacteria > Bacillota > Clostridia > Oscillospirales > CAG-272 > UBA1740. The sequence continues at coordinate 7,744 of JAZRAE010000057.1, read as the reverse complement.
ATTATCGAAATAAGTGATGACGGTTACTGGGTAATCAACGGTGTCAAGACCGAGCATAAGGCAATCGGTACTGATGGCAAGGATGGCATTGACGGAGTAACTCCCATTATCGAAATAAGTGATGACGGTTACTGGGTAATCAACGGCATCATGACTGAGCATAAGGCAATCGGTACTGACGGTATCGACGGTCTCACACCTATCCTTAAGATTGAGGACGGTGACGCCTGGGTATCATACGACGGTGGCGAGACGTGGGAAAATCTCGGCGCGGTAAACGAAACCGTATGTCAGCACAGAGACGCTGACGACGACTACCTCTGCGACAAGTGTGGTGAGCCTTACGTAGATGGAACTGACGTTCCTGCAGATCCCGAGCATACTCACAGCTTTGGCGCGTGGAAGTACTACAGCACTGTAAACGAATATTGCAACAACGCGCTCCATTACCGCATCTGCTCCGGCTGTAGTATGATCGAGTGGAGAGACGGTACCGAGAGCGACCACAGCTATGTAACCGTTACCACGCCCCCCACCTGTACCAAGGGCGGATATGATACCAAGACCTGTACCCACTGCGGTAAGGTCACCGTATGCAACAAGACTGTTGTGACCCCTCACACCTACTCTAATATCTTCTCCTTTGACGCTACATATCACTGGAAGCAGTGCATCTACTGCGGCAAAACAAAGGATACTGCCGAGCATATCGTAGACGGTGACGGTATCTGCATCGTGTGTGAGCAGCCTTTGGGTCCCACATCCGGCGTGCTCTATGACGTCTCCCTCGATGGCACCTATGCCGAGGTTATCGGCTACGAGGGTACTGCACTCAAGGTAGTTATCGCAGATACCTACAAGGGCTTACCCGTAAAGAATATATATGACAATGCTTTCAACAATAACGATAACATAACCTCAGTGGTTATCCCCGATAGCGTTACGAATATCGGAAGCTATGCTTTCTATGACTGCAGCGCACTCACCGGTGTAAAGATCGGTGACGGTGTGACTGCTATAGGCTCATTTGCATTCCAAAATTGTGATAAGCTCACAAGCGTTGAAATCGGTAATAGTGTCACTACAATAGGCTCGTATGCATTCTATGACTGTGACGGTCTAATAAGCATTACTATTCCCGATAGCGTGGAAATTATTAATTTTGATGCATTTGGATCTTGTTATTATCTTCAGAACGTAAAGCTTGGCAACGGACTCAAAACTATTGATTATGAGGCGTTCTATTATTGCTCTAATCTCGCAAATATTGATTTTGGCAACAGCGTTACATCAATAGGAAACTCTGCATTTTATAATTGCGACGGTCTTGTCAGTATTACTCTCCCCGAGAGCTTGCAGAGTATCGGTAGCAAAGCGTTCTATGATTGCAATAAGCTCAGCAGCGTTAACATATCCGGTGACGTTCTTATAAGCAGTAGTGCATTCTCAAATTGTCACTCCACGCTCTATACCGAGTACGAGTACGGTAGATACATAGGTAATATAAATAATCCTTATGCCGTGCTTATCGGATTGACTAACAACAACTTTACTACCTATACTATCCACGAGAATTGTACCGTTATTGCATACGGTGTATTCGAGAATTGTACCAGACTTACTAATATTACTATCCCCGATAGCGTACTTGCAATTGGCGAGCGTGCATTCTATAGCAGAACCACACTCACTAACGTGACTATAGGAAACGGTGTGAGAACGATTGGATATTCTGCGTTCTATTATTGCTATAATCTCACGAGCGTAGTAATAGGCGATAGCGTAACCGAGATTGGTTCTTGTGCGTTCTATTCTTGTTCAGGACTCACGAGCGTAGTAATAGGCGATAGCGTAACCACGATTGGATCTTCTGCGTTCTATAATTGCTATAATCTCACGAGCGTAGTAATAGGCGATAGCGTAACCGAGATTGGTAATGATGCGTTCCGTGATTGCTCAGGACTCACGAGCGTAGTAATAGGCGATAGCGTAACCACGATTGGTTCTGATGCATTCGCTTATTGCTCAAATCTTAAAGACGTTTACATCACTGATGTAGCTGCTTGGTGTGAAATACCATTTGAATATAGTTTTGTATATGGATCATCTAATCCCTTGTACTATGCTACAAATCTTTACCTTAACGGAGAGCTTATAACCGAGCTTGTTATTCCCGACGGTGTAACATCAATCGGTAATTATGCATTCAAAGGCCAGAGCAGTATTACGAGCGTAGTAATCCCGGATAGCGTAACCACGATTGGATCTTCTGCGTTCGATACTTGCTCAGGACTCACGAGCGTAGTAATAGGCGATAGCGTAACCACGATTGGTGAGGGAGCGTTCTCTAATTGCTCCAAGCTCAAGACCGTATATTACAATGGCACAGCAAATGATTGGGTGAATATTTCAATTGACTCTAAAGACAATTACTATCTCACAAACCCCGCCCGTTATTACTACTCCGAGGCTCAGCCTACCGAGTCTGGCAACTACTGGCACTATGACGAGAACGGCGATATAGCTGTGTGGTAAGATACGAAACAATCCTGAAAAGGACAATCTAAACTAAATAACGAGAACAGAGTCAATAGCGTGATGTCCTAAGCGGACTAAACACGCAACGAAATCCGTCTCTGACGGATGAAATCCACAGTGGTGGATGAAATCTCTCGCGCGATGAAATCCTGCTTCGCAGGGTTATAGTTAGCGGAATTGGATTTCAAGACTAAAACTCATTTTGTTTAAGAGAACAGAGTCATCGGCTAACAACCTTTGGCTCTGTTTTTTTACCCTCATACGCGGTAACACAATATAGAAAAAACAAAATGTCAAATTAAGAGACCGTTGGATTGAGGCACAAACCGTAGGGACAGGCGTCCCGACTGTCCGGAAAACGTGATACATACCAATAGGTTCTTTTGAGAGATACACTTCTTCCTCAAACATTGCCTTGCGGTATGTGTTGCATTACGGACAGTCGGGACGCCTGTCCCTACAAATTACACCTCATTGCAACCGCATTTTAATTTTACATTTTGTATTATTTTGGACGCCGAGTAACGTAGCGGCGTTGTCGAGGACGCCTGTCCCTACAAATTATACCTCATCCACCGCCATCACGCGAACCCATTGATGCTCGACTCCGCTTGTCTCGGGGACCACGGAGTGGTGGATGAGGTTGCAATACTCTATCTTTTACCCACATTTATTTCTCTACGGTGTAAATTTACCGAATCTTATTGACAAAGGAATTTGCCTTTGATAAAATGGCAATGTAAAACATTTTTACGTGAGGTGAATATGGCAAACAAGTTCAAATATTTTGGCGTAATGCTCGACGTATCAAGAAACGCTGTCATTAAGGTTGAGACGCTTAAGTGGTATCTTCCTCTCTTAAAGAAGATGGGATATAACTGCGTTTTCCTCTATTCTGAGGACACCTATTACGTTGAGGGCGAGCCATATTTCGGATATATGCGCGGCAGATACACCGAGGCGGAAATGCGTGAGATGGACGAGTATGCAAACAGTATAGGTATTGAGATCATCCCATGCGTGCAGGCACTCGCACACGTTAATGCAACTTTGCGTTGGGAGCACGTTCCCGTAGATACGGACGATATTATGCTTGTTGACGATGACAGAACCTACGAGCTTATAGACCATATGTTCGAGTCTCTCTCAAAGAATTTTAAGACGAGAAAGATACACGTTGGTATGGACGAGGCGTATATGCTCGGCAGAGGAAAGCATCTTGATATCCACGGCTATGAGCCTATCAGCACGATCATGAAGCGTCACCTCGACAGAGTGTGTGAGATAGCTAAAAAGCACGGTTACGAGGAAGTTATGCTCTGGTCTGACATGTATATGAGAGCCTTTAACGGCGGCAATTACTTTATCAACGACTTCGCTAAAGTGCCCAAAGAAGTTATAGATGCTATTCCGGATGGTGTTATTCCCGTATATTGGGATTATTATCACCACGAAGAGAGAATATACGACGTACACTTTGACGCTCATAAGCAAATGTCTAAAAACACTTGGTTTGCCGGCGGTGCATGGAGCTGGGGCGGATTTATGCCTCACAACGGTTACGGAATGTTAACTATGAAGCCGGGTATTCGTTCAGCGATAAAGAATAAGGTTAAGAATGCCTTTATCACAATGTGGGGTGATGACGGTGCAGAGTGCTCCAAGGTTGCAATGCTCCCCTCACTCTTTGCTATCTCCGAGTTCGCCAAGGGCAACGAGGATATGAATCTTATCAAGGAAAAGTTTAAGAAATCGTTTGGCATCTCCTTCGATGAGTTTATGCTTCTCGATGCTCTTAACGATATTAACGGCACTTCGGTAGATTATAAGTCGCCTGTGAACCCCTCAAAATACATGCTGTTCTCGGATTACTTTAACGGCTTCCTTGACGTTACTGTAGTAGGCGGAGAGGGAGAGAAGTACCGAGAGCTTGTGCCAAAGCTCCTTGAGGTGGCAAAGAAGTCGCACAAGTTCGGTTATCTCTTCAAGACCGCCGCTGCTCTTGCAGATGCCCTCACTGTGAAGTTTGAGCTTGGTTACAAGACGAGAATGGCGTACAAGGCGGGGGATAAGGATGAGCTTCGCCGTCTCGCGGAGAATGACTATAAGGAGGCTGAAAAGCTTATCCGCAGATACCACAAGGTCTTCGAAGAGCAGTGGTTCTACGAGAACAAGCCTTGCGGCTTTGACGTTCAGGATATCCGCCTTGGTGCAACGCTTCAGAGAACCGTATCCTGCCGTAAGAGACTTCTCGATTACGTAAACGGTAAGGTAGATTCCATCCCCGAGCTTGATGAGGAGCTTATCCCTTATCGCGGCTTTGAGAAGAGAAGTATCTACTGTAACGATGCGAAGTATTATCTTACCACAAATTCCTTGGCATTCCTTACCTGATTTTGACCGACTCGATAGATCATGTGATCCGATTTTGATTTTTATTCTGATATTTTTTGCGGCTGTCTGCATTACGGACAGCCGCTTTTTAGTTATGTCTGTGCAGATTTTTAAACTGTGTCTTGCGATTTTTACAAAATACGTGTGCAAAAAGCGAGGAATGTTCAAAGGCGGGAAATAAAAGGCGTGCATTGTACGAAAACGAGCACAAAAGCCCGGAGCGTGCAAAATCCGGTGTACTTGATATGCGCTTTTACTCGATATTATGCCATAAGCATATTGCAAAAAAAACACCGAGGCAAAGATGAGTTTGCCTCGGTGTAAAATATTTTTGTTAAAACCTTCTTCGTAGAAGGTTAAGATGTTCGCTATGTCCGTCAGGACTTACGCGTTTTTCTTGTTCTTTTCCGCGAGAGTTGTTATGTTCTTTATAACCTTGTTGGGGTATAGCCACCAGTCACGGCACCAAACGCGAACGAGCGTCCAACCGCGTGCCTCGAGGAATCTCGGTTTGTATACGTCTCTTTCAAGGCAAGAGGTTGACTCCTTGAATGCATCGGTATCAAGCTCAACGCCGACAAGATATTTGTCGGTTTCCTCATCATAGATGGCGAGGGAAATACGGTTGTTCTCATTACCGAGACCGGTATCTACACGGTATCCGAGCTTTTCGAGTCTTTCCTTCATCTGCAACTCGATTGCGGCTACGTTTGTGAACATAGCCTCAGGCTTAGCCTCGGGAGCGCGGAGCTCGGAGAGTATAAAGCTCGCCTCACGGTCGTCTGCCTTGGCAACCGCTCTTGTGAACATAAGATATTTCTGAAGGAGCTTCGGTCCGATATTTTTGGAGTTGTCAACCTTGAGCTCTTCAGGCTCGATACTCGTTACGATGATGATCTTGGATTTAGCTCTCGTTATAGCAACGTTAAGACGGTTTTCGCCGCCCTCCTGTGACAGAGAGCCGAAGTTGGTGTAAAGCTTACCCGATTCGTTGGGTGCATAGCCGATAGAGAAGATGATAATATCTCTCTCATCACCCTGTACGTTCTCGAGATTCTTGATAAAGAGGCTGGTGTCCTCTCCGTTTTCGATTCTGTGGGTTTCCTTGAGAATGTTTGCACGGAATTCGGGATCTTTTGCCGCCGCCTTATCGATTACATCCGCGATATGGCTCTGCTGATCGCTGTTAAAGGTGATGATACCGATAGATTCATTATGCTTGCGGTTTGCGAAGATGTCCTTAAGAATCTCCACTATCTGCTTTGCTTCCTCGGTATTTTTACGGTCTATCCACTTTCCGCGAACCTTATATCTCTCGATAGGACGGCTGTCACGGTTTTTGGATATATTGGGAGAAACCTGCAAAGTACCGTTGTAGAAGGCATAGTTCGAGAAGTCGATAAGCTCCTGATGTCTTGAACGGTAGTGGTAGGTAAGGTTAGAGCTATCGTATCTTGAGACCGCGAGGTCGAGAAGGCTGTCTACCTCGAGTGCAGCCTGTACGGAGTAATCATCTATCGTATCGGGATCTGCGCCGAGATAACGCTTCATAAACGTAGCGGAGGGACGAAGCTGCTTGTCATCTCCCGCTACAACTATTGATTTACCGCGGTAGATGGTGGGAATAGTACTCTCGATGAATACCTGTGATGCTTCGTCGAAGATAACTACGTCAAACAAATTCTTTGTAAGGGGAAGAAGGTTTGATACGTTCTCCGGTGAGAGCAACCAGCAGGGGAAGAGAGTGAGTATGAACTTGGAGTAAACCTCCATAGTCTTTCTGATAGGCCAATACTTAGACTTCTTGGATATCTGGTAGAGGTAATCCTTGTTGTCCTTGGAGTTTTCGTAAAGCTCATCGTACACGCGGCTCGTTTTACCTGCGCAAAGCTCATATGCTACCGAGAGCTGCTGTTCCTTAAGCTTATAAATCTTGGATGTAATGTTATGGAAGTCAACGAGCTTTGCAAGATCGTCCTTACATTCATCCTCGTATTTTATAACCTCGTGATATATTCTTATCTCAAGGAGCTTGTTGATAATTTCAATGTAATTTGCATAGTTCTTACACGAAGTGTAAGCAAAGTTGAGAACGCTGAGTTTTTTCTCATCAAGAGTATTAAGAAGCTTGTTAACATCGCGAAGGGAGATGTAGTTGTCGAGTGCCTCGTAAACGTGCTTGACATAGGAGGTATTACCTCTTAAGACGTTGTCGATAACAGAAATGTATCCGTCTTCGGTAAGTACACGCTTAAGACAGTTATATTCTCTTGCAAAGTTGTTTATTGCCTCGAGAGTTTCCACAAACTGATCTCTGGTCTCTCTTCTTGACTTACCGCGGAACATCTTGGTGGGGAACTCAAGCCTGTTCTCAAAGGATACGACTCTGTTAAGACTCTTTTCGTCCTTGAGAGTTGCGTAATAGGTGAGAACGTGTCTGTAATAGGGATGCTTTGAGATGGGGAATAGACCTTTTCTCGACTTTTGCACTTCTTCAAGCTCGCCCTTGACCTCGCTGAGAGTTCTTATATCAAGATCGGGAAGGGTGCAGTCAATGATGGGATTCTTTTCCTTGTCCTGCATGAAGCTGTAGTAGGTCCGGGCAAGATCCATTGAGCGTATGCTGAACATAGCATCGCTTAACTCCTTGAAGTTCAAGGACATAACGTCCTTATCTTCGATAAGCTTCAGATAAATACCGTATTCACTCGAGTTTTTGGTTAGGTTATAGGACGAGGAATACATCTCTGCGAGCGAGAGACCGAAAGGACGCTTGTCATTTAGCACCTTAAATATCGTTTCAAGATGTGAT
>JAZRAE010000056.1:0-2903 GCA_045634385.1 Eubacteriales bacterium | reverse complement strand
TTTCAAGGCAAGCTCGGTTCAAGCGTCTATTTGTCCTCGACACCCCGACGCACCGATAAACGGTATGGGAAGTCATCAAACGACCGATTGCTAATCAGTTCCATAGGGTTCTAACCTCTGCCGGGTACTCCGCCAGCCGCGCATTTCTGCTACGGAAGTATCATTGTCACTCGCGCCTGTCATCGCCACGTCGGATGCAATCCAACTCTACTTTGTATAAGTGTTCTCGCTCGCTCCCTCGCGGGAGGTCTTGGCGCACCTACAAATGCGGCTTAGCGGCTCATCACCGCATAGCGCAGATAATGTATTTGATGAATGTCTATTCAATTTTTCAAGGATCAGTGAAGGTGTTTTTTATGTCCCTTCACCTAATAGCCTTGAAAAACGAATTTTGGCAGGGTGTTTTTCAAAAATTTTTTCTAATTTTTTTCACAGCAGCGTTAAACTGCTCAACGACAGTAGTTTTACTAATGCCAAATCGTCTGCCTATTTCACGGAAAGACAATCCCTCGACCGCATTAAGCCAAAGTATCAAATACTGTTTCTCGGTAAGGTGTTCCATAGCCGCATACAAACGCTCATTGTCCGCTTTTTGCAGAAGTTCCTTTGCAATATCCACGCTTTCATCAGCTATATCAAAACCATTATCCATAGAAGCATCTAAGGATTGAATGTAACGGGTTTCCTTGCGCTCGGTGCAGCTTGTCCGATACTCAAACATAACTGCATCGTGGTATATCTCTTGGGGTTGGGTAACAAGCCAATCCGCATATATATCGTCCACCTCAACGGTGATAATTTTTCTTTCGCCTTTTTTCGTGATTATCTCAGTAGATAATTTTTTCATTTATATTTCCTCCGTATCGTGATTTTGAAATGGTTGATTTTTTCAAAATCCGACAAGGGGGAGCACGAATAGGCATATATCTACATTTTTCGCAGGGGTAAACAAAAAGGCACTTATTGCGTGATACGCTTAATTTTGCGTACCATTCAACAAGTGCCTTTTTTTCTTTATTCAGTTTTTCATTATGTAGAGTAGCGGTTAAGCCATAAATTCATAATCACTACTCATGACGAGTAGCGATGCGCAGTTACCCCAACGCATAATAAAATACCTCCTTGAATTAAGAATTGGCGCGGCTCGTCCAAGGTGGTATTCTGGAAGATGACCGCGTAGATATGTTTCAACCTATTTTGTGAAATCTAACACCCGATCCGATAGGACCGGGGAGTACGGCTTGTATGCAAAAACGGTGAGCTTTAATAAGCCCACCGCGCTTATTTGCGTGTATGGATTTAATTTTCCGCAGAACAAATTCCGCAAGTTCCTTCGATTACAATTTGCAATCTCTTTACTTTTGAACCGTTTGGAATGTTCAAGGCTGCCGTCGCCTTATGTATATCTGCATCCATAATGTCAATGACTCGTCCGCATCTATCACAGACAAAGTGGACGTGATCCTCGCAGTTGGCATCGTATCTCTCGTAGTTGTTTACCTTCGTAACACGAATAACTCGTCCGATTTCCTCCAACTGCTTCAGATTTCGGTACACCGTTCCGAGCGAGAGATTGGGAATGTCTGCTTTGAGGTCGTTATATATCATCTCGGCAGAAGGATGCTCCTTCGTACCGCAGAGATAAGCATAAATGCTGTTTCTTGTAGCGGAGCTTCGCATTTTTGTTTCCGTAGTTGTCTGCATATTTTTCCTCCGTAGGAATATTTTACTATATTATAGCATATAATTTTATTCTTGTCAATAATGGTTCTCATTATCGTTAATAAAATTTATCTACAAGAAACGACAAAAGCGGTGAGCCAAAGCCCACCGCTTGTTTTGTTTGAACCTACTTATATAGGTTCTTGGTTATTTAGTTTTGTTTTGATTAGCCCTTCTTGAACTGACCGATTGGTCAGCCCTTTGCTTTATTATAGTGGTTTTTGCCGATATAATATTGCGCGGATTATCTGTTATGCTTAAAGATCTTCTTGAACTCGGTGTAATCATCCTCGGGTACCTTGTCACCGCATACGCACTTGCAGTAGCCGGTGAAGATACGGCGGAAGAAGTTGCCGATAGCGTTCCAGAATCTCTTCCAGCCGCTTGCCTCTTCAAGGCACTTGGAGTGATCCTTTTCAGCGGGATCCTCGGGGGTCTCGGGGGTCTCGGGGGTCTCGGGAGTCTCAGGAGTCTCGGGGGTCTCGGGAGTCTCGGGAGTGGTAGGCATATCCTTAGAGCAAGTATCGCACTTGCCGTCGCTATTGCTGTCACCGCATTCGGTGATTGCTTCGCCACAGTAATCACATGTATGCTTACCGTTTGCCGCCTCGTGAGTACCCATAGCGGTCTGGCAGGTATCACACTTATGATCCTTGTTGCTGTCTGCACACTCGGTTACAGTCTTTCCGCAGTAGTCGCAGGTATGCTTACCTGTAGCTGCTTCGTGAGTTCCAACGTTAGCAGAACAAGTGTCGCACTTGTGATCCTTGTTTCCATCTGCACAGTCGGTGACCTTCGCACCACAGTAATCACAGGTATGCTTACCGAGCGCTGCCTCGTGAGTGCCCATATCTTCGCCGTGCTTATCGCACTTATGATCTTTATTAACATCTACGCAATCACCAACGTTCTTGCCACAGATGTCGCACTTGGAATCATCATCCTCAGAAGAGTCAGTACACTCGCTTACAGTCTTGCCACAATAATCGCAGGTGTGCTTACCGGTTGCCGCATCGTGAATGCCAACGGAAGCTCCGCAAGTATCACACTTGTGGTCCTTGTTGTCATCGGCACATTCGGTTACAGCCTGATTGCAGTAATCGCAAGTATGCTTGCCGCTTGCCGCTTCATGAGTACCCATAGCGGTCTGGCAGGTGTCGCACTTGTGGTCCTTGTTGTTG
>JAZRAE010000055.1:0-2832 GCA_045634385.1 Eubacteriales bacterium | reverse complement strand
TCTATTTTCTATATAGATAATACCTAATCTCGGTACCTCTCTCTCGTTTCACATTCAGAGCAGTAAGCTCCCTGGCAATGGCATTCATACTCAGTCTGCAACCCATGCCATGAAAGATAGCACTCGCAGGCACCTTCGTAGCCTCCTGACCAAGCCATACCTCACGAATACTGTATCCTGCCGACTCAAGGTACTGCAACACTGGATTCTCCTCGTCACGCACCTTCTTCTTCAAAGTCTCCAGATTTGTGACCATCTTCTCACAGCAAGTGAATTCGCCCTTGTTGCCCTGCAACCTCCATAGACCCTCCATAATCCAACGGAACACCGCACCACTCTCCCTCTCGACAATCTTTGCCGCCAGACTCCTGTCCTGCCTGTCCTCAGGGATAGTCACATCAAAGGAGAATAGCATGATCCTACGGAAGAAACCCTGAGTGACATCCTTGAATCTAGGCATCTCGTTCAAGGCAAAGACCAACGGAGGACACTTGACCACCGTACTGCCCGCATAGAGCCTCCATCCCGCCACATCCTGGCCACTGGAAAGAGCCTTCAACGCAGAATCAAATGCAGCACCCTTTCTGATGTCAGGGGCGAAATTCAACCTCTTTCCTACCACCGATACCACCTGCTTCTCGTTAGTGAGCTGATCGGGGGACAAGTAAGACACCCTGTCCTTGCCGATGACACTCTTGATGACATCAAAGACAACACTCTTTCCGTTGCTTCCTGAGCCTACGAATAGAGCGAACTTCTCCACCGACCATACACTCCTATCGAGATAACACATACCGAAAAACTCCTGCAAGCAAGCCTGCTCGTCCACATCGGGCAAGACCTCATTGAGGAACTTACGCCAAAGAGGACATCTGGAGTCATCGTGGTAAGAAAACGGCCTCTCGTAGTCAGTATATACCTCCCTCCCGAAAGGCAACACACTTCCACTGGCCACATCCAATACGCAGTTGTCAAAGACGATTTTGTTACTATCAATACTATGCCTCCTCTCCTCAAGCACCAGGAACGGCATATCCCCAATCTTGCGGATGTCCGAAGCTCCTACGCCATTGTCGTGAAGCAGATTACCCAATAGGGAAGTGGCTCTCCTGACCGAGATAGGCACGTAACTCCTCCCATCAAAGAAAGACAGTACATCGTCAAGGTAACATAGAGATGACCTCTTCAGAATATCCCTCAACAACGATACATACGAATCTATCCTCTGCTGAGCAGAACGCATACCATTGATCTCATCTAACCTGTCAAGATTAGACGAGACCAACTCGGATAACTCCGACTTCAGTATGTCAATGGATTCTGACAAGGGAATGACTACTTCTTTGTTACCAATTCAACATCCTTGCTCCTACGCACCCAGTTGTACGCCTCAATGTTTGTCCTGTACTTCGGAGATACACGAAACCAGAACAACCTACAGAACCTGCGCTCTACATATACGCACTCGTTCCTCCTGTTTACAATTCTCAGTGTCTTCATAATATCTATCGCTTAGAAACCTCAACAAACCAGACATTCTTTCCGTCAGTCCTGCCAAACACAGAACACTGACTCTTAGGACACGTGAGATTGTGCTCACGAAAATAACAACCACTGCATGCATCGCTGCAACACGATACATACGGCCTCTCGACACAACGAAGCAAGACACCATAACTCTCAAACTCGTAGCCGATAGGAAACGTAGTGTGATTCTCTACGTGACGCATTGAATGATGATTACTCTTTCCCATAACAACCGCAAAACTAAAACTTTTGTAAATAATATGCAACATACATTTACAATCATTGCAACTTCAATACCAATCACATCATACGGCAATAACTACACAATTTCCCCTCCTTTCCCTCCCCAATACCACAACAACCCTATGTACGATTATTGTACCATTTTTTAAAATGCTACGTAGATAACTCGCTGTAAATCAATACCCTCGTAGCATTTGCACCATTTTTTCGCAAAACTATTTTTTAAAATTTTTTCTCAAAATTACTTTTAACAAAAAATCATTCAAATGGTACGAGGACATTGAGTATCAATGACTTATCCATAAAAATAGTACGAAAATGGTTCAATAATGGTACGAGGACTCTGATAATCAAATGCTTAACTTTTGAATAATTCTAAACTATATACAGAAAAAGCCACCTTTTTACCAAAAGTGGCTCTTAAAACAACAAAAAAATAAAAAAAATAAAAATTTTTGTGGGAAGTCACTCCCCAGGCCGCAGGTCTGAGGCTTCCCCCCCCCTGGGGGGCTACTGTCGTACCATCTTTTTTGGGTCTGATATTGTTACAATATTTATATATTATAACATTTCGGGACAGTCCGAGACGGTGCAGGCCTTACATTTATTATATATCACGCACTTTTCACACTCCAACGGCGTATAGAATCGCTTAATTTCGGTTATCTCGCTGTCGTTCCTGTCCTTAAAGCTCATATATTTAGCGATCATTTCAAGCCATGCACGGCGTTCTTTTTCGTCCGTGATTTTGTTCGCTTGTTTGTTCGCTTCTGTTAGAAAGTTATCCAGATCTAAGAAATTTATTTCATCGGGTGCAATTTCTGGGGTTTTGGGTTTTGTCGCTTCAGTCTCCCGTCCTGCTTCGATCCTCTGGCGTTCTGTCTCAATTAGGTTATTTTCGTAGGCTGTTTTTATTTGTTTTATTTCGTTTATTGCTGTTTGGATCTTGTGAGACTTGAACCAGTTTGAGACGGTCGAGGCCCTGGATGTAGATTTTAGATTTTCGTACCGTTCTGAGGTCTCTGCAATTTTAAAAATTTCGTGCATATCGTCACAACCTCC
>JAZRAE010000054.1:0-11693 GCA_045634385.1 Eubacteriales bacterium | reverse complement strand
TTATTATTGTGATTAATAAAGTACAATGGTGTATTTTTTACAATTAAAATCAGTAGAGAGGCGGTGTGATAGAATGTTTATTCAGGGCTTTGATAATGACAAATATTTGAAAATGCAATCCAAAGAGATCAAAGAGAGGATATCACTCTTTGGTGAGAAACTGTATATAGAGTTCGGCGGAAAGCTTTTTGATGATTTTCACGCATCAAGAGTTCTACCGGGATTTGCACCCGACAGTAAGATAAAAATGCTTATTGAGCTCAAGGATGACTTAGAGGTAATAATTGCGATCAATACCGCTGATATAGAAAAGAATAAGGTTCGTGGTGATCTTGGCATAACTTACGATCTTGACGTTTTAAGACTTATAGATGCATTCCGCGGATACGGTCTTTATGTTGGCTCGGTTGTTATGACTCGCTTTAGCGACACTTCTGCTGCTCAATTGTTCAAACTTAAACTTGAAAATCTTGGTATTAAGGTGTACAAGCATTATGCTATCGAAGGATATCCGCATAATATACCCAAGATTGTTTCGGATGAGGGCTTTGGAATCAATGAGTACGTGGAGACTGCACGTCCGGTTGTTATAGTTACCGCACCCGGTCCCGGATCGGGTAAGATGGCAACCTGCCTCAGCCAGATCTATCACGAGAGTAAGCGCGGCATTAAGTCGGGATATGCTAAGTTTGAGACCTTCCCAATATGGAACCTCACTCTTAACCATCCTGTCAATCTTGCATATGAAGCAGCAACCGCTGATCTTGCTGACGTAAATATGATAGATCCTTTCCATCTTGAGTCATACGGTATTACTGCGGTAAATTATAATCGTGACGTTGAGGTATTTCCTGTTCTTCGTTCAATGCTTGAAGAAATTCTTGGCGAGTGCCCATATAAGTCACCGACGGATATGGGCGTAAATATGGCAGGAAACTGTATCTTCGATAATGATGCAGTCTCTGATGCTGCAAAGCAGGAGATAATCCGTCGTTACTATGGTGCTCTTTGCAGAATGCGTAAGGATGGCGGGGCAGAAACTGAAATAGAAAAAATAGAAATTCTTATGCGTAAACTTTCCTGCTCGCCAACCGTTGATAGACCGGTTGTAGAGGTAGCGCTAAAAAAATCGGATGAGACAGGAGCTCCTGCAGTCGCAATAGAACTTAATGATGGCAGAATAGTCACAGGAAAGACATCGTCTTTGCTTGGTGCATCCTCTGCTGCATTGCTTAACGCTCTTAAGACCGTAGCAGGCATTGATAAAGATGAGGATATAATTTCTCCAGACATTCTTGCTCCTATTCAGGTTTTGAAAACCGCGAATCTCGGTAATCATAATCCAAGACTTCATACTGATGAGGTACTTATTGCTCTTGCAATAACCGCTGTGGATTCCGAATCTGCGGATAAGGCGATGAAGGCGCTTCCTGCACTTAAGCACACAGAGGTGCATTCCACGGTAATCCTTTCCGAGGTTGATGCATCCACCTTCAGAAAGCTTGGTATGCAGCTTTCTTGTGAGCCACAATATCAGACGAAAAAGTTATTCCACCGTTGAGGCTTGTATGGTTAATAAAATGCGATTTATTAAATGGTTAGATAAGAACACTACATCTCTTGTGGGAAAAACGGTTGCTATTTCCGGATCAACCGGCGGACTTGGCAAGCATATTTGCCGATATCTTGCAGCACTCGGTGCAGATATAGTCTTGCTTGACCGAAACCGAGAGCGTTCTTTATCTAACAAGGCTGCACTTGAAGCTGAATTTTCGGGGGTCAAAATTACGCTTGTTTCACTTGACCTTGTTGATGTCAATTCCGTAGCATGCGCTACAGAGAGATTAAAGGAAATTGCGCCTGACATACTAATACATAACGCAGGAGCTTACAGCATTCCGAGATGCACGTCAAACAGCGGATATGATAACGTGTTCACGATTAACTTTGCATCTCCATATTATATGGTTCGTGAGCTGTTGCCCACACTTCGAGCGAAAAAGGGCAGAGTGATTATTGTTGGCAGTATTGCACACAACTATTCAAAAATAAACGAGAGTAACATTGATTTCTCAACGGTTAAACAGGCATCGAAGGTGTATGGCAATGCAAAGAGATTTTTGATGTTCTCTCTGTATGAGCTATTTAAGGAAGAGGTTGATGTCAGCCTTGCTGTCACACACCCGGGTATTACGTTTACAAATATTACTGCACACTATCCTAAGCTTGTTTTTGCGATTATAAAGCACCCTATGAAGCTAATATTTATGAGGGCGGAAAAGGCTGCGATTTGTACGGTGAAAGGATTATTTGACAGCACCGAATATCATACTTGGTATGGCCCCCGCGTATTTGATATATGGGGACTTCCGTCGAAGAAAAAGCTTCATACCTGCAGTATTGATGAGAGCCTGTGTATCGGTGAGATTTCCGAGAAGGTGTATCTTGATATTAGAGAAAAGATAAGTTCTGCCTTGAAATAAATTCATAAAAATAAAAAATAAATGTAATGAAAGCGATTGACTAATGAAACTTTTAAAAAGATTTTTTGCCATAGTGTTGATAATGACTTTGGTATTATCAAGTGTTTCCTGCGGCGACAAAACCAATGACAACTCGGATGATAACAATGATCCGTCCTCTTATTCCGTCACCGTTTTAAATCCTTTCGGTGCGCCTATTTCAGATGTAATTGTTTACGTACATCGCGATGGCGAATCCGATTATAACATCTGTACCTCTCCTGTACAAACCAACGAAGAGGGAAAGGCGACTTTCACTCTCAATCCCGAATATTCCTATTCCGTTCAACTTTCTAATCTTCCCGGGGCATATAGCGCCCTTAGCGGAAATACCCCTTCAGAGAGGTATGCCTTTGATTCCAACAATATCACCGTAACCGTGGATGCGAATGACGGTTATATTCCCGAGTCATATTCATTGGGAGATCCTGTTGCAAACTTTGTTATCTACGACTCCGACGGAAACAGATATGAGATTTATGAGATTCTGAAAGAAAAGAAAGTTGTATTGATTAATTTCTGGTTTTCAACCTGTGGTCCATGCAGAGCAGAGTTTCCTGCGCTTAATGCTTCATATAACACATATAAGAGCTCTGTCGAGGTATTTGCAATTAACGACTATCCCTACGATACACTCGATGATGTAACCTCATATGAATCGAAGATAGGCTTCGAGCTTGATATGCCTCTTTGCAGAACTGAGTATGGTTCTGAGGCGTCTATTTCCCGTTTTCCCAGTATGGGTTATCCTACCACGGTTGTTATTGATCGCTACGGTATGATTTCTCTTATACACGTGGGTTACGTTTCGCAGGTATCAATCTGGGATGCCCTCTTTGAATACTACATATCGGATTCCTACGATGGAACTCCTTATGATAAATTTTAATATCTTTTTTTTACTGCGCAGACGACATTTTGTCTGCGTAGTTTTTTTCAAAAAAATTAAAAGATTGACAAAAAGTCCTTTTTGATGTATAATTACTATGTACGGGCGCGTATGCGCCGTATTTTATAAAAAGTATATTTAAAGTTTGTGTGCTAACATCTACAAACATAGTTCGATATGTGCACTATTAATTTTACATCGGGAGATATCTATGGCAGAAAAAAAGAAAAACAAGAAAAAGTGGCTGCGTAAAAGGCACTTGGTTGTAAGGCATACACTCGGCATTTTCTTCCGTGCTTATTCGCGAATCAAATATGGGGCAAGAATAAGGGCTTTCAAGGATGAAAATAAGAGACAGTATCTTGTACTCTTTAATCATCAGACAGCATTTGACCAGTTCTTTGTTGCTTTGTCTTTTAGACAGCATTTATATTTTCTCGCATCCGAGGACATTTTCTCTAAGGGCTTTATTTCCAGTGCATTAAGATTTCTTCAAGGCCCGATTCCGATCAAAAAGCAGACTACAGACGTTCGTGCAATTATGAATTGTATGCGTGTTGCCAAAGAGGGAGGCAGCATAGCACTCTCTCCTGAAGGAAACAGAACCTATAGCGGTAAGACAGAATATATGAGTCCCGCAATTGCTCCCCTTGCACGCAAGCTTGGACTTCCTATAGTGCTTTACCACATTAAAGGAGGGTACGGTGTACAGCCGAGATGGGCAGATAACGTTCGCCGAGGCAGAATGGATTGCTTTGTTTCGAAAGTTATTGAGCCGGAGGAATATTTGGCGCTGAGTGATGATGAACTTTATACTCTTATCAAAGACGGTCTTTATATAGATGAGGCTAATGCGGATAATGTATACAAATCCAAGAAAAGTGCAGAGCATCTTGAACGTGTTTTGTACGTTTGTCCAAAATGCGGCCTTACCACATACACAAGTGAAAATGATATCGTTTCGTGTACAAAGTGCGGTATGCAAGTAAGATATCTTCCAACAACCGAGCTTGAAGGAGTCGGATGCGACCTTCCTTACCGATTTGTTAACGATTGGTATGAGGCGCAGAAGAAATATATCAATTCTGTTGATACTACACTGTTGGCAGAAACACCTATTTGGGAGGAATGTTCATCCTTCTGTGAGGTTATCCCTTACAAAAAGAAAAGACTTATTTCCGATAAGTGTAAGGTTGAGCTTTACGGTGATAAGATAAAAATTTCGTATGATGATACCGTTGACACGTTCGCCTTTGACGAATGCTCGTCTGTAACAGTTCTCGGCAGAAATAAAGTTAATATCTATCACGGAGACAGCGTATATCAGCTTAAGGGTGAAAAGAGTATGAATGCCATTAAATACGTTCATCTTTTCAATCGCTATAAAAACGTCGTAAGAGATAATTCAGATTCCGATTTCTTGGGCTTCTAATCTTTTAGATGAAAAAAGCCAAGTGACGTCGTTTTCGTTAAGCGTATTATACTGCGCTGTCAAAAAAGGAGATTTAAAATATGGATAATTTATCAAGTTGGGATTTTTCCCTTGCTAATTATGATGCCGTTTGGGGATTTGTAGTACAGTTTGGACTGCTTCTCCTTTTCCTCCTGCTCGGCAATACTTTGAGGCGTAAGATTCCTCTTTTTCGTAATTGTTTGATTCCGTCAGCCCTTCTTGGAGGCACAGCTTTGCTTATTTGCAATGTTATTTGCAAGCAGTTTGATTTCTTTATAGTAGATAATCGACTTATGCAGGTTATTACGTATCACTGCTTAGCTATTGGATTTGCTGCGATGTCTTTAAAGACCGAGAAGAGCACCCACAAGACTAACAAGGCACAGGTGCTTGAATTTGGTGCATTGCAAGGCGGTACTTATATGTTGCAGGCATTCTGTGGACTTGGTATCACAATAGTTCTTTTCCTGCTTACTCGCAACGGCGGCAAGGTTGTATCTTACGTTTGTGGATTGCTCCTGCCTCTTGCTTTTGGACAAGGACCCGGCAATGCACTTAGCTGGGATATCAACTTTACGAATACACCTGCAGCAGTCTTCGGCGGAAACGGAAGCTTTGGTCTTTCGCTTGCTTCGATAGGATTTGTTATCGCCTCCGTGTTTGGCGTATTGCATATCAATATTGCTAAAAAGCACGGCGACTTGGTTATACGTGACGACTCATCTGCCGAGGCATTCAGTACTCAGATAAATTCAACGGAGAAGGAAATTCCGGATAACGAGTCGGTTGATAAGTTTTCAATTCAGGCAGGATTTGTTGCGGCTGCTTATGCACTTTCATACCTCTTTATGTGTTTGCTTGGTGTAATCTCTAATTTCACAAACAGCATTGCATGGGGCTTCAATTTCCTGTGGGCATCTCTCGGTGCTATGGTTATAAAGTTTGTTGTTAAAAAGCTTCGAAAAACGGAGCTAATGCACAGACAGTACATCAATAACTATCAAATGGACAGAATTTCAGGCTTTGCGTTTGACTTAATGATAGTTGCGGGTGTTGCAGCTATTGAGATTAATGATATTAAGAATTATATTTTGCCCATAGTTATTCTCAGTATTTTGGGCACAATAATTACCTATGTGTACATTAGACTTGTATCCAAGGAATGCTTTAAGGGCTTTGAACACGAATTCTTCCTTATGTGCTTCGGTACTCTTACCGGCACGGCTTCTAACGGTATGATACTTACTAAGGAGATCGACCCCGGTCTTCGTACACCTACCTCAAGTCTTTATATTCTTTCCAATTTCCCCGCGATGGTCATGATCGCACCTCTCCTGTTCCTACTCGGTTTTGCATGCAAATCTTTAACAAACGCAGTTATTTCTTGCGCAATATTCTTCGTTCTTTGGATTGTATATTCTGTATTCATCTTCCGAAGAAGAATATTTAAAAAACACTACCAGGATAAACCGGTGGAAGTTTGGAAGGATGAAGAATAATATAAATCGGTAAAACAATATAAAACACCCCTTCGAACTTTAGTGAAGTGAACCTAAAATTCAGATGCTTTTTAGGTGCATATCATAAGTCCCGAAGGGGTGTTTTATATAATTATTTCTGCTTCCACCAGCTGAGGCTTGTTAGCTTATCTTTGCCTTTATTAATAATTTTGGCAATGCGTTTTTTGTGTCGGCAGGGGCGCTCCTTGCAATTCTCACATGCTAAAGAAGCGTTGGTGTTCTTGGCGAATCTCTCAGGATGGAGCTTGAGCGTTATTTCCCATATCGCGAGCAGAACGAGTGACAGAGCGAGCAGACTCCAAGTGTAGAAGTGAGGGATAAACAGAAACGGAGTAAACATCATCGCATAGTCCCAGTTGTAAATTCTGCAGTCTGTACAGCATTTATTCTTCAAGAATAGGTCACGTATAGGGCAGAAGAAGAGTATGCATACTATGTCACATATTCCATAAGCAAAGGTTAGCAGAATGAGCATTCCCGCATCTATCACATCGGTAAGATAGAGAATGCCGAAGATAAGGTTTACTCCGATCCATAAAGCGGCGAAAATCAAGGTAGCCTTCGACGATGTCAGCTTGGGCTTTTCTTCATCCGTCGGTACGTAATTGCATTTGAGATGCTTTTGGCATCCTATTGGTTCGAGCTTAGAGGGGAAGAATCTTATTATCATTCCAACGATTAGCATAATCCAGCTGATCATCCAAAATATCGGATATGTTCCGCTCTCACCAAACGGCAGAGACGTATCCCTTACTCTGTTTATAATGTATAGAATAAATGGCACTGTAAACAGCGTAATTCTGAATGCAAGCTTTATGTATTGGTATATGTAAAAAAATGACAAATATCCAAGTTTTTTCTTCATAAAATCCTCTTTAACAAAACATTTACGAAATAAGTATACCACTTACGACACAAAATGTCAAGCGTTTTAGTTACTCAACGCAGGTACAGGATAGTTTAAAATATATCAAATTAAAATATAACCGAAGAAAAATATAACACACCGACAAGAAACTTATTGACTCAGGGCGGTGTGTTTTTTATAAATATTAACCGAGCAGGGGAACGGAGATGTACATAGGAGTGCATCTTCCTTCGGTGATTATTTCAAGGATAGCTCTGTTCATAGCGTTGACCTCTTCACCTGCCTTGATGGTAAAGCGTGTAGATGCTTGTCCGCAGGAATGGGGATTAAAGCCATGTACCATCAAAGTCTTCTTACCGGTAGCTGTAAAGCCCTCGGGAAGTATCCAACGCATAGAAACATTGCGAGGCTCATCCTCAAAGCAACACTTGGAATTGAAGAATACAGTAAGACCGATCTCATCACCGGGAGCAATGTCCGGAGCTTTGTCAAGTGCAATCTGAACTCGCATAAATACGTTTTCTTCATAGATAGAGTAGGGCAGAAGTCCACTTGCTACAGGCTTAATCTTGCTTGAAGTAAACTCGATAAGCTTCTCGTGTACGTCTTTTGTAAGCACGTCCTCGTCGCCAAACTCGACACCGTAATCCGCAAATGCTCCGTCCGGAGTGAAGTTGGTGTGCTTTGTGCTGTTGTATGCAAGAACAACGGGAGCTACGTTAACAATTCTCTCGGTAAGCTCGGTGCAGGTCTTGGGCATGGATTTTCCATTGTTGCCTTTTGCAATGGATATGGTAATGATATCATCGCCTATGTATTGGCGCCAATCATCGGGGATGCCCGCCATACCGTAGAGTATACCCATGGTAGCACCAACCGTAGCACCGGTACAGTCTGTATCGTCGCCGCAGTTGATGGCTGTGATCATAGATTTCTTGAAGTCACCCTCGCCCCAAAGCAGACCGATTGCCGCATAGGTAACGTTAGAGGGAGCCTCAAACCAACCGTTTCCAATATCCGAATTAAGCTGCTGAACTGCATTTCTTGCATCAACCCAGCTCATTCCGTTATCGTAGCACTCAAGTACAAACTTGATACTTTTTGCCATTCTCGATTCATCGGGAATGGAAGCAAGACCTACCTCAATGCACTTGCGAAGATCTGATACAACGAATGCTGCAGACTGCAGAGCCGCAACGAACGCAGCAGCAAATGTACCTTCACCGGCACCATGGTCTACCATGGCATCTTCCATAGCGTACTTAGCCGCTACGTGGGGCATTGCGGGGGCAACCGTAGCCCAAACCTCGCTTCTTATCCAGGCACCGTTTGAATTGCGCCAGTCGTTATCGTAGTCGCCCGACATAGGAGCGGGTATACCTCTTTTAAGGTTACACTTACCAAGGCCGTATTCGTTCCAATGAGGTGTGATATATGAGATCCAATGCTCACCGAGCATATTTGCGTTTATAGCTGCAGGACCGCACTGTTCAAGAGCATAAAGCCATACGAGCTGAAGGTCGAGGTCGTCGTTTGGCAGGACAACACCGGGAGCTGTGGTAAAGCCTTTGATATCGTTGATCTGTCTGAGTCCCTCGAAGGGAGTACCCATAGTTCCGCCGATATTTTTACCGATCCAGCATGCTTTTACCTTGTCCGCATATTTATTCTTATCAAGCTTAATAATGTATTTAGGATTAGTTCTGAACATTTCCGTCTCCTCCTGATTTTTAAATAACTAACATTATATTACACTAAAACAACTGATTTTGCAATATAATTTTAAAATATTTTTTCTTTTATTTTCCGCAACCTTGAAAAATATAAAATGTTCTGTTATAATTATAAAAGAACTTCAACTTATGATAATGAAAGGGGGCATAGAATGTCTGATAACAATACATACATCGCGATAGATCTTAAATCGTTCTATGCATCCGTAGAATGTGTAGAGCGAGGACTTGATCCGCTTACTACGAATCTTGTTGTAGCGGATAGAGACAGAACGGAAAAGACGATTTGCCTTGCAGTTTCCCCATCTTTAAAAGCTTACGGTATTCCGGGTAGGGCAAGGCTTTTTGAGGTCGTGACAAAGGTTAGGGAAGCGAACTATAAGCGTAAGTTGAATGCACCGTATAAGCGTTTTAAGGGGAAGTCATATCACGCACCCGATCTTATGCGAGATCCCTCCCTTGAGCTTGATTACATTGTAGCACCGCCCAGGATGGCGCATTATATAGAGTGGAGCACGCGTATTTATGAGGTGTATCTTCGACACGTAGCTCCCGAGGATATTCACGTTTATTCCATCGACGAGGTTTTTATCGATGCAACGCATTATCTGCGCGTGCGCGGTATGAATGGCAGGGAATTCGCAAAAATGCTCGTAAAAGAAGTGCTTAAAGAAACGGGAATAACCGCAACTGCAGGTGTTGGAACTAATCTATATCTTTGTAAGGTGGCTATGGATATCGTTGCCAAGCGCGTAGAGGCAGATAAGGATGGTGTAAGAATTGCCGAGCTTGATGAGATGTCATACCGCAGACTTTTGTGGGATCATAGACCTCTTACCGATTTTTGGCGAGTAGGCAAGGGATACTCACGCACTCTTGAATCACACGGACTTTACACAATGGGTGATATTGCTCGTTGCTCACTCGGTAAAACGACCGATCGCTATAATGAGGATTTGCTCTACAAACTCTTTGGAGTCAATGCCGAACTTCTGATCGACCATGCGTGGGGATGGGAGCCTTGTACGATTAAGGAGATTAAAGCGTATAAGCCGGAAAGCAACAGCATCGGTTCCGGACAAGTGCTTCATTGTCCATATACGTTTGATAAGGCGAGACTTATAGTGCGTGAGATGGCTGATGCTCTTGCTCTTGATCTTGTGGAGCGCGGGCTTGTTGCCGAGCGTATCGTACTTACTATCGGTTATGATATAGATAACCTGAACGGTAACAACGGCGCTGTCTATGACGGAGATATTACAACCGATTATTACGGCCGCAAGATTCCTAAACACGCTCACGGTACAGCATCGCTCGGTGGCTTCAGCTCGTCTACGAGAGTTATATTTGATACGGTTGACGCCCTTTATGATCGCATCGTTGATCCACGACTCCATATTAGAAGGATAAATATTACAGCCGATCACGTCATACCGGAGCGTGAGGCTAAGAAAAATATAACCGCTCGGCAGCTCGATCTTTTCACAGATTTTGAAGAGCAGGAGCGCACTCGCATAGAGGAGCAAGAAAGTCTCAAAAGAGAGAAAAAAGTTCAGAGTGCCATCATAGATATAAAGAAAAAATTTGGTAAAAACGCCATCCTAAAAGGAATGAATCTTGAAGAAGGAGCAACCGCTAAGGACCGTAATTCGCAGATTGGCGGTCATAAAGCCTAAGCAATAAGAGATGTATCGAAGATGAAAAATATATCATATAGCTTGGTTTTGTTTATCATTTTTACTTTAGATAAGGAGCTAAAATACGATTAGAAAGGAGAAAACAGACTAAATGCCATTAAATAACAATAGAGGGGAATATGATGATATCATAAATCTGCCTCATTATACATCTGAAAAACGGGCAAAAATGCCACTTCATGACCGAGCTGCTCAGTTTTCTCCATTTGCCGCACTCACAGGCTATGATGCTGCAGTTATAGAAGCGTCAAGACTTACTGAAAGGCGAGTCGAACTGTCTGAAGATTCAAGAGCAGAGCTCGATAGAATGCAACGTCTACTTGCGAATATTATAGATACCAAGCCTTTTATCACAATAACGTATTTTCTCCCCGATGAGCGAAAGTCCGGCGGTAAATATCGCACAGTACGTTCACGACTTTTACGTATAGACAACAGCACCGGTAATATTATACTTTCCGATGGAGATATCATTCCGATAAGTACTATCACAACCCTCATTCCGGATGTCCTTGCGCAGAATTTTGACGAATAAAAAATATTTTGACAAAATGCATTTTACATCTTGCAAAATACACTTTTTTATGTTATAATAGCATACGCAGTGCAATGACTAAGAGGTTTTATTCTTGGTTAAAGTTTTGCAGATCTTTTCACGCGAATTTAATATGTGATTTCATTGTGCGTCGCTCTTTGCTTTGTGCTTCGGCGAGCCTCTTCGATTCTCGCATATTAAATTGTGAAAATTTAATATGCAGAGGTATCGAAGAGGTCATAACGGGGCTGACTCGAAATCAGTTTGTGGATAACACCACACGAGGGTTCGAATCCCTCCCTCAGCGCCAATATAAAAGGACTCCAGTGCGGAGTCCTTTTATATTGGCGCAGAGGACAGTATTAGAACACTGCACGCACTGCGTGCTGAGGGTTCGGATACCCCATCCGAAGATCGACAAGCTCGCTTGTCAGGCGTAGGATGTGGGTATCTTCACCATAGGTGAATACCCCTCC
>JAZRAE010000053.1:0-48052 GCA_045634385.1 Eubacteriales bacterium | reverse complement strand
CTACAAAGCAGTCCCCATACGTCGCAACCAACTTCTTCACAATACTTAAAGTATTCCGTTGCTTCTTTTCCGCGCTTGATAATAACCTTTCTTTCGGGTTTCTCGATTACTTGTACAAAAACATTTTTTACTTCGCTCATTTTTTTGTTTTCCTTTCCGTTTGCATACTTGATACCATAAGGCTTGAACAGATATATTGGAGTAGGACGCATAGAATATTCATAAGGATTACAACCAAACTCTTTGTAAAAAGCTCGCTGATACCCGTCCACGCTCTCAAATCCGTAATCAAATGCAACGTCAATGATCTTTACTTTTTCATCCCGTAATCGAAGCGCGGATTTAGATAATCTCAGACGCCTAATATATACAGCCGGTGTCATATGGAGCAAATCCACAAAAAGTCTATATGAGTACCACGGGGAATACTTTGATACGTTTGCAAGATCAGCCATCGTAATATTTGTATCAAGGTTCGCCTCAATGTAGTCTTGCATTCTTTGAACCGCTTCTATATGCTCATCCATTTCCGTTCACCTGCCTTTGTCAATATTATAGAACAACACGAAAGGATTTTCTCGACTTTATTTGCTAAAATAACGAAGCCGCCACAAAAATACGGCGTCTGTAGATATATTCTTATTTATAGGTGAGTTAATTATAGCACAAAGACTAACTAAAAGCAAGAATGAAATCCTGCTTTGCAGGATGAAATCCAAACGAGTTTGGATGAAATCTTCGGTGTTCCACCTCAGATGAAATTAAATCCGACCATCCTTAACCTTGCGTAGCAAGATTTCATCGCGTAGCGATTTCATCCACGAAAGTGGATTTGTTCCGACGTAGGCGGATTTAGTTGAAAAAGACTCAGGATTGGATACAATCTTGAGTCTTTTTCTGGTGCGGGTGACAGGACTTGAACCTGCACTCGGAAGAACTAGATCCTAAGTCTAGCGCGTCTGCCAATTCCGCCACACCCGCATATGTTTATCGTATTGAAAGAAACGGCTGATACAAACTGTAATTCGCAGCAGCCGATATCTCTGTTTGCATATTACTTCGAGCAATATTCAAGGAAGAATGCTCTGATTTTTTCGTGGTAAATCTCGTCGGAATAATTACCTCTGACAAATGTATAATTTGCCATCCCCATGGTCTTTGAGGTCTGGAATAACTCTTCTTCTCTCTGATCGAGCGCCAGGAACTGCTCATATGTAACGTTATCTCTTGCAGAACCGCGATCAACCATGCGCTGATATCTGAGCTGATCATTCTCAAGTACAATAGCAACAAGGAAGAAATTATCACCGAACTCCTTACGGAAAAGCTCAGCATCCGAGGGCGGACGGATTCCGGAAACAAGAACATCCTTGATACCCATCTGCTTAATTTTCTCAACCATCATCTTCGGGAAAAAGTCCTGTCCGTAAGTACTCATATACTTTTGTGAGATATACTGAAGATTCTCTCTTGTATGTACAAGGCCTTCTTTATCTGCAAGTTCCCTTACGCAATCACCGAAAGATATTACGGGAATTCCAAATTGTCTTGCTATGACGTCGAGGAAATAATCCTTACCCGATGCATTCTTACCAACTGCAGCGACTATCATTGTTTTTCTCCTTAAGGATAAACTAAATACAAAGTAATTTTAACATAATAATAAAGGAAAGTCAACATCAAAACGAAAATATTTTCGATACGACTGTAAACATTTTAAATAGCAACCATAATCATATGTGATAATTGAAAAAACACATATTGATGCCAAAGTCGTTATTTCTTCGTCTTTATACCTATATCCGTATCATAGAATGCTGCACTTGAGATGGAAGATGACCCATAACGCTTTCGTATTGCATCTACCGTTTCCTCTCGCTTTTTCTCTTTATCACGAGATTGTGTATCATTTTCCGAAAACATATCAAGCTGAGTAAAAGAGGATGAGGCTGAAATGAATCCGGTAACAGAGACAGTAATCATCCTTATTGGCATTGATTCCGACCATTCATCGCACAATATACAATATGCAAGATCAGCAATTTCCTTGCTTATGTCGCTTGAATTTTTTAATTGTCGTTGTCTTTGAATAACTTTTAGCCGCGTATCCTTGATAGTTACTGCGACCGTATTGCATTTTAACGATTTACTTCTAAGTTTAGCTCCGATTTCTTCGCAAAGAAAATCTATCCCTACTCTGCATTCTTCTCGCTTTA
Source organism: Eubacteriales bacterium (assembly GCA_045634385.1). Lineage (GTDB taxonomy): Bacteria > Bacillota > Clostridia > Oscillospirales > CAG-272 > UBA1740. The sequence goes on along the minus strand of JAZRAE010000053.1, from coordinate 45,836 downwards.
CTAAATCATGCCGAAAGGTAAATCCATTACTGATGCTCTTAGCTTCACGATTGATGTCCGATCCAACCGGAGAGGAATCTAATCCGTTTGCATAATCATATAGCATATCTCCCATTTTACCAAGCTTATACCTAAGCATATCCTTGCTTGTTGATGCAAGATCACCAATGGTTCTTATACCTATTTTTTCTAATTCTTCCGTTGTCTTTTTACCTACAAACAACAAGTCTGAAACAGGCAGAGGAAACACGATCTGCCTAAAATTTTCTTTTGATATCGCGGTTATTGCATCGGGTTTTTTATAATCACTGCCCAACTTAGCAAATACCTTATTAAAAGACACTCCAATGGAAACCGTAACCCCAATCTCGTTTTTAACACGTTGACGTATAAGTTCAGCGATCTCTTCTCCGGTCCCAAAGAGGCGTCTGCTGGCTGTCACATCAAGCCAACTTTCATCTATCCCAAACGGCTCTACTTTATCGGTGTATTCTCCATAGATAGCGTTAAGCTTCATTGAATATTTCTCGTACTCATCATAATGTGGAGATGCGATAACTAAATACGGGCATTTTTTCTTAGCTGAGAAAACCGTTTCAGCTGTTTTGATGCCATATTTCTTTGCCTCTTCGTTTTTGGCCAATACAATACCGTGTCTATCCTCTTGGCTTCCGCATACAGCCATAGGTATACCGCGATATGAGGGGTTAAGTAATGTCTCAACGGACGCAAAAAAATTATTGCAATCGCAATGTAATATAACGCGCTCCATTTCCCCTCCGTTTTTTTACGATTTAAATTTATTTATCGGTTCTCCTTCTTTTAAGGTAAACCAGAACTCACAACCATCACTATGGGGCTCATGGTGTATACTTTCACCGTGAGCATCAATGATTGTTTTGCATATGTAGAGTCCAAGACCAACACCGCTTTTGTCAAGTCCGCGGCTTTTATCCGTTTTGTAGAATCGGTCAAATATATGTTTTGCGTCTTCAAGCGAGATTACTTGTCCCTGGTCATATACAGACACTTTTATCTTTTTTCCTTGAATTCTGCTTATATTAATAACAAATTTACCACCTTCGGCAGAGAATTTAATTGCATTATGGCAAAGATTATATATGATTTGATAAATTGCATCCTTGTCTGCGTGTGCATACATCGAATCTGCATCTGAAATGAACTCAACATCAAGCCTTTTCTGATCTATTTTTTGCTCAAATGAGAGTAATATCAATCTTGAAACCTCTGCAACATCAAAATCAACAAAATTGAATTTCCGATCCCCGGACTCTAATCTTGAAATATCTAAAAGCTGTGATACCAATCTTGAAAGTCTATGTACTTCAGCCGAAATTACACCGAGATAATAATCATGTTGCTCCTCCGGTATAGCACCTGACAATATGCCGTCAATAAATCCCGAAATTGTTGTCATAGGCGTACGTAGATCATGCGATACGTTTGCTAAAAAAGAGTTTCTCATGCTTTCGAGATTTTCGAGTGATTCCGCCATATTATTGAAGGCTAAAGCAAGCTCGGAAACTTCATCATGACCGTTAACGGTAATTCTTTCGGTAAAGTCTCCTTTGGCAAAGCTCTTTGCCGCACGTGTCATGCTCTTAAGCGGATGAACTATTCTGTCGGTTATAAAGTATGCAGCGATTACTGCAGCAAGCATTACCCAGATGGAGCTGTTAATAACGGTTTTTCTCGCTACACTAATTAAAACGTCTTCTTTAGTTGTAGATGCGAGAGTAAATACATATCCTCTCACCTCACCATATGTCACTATACTTTTTCCGTAGCAAATACACTTATCTTTAGTTATATTATTAATTTCGCCTCTATATGTGAGAAACGTTTCATTATTATCGTCTTTGTTTTGCACGAATTTGACAAGAGATATATTGCCGAGATCTCCGTAGTGACTCGGAAGCCCTTGCTCTGTTGTTTGGTAAGTCGATAATAGAACCGAACCTGTAGCATCGGTAATTAACACGTTAAAATCGTAATCCGCTTTAACAAGCTGTGTTAGAGACTGAATTGAAAGTGCGTGAGATTTAATATAAACGTCAAGCACCTCTACCGCATCACTTTCAATACTGTTAGCAATGATTTTACACGAGCTTCGCAATTTATCTTCTTTATCTGCGGTTACGTGAGTTCTTATCATTGATGTAATGATACCCGAAAGCATCAAAAATGATATTAAAATGATAACAACAAAAGCCGTCAGATACTTCGAGAAGGATGATTTAAACATCTGAATGCTCCATTCCTTTAAATTATAAATACAGTATACTACATTTTATCACTCATTGTCAAATATTTTTAGTTAATTAGATTGACTATTTGAAAATTTTATGTTAAAATACATTGAATTAGTTAAATATGATAAATTAGGAGAAATAAAAATGACAGTAACAAGATTTGCACCAAGCCCAACGGGATATATGCATATCGGTAATCTCAGAACCGCACTCTACTCATATCTAATATCAAAGCACAATGAAGGTACATTTATACTCAGAATAGAGGACACCGATCGCGAAAGACTTGTTGAAGGCGCAACAGATATAATTAAATCCACTCTTAATATTACCGGTCTTACATGGGATGAAGGTCCTGACGTAGGTGGTGATCACGGTCCTTACGTACAGAGTGACAGAAAACCTATTTATATGGAATACGCCAAGAAACTGATAGATCTTGGTGCAGCATACTACTGCTTCTGTACAAAGGAAAGACTTGAAAAGCTTCACGAAGAGGATGCAACGGGTGGATATGACCGTCATTGCAGAAACCTTTCCAAGGAAGAGATTGAGGAGAATCTTAAAGCCGGAATCCCTTATGTTATAAGACAGAAAATGCCTCTTGATGGTACTACGTCATATGTAGACTCTGTATTCGGCGAAATATCAATGAACAATTCCGAGCTTCAAGATCAGATTCTTATCAAAGCTGACGGTTACCCTACCTACAACTTTGCTCACGTAATTGACGATTATCTTATGAAGGTTACTCATGTTGTTCGTGGCTCGGAATATCTCACCTCAACTCCCAAATATGTTCTTCTCTATGATGCATTTGGATGGGAAAGACCTACCTATGTTCATCTTCCTCTTTTAATGGGTAAAAATCCCGATGGTTCGGTATCAAAGCTCTCTAAAAGACACGGCGCAGTTTCTTTCCAGGATCTACTCAACGACGGATACCTTCCCGAAGCAATCATAAACTATATTGCTCTTCTGGGTTGGTGCCCCAAAAACAGCGAAACAGAGTTCTTCACTTTGAATGAACTCAAGAGCATATTTACAATTGACGGTGTTTCAAAATCTCCCGCTGTCTTTGATTTTGAAAAGTTGCTCTGGTTTAATGGAGAATATATACACAAGCTCGAGCAGGATAAGTTTGAAGAACTTGTAAAGCCTTTTATCACCGTTACAATCCCCGAGAATATTAATATCTCAAAAATGCTTGGTCTTCTCAGAACGAGAATTTCAAAGCTCTCTGAGATCAACGAAAGAATGGGACTGTTTATTTCCCTTCCTGAGTATGAAAAGGATCTCTTCCTTAATAAGAAAAACAAAATTTCCGAGTTTGAAACAGTTAAACTTGTTCTTACCGAAGCACGCAAAATACTTGCAAACGTAGATAGCTTTGATAACGACACCCTCTTCTCTGCGCTTGCTCCTCTAACAGAAACTCTTGGTCTTAAGACAGGAACTATTATGTGGTGCGTAAGAATTGCCGTATCCGGTATGACCGCGACACCCGGCGGTGCAACAGAAATCATGGAGGTAATCGGGAAGGCCGAGAGCCTTAGCCGAATTGATTCTGCCCTTGATAGATTATAATATGAAAAACACAACGCTCTGCTATATTGAAAATGATGGTAAATACCTCATGATACATCGCGTAAAGAAAATTGAGGACATCAACAAGGATAAATGGGTAGGCGTTGGCGGAAAGTTTGAAGAACGAGAAACACCGTTCGACTGTGTAAGACGCGAAATCTTTGAGGAAACAGGTCTTATCCCCGGAAAGCTCAATTACAGAGGTCTTGTAACATTCGTATCTGATGAATATGGAACTGAGTATATGCATCTCTTCCATACAAAAGATTTTAAAGGAACGATGACAAGAGATTGTAACGAAGGAACGCTTGAATGGATAGAAAAAGACAAAATCTACAATCTTCCTTTGTGGGAGGGCGATAAGATTTTTCTCGATCTTTTAAACAAGGATGTACCGTTCTTCTCTCTTAAGCTTGTCTACGAAGGACAAACTCTCGTTTCGCACACACTTGAATTTTAAAATAAAAAAGGATGAAGCCTATAGGTGAACTCATTACTGTTCACAAGACTTCATCCTTTTGTTTTTACTATTTCAAAAGACGTTTTCGATTTTTATAATCAGGCAACACCTTTTCAACAATTGCATAGAATTTTCGTGAATGATTCATTTCTTTCAAATGTGCAAGTTCGTGTACAATTACATATTCACGCGCTGCCTCGGGATATAACATTAAACGGTATGAATAGGAAATGTTCCCCTTTGAGCTACACGAACCGAAGCGTTTTTGCGCGGATGTTATTGTTATTCTGCCATATTTTAAGCCCATAATATTTGAGAAGTATTCGGTTTTTTCCTTAAAATATAGTTTTGCTTTTTTCTTAAGCGCCTTTATATCCTGCTCCGTCAAATTGCTCATCAGCATCTCCTTTTTCTTTTGTAAAGCGAGATGCTTATCTATCCACTTTGAGTGTTTTATCAAAACTGACTGAATGTTTTTTTTATCTGTTCCGAGTGGCGCTTTTACAACTACGATGCACTTATCTATCGATATCGAAATAGTTTTTCTCTTACTGTAAACAACTCTGTATTCCACTAATATCTACTCCGCTTTTTTCTATATTATATCATATAAAAGCGTCCTTGTAAACAGAATTTAGTGATAATCACAAGTTTTATCCTCATCCCCGTCTTTAAAATATCCATATTTAATCTCGGAATCTTCATCAAGCACACACACATCATTAGGTGATAGCCCAGATCTTGAACAATATGGCTTAACAATTATCCTATTAGTTTTAAAGCTCGCAACCTCATCCTTATAATTGTCAAATACAAGTTTATCATGTATTTTACTCATAACTTCATCCCATATTTCGATATGATTAGGAGAATTATATCCGACTTCTTTATTATCTGTTGCGTATCCAGTCCAAATTCCTGCAGTAAAATATGGAGTATATCCAACAAAAAGTCTATCTCGGTCGTTACCCGACGTTCCCGTTTTTCCCGCAACATCAATCAGTTCCTTTAATTTTATTTGTTTTGCGGTTCCTTTGAAGACGACATTTGACAAAAGCTGATTCATAATTTGTGCGGTTTCTTGCGAATATACATTCTTCTTAATTTGTTCTTTCTTTATAAGCATTTTGCCTGATCTATCATATATCTCTAAGTAACTTCGACCATTATACAACACCCCCTCTGCCGGAAAAACGTTGTAGGATTCAGTTAGCTTTCGCAATGATTCGCCATAAGTTAACTGTCCGAGGGCAAGTGGCGCTAAAGCTAAATCGGTAACAATCGTAGCATCTTCTATTTGTTCTCTCTCGACCAAGCCTTTAAAATCATAAATTTCTTTCAAATGATTAAAGATTCGTCTTGAACCCAGAACGTTATACAAATGAACAGCAACCGTGTTTTTAGATTTGTATAAGGCTTCATTTATATCTATCTCACCTTCATAAATATCCGGAGAATTTTTCGGATAAGGAATTTTACCATTCGCGCTATCGATATATTCGATAGGATTATCCTCAAATATTGTAGACCAACTAATTATATTATCATCTATCAAAGGTGCATATAATGCGATCGGTTTTAAAACCGATCCTGGAATAATATTTGTTGTTGCATAGTTAAAGATATAATCTGCCTTCTTTTTTCCTCCGTTTCCGATTATTCCAAGCAGGTTTCCCGAGTAAGGATCGGAAATTACCATTGCATATTTTAGACCGTCCGAAAATTTATACGATAAATTATTTGTATCTGAAAAGTAATCTTCGAGTATGTCTTGAATATCCGGATTCATCGTCAAAATTACTTTGCTGCCACCAAGCAGCAAATTTGCCGCCTGCGACGTTATCTCATAAGTATAACAAATATCCGAAACGATTTCTTTATTAGCTGTTTCTATAAACCATGAGGAAATGCCGAAATTACCCATTCTACCATTTAAAACCAACGGCTCTTTTATTGCCATATCATATTCACTTTTATCTATAAATCCGGCTGCATACATCGCATATAACACTTTGTTTCTTTTTTCTATACAACTCTGTGGATGTGTGTACGGATTATATTTTGAAGGAGCGTTTGTAATGCCGACTATTGTTGCTGCTTCTGATAAAGATAATTCAGATGTGTCTTTACCAAAATATACGTCTGCCGCTGCACCCACACCGTACATATTTCCCGTCATCGGTGCAATATTCATATATAACTCAAAAATATCATCCTTAGAATGTTTATACTCGAGATTTATCGCGCGCATTATCTCCTTAAACTTTCGTGAGATGCTTATTTCATTATCTCCGCTTATATTTTTAATCACCTGCTGTGTTATTGTGGAAGCTCCAAAACTACTCTTGAATTTAAAAATATGATTTAAAATCGCCGCCGTTGTGCGCTTAACATTAACTCCCTTGTGTTTATAGAAATTTCTATCCTCCATAGCAATAAAACCATATTTCAATTCATCTCCAATATCATTAAAATTTGTCCATTCACGCTTTGTATCTCTCGAGGATTTGAAAACTTCAATCAATTGTCCGGATGAATTATACGCATAGTAATAAACGGTCATATCTTGTTTCGCTTTTTTGAAAAGTTCTTCATCTAAGTCGTAGTTTATACTTTTCTTAGCATATACAAAACAGATTCCAAACGATATGAAAACAATACCTGTTAATACAAAAAATACAATTGCAAGAGAAACTAACCTTTTCTTCATAAAAACCTCAAATAAAAACGCAGAATGAAGACTAATTTAATCTTTCCACTCTGCGTTTTAAATATTTTAGATTTTATATGGTAAATTCGGAATCAATATGAAACCTTGTTTAGGTAAAGTCCATCAGGCGGAGCTGTCATACCGGCATTTCGTCTGTCACGTGACTCGATAACTTTGATTATATCTATAGGATTTAATCTATCGTATGCGACCTCAATCAACGTACCGACAATTATTCTTACCATATTGTAAAGAAAGCCATCAGCACAGATTTTGATGTCAATATCCGTACCTACTTTATTTACGCTGATGTAAAAAACATTGCGAACTGTATCGGTTACATCAGATCCAGGTGACATAAATGCGGAGAAATCTTTCCTTCCAACTATTAAATTCGCTGCCAACTGCATTTTCGCAATATGATCATCATCAATGTTTTTTGGTAAAAACCAAGCTCTGCCATAATAAAATGGATCGTAAACTCTTTCATTTTTTATTTTATACAGATATTCCTTTGATACAACATCGTATCGAGGATGAAATTTCTCGTTTGCCTCTTCGGCATAAAATAGAGATAAATCCACAGGCATAAAGCGCGCAACTGCGACAGGAAGCTTTTCGGGAGGAACAGTGGCGCCGTCACAGTCAACCGTTATGCAAAATTCATTAGCATGAACACCAGCATCCGTACGGCTGCATCCCGTCACCTTGCATGGAAATCCGGTCGCGAGCGAAAGCGCGGTACAAAGCTCGCCTTGAACAGTTCGTTTGTTTGGTTGAACTTGAAATCCGTGAAAGTTCGTGCCGAGATATTTAATTTTCGCAAAATATTTCATACTCGGCCTCCAAGAGTTAGATTTTGTAGAAAAATACGTCGAATAATGGTGAACTTATTTCTAAATCATACGGAATAATTCTAAGTAGAATTACAGAAACAAAGATAAATACGAATGCAATTATCCAAATAAAGTCCATAGCGTGATATTCAAGTTTTACAAGTTTGGTTCTATTAACATCACCTCGATAGCATCTACACTCCATAGCTGTTGCAAGTTCGTCGGCTCTGTTAAATGCAGAAGCAAGTAAAGGAATGATTATCGGAATCAAAGCCTTCGCTCTCTTTATCAAACCTCCGCTTGAAAAATCAGCTCCACGCGATTTTTGTGCGTTCATTATTTTCTCGGTTTCTTCAACAAGGATCGGAATAAATCGAAGTGCGATAGACATCATCATCGCGAAGGCGTGCACAGGAACCTTGATTTTCTTTAGCGGAGATAACAAAGACTCAATACCATCTGTCAAGGATATAGGAGAAGTAGTATAGGTCAAAAGCACAGTAGAGGAGAGGATAAAAATCAAAACTCTGACAAACATAAATATCGCTCTGATAATTCCTTCCTCATAAACGCTAATTCTACCAAAAGAAATTAAAGGATCGCCTTCACCTTGTGTGAGGAAAATATTAAGTATAGCCGTAAAAATCAAAATAAAAACAAGGGGTTTTACAGCTTTTAAAATCACCTTTATTGATATTCTGCTCAACAATATCATTGTGAATGTTAAAATTAACAAAAACAATAATGTAAATGGATTATTAGCAAGAAAAACGGTGATGATAAACAGTACAGATAAAATGATTTTTGTTCTCGGGTCAAGTTTATGGATAATTGAATATCCCGGGAAAAATTGTCCGAGTGTAATATCAGAGATCATCTTTTTCCCTCCCTTGCGTATTCGATTATTGCATTCTTAACACCTTCAACAGTATAAAGCGTGCCTTTAAGGGGAATTCCCTTTTTAATTAATTCATCCGAAATTTTCGAAATAAGTGGAACATCAAGACCAATATTCGTTAATTCAGACCCGAGAGAAAATATCTCTTCAACTGTTCCTGATTTATAAAGTCGTGATCCGTTCATAACAACAACGTTATCACAATAGTGTGCCATATCTTCCATAGAATGGCTTACAAGTATTATCGTCGTTCCGGTTTCCTCAACAAGCTTTCGTAGTCCACCAAGTATCTCACGTCTGCCACGCGGATCAAGTCCTGCTGCAGGCTCGTCAAGAACAAGTACATCGGGTCGCATAGCAATTATACCCGCAATAGCAACACGCCTTTTTTGGCCGCCCGAAAGATCAAAAGGAGACTTATTGAGTATTTCTTTTCCAATACCCGTAAATCTTATCGCATCAAGCGTTCTGACCTTTACCTCTTCGTCACTTAATCCTTGGTTGCGTGGACCAAAACCAATATCAGCCCAAACAGTATCTTCAAAAAGCTGATACTCGGGATACTGCATAACTACGCCAACTTTAAATCTTATTTTTGCTATTTCTTTAGGTTTCTCCCAAATATCAACGCCATTCAAGTAAATTTTACCTTCAGTTGGCTTATTTAAACCATTTAGTAAGCTTACAAGAGTAGATTTACCGGATCCTGTATGACCAATAAGTCCTGTAATCTTCCCCTTTTCAAAACAAAGCGATACATTATCGAGTGCTATTTTTTGAAAAGGTGTTCCCTTGCTATAAATATACGAAACGTTTTCTACCTTAATAATTTCGTTCATTTTATATTCATTCCTTCTCGGTGGTCAATGCAGAAAAGATTTTATCTATACATTCCTTTTCACCGATAGTATATATATCAACATCAATTCCCGAGTCCTTAAGCATTTTGACAAGTTCGGTGCTTTGAGGCGACTCGAGACCTATGCTATGAAGCAAATCCACCTTTGAAAAAACTTCCTTAGGTGTTCCATCAAGAATCATTTCACCATCGTTGATAACAATAACTCTATCCGCTCTTGCCGCTTCTTCCATATAATGTGTTATATTAACAACGGTAATCTTTTCTTCTCTGTTAAGCTTTTCCATTATATCTATAACGGATTTTCTTCCAATCGGATCAAGCATTGCGGTCGACTCATCAAAAATGATCACGCGAGGACGCATAGCTATTATACCGGCGATTGCAACTCTTTGCTTTTGACCGCCGGAAAGCTTATGAGGAGCATGTCTTGCATATTCCTGCATTCCAACAACATTTAAAGCATTAACAACTCTTCTGCGAATTTCTTCTCTCGGAATACCGAGATTTTCGACACCAAAGGCAACATCCTCCTCGACAACGGTTGCAACAATTTGGTTGTCGGGATTTTGGAAGACCATAGCGATCTTTTTTCTTACCTCGAATACCTCATCATCGGAAAGATTTTCCGAAGAAACGTCTTTGCCATCGATAAATATCTTGCCGGAAGATGGTATTAAAATCAAATTCAAAAGTTTCGCAAGAGTGGACTTTCCGGAGCCGTTATGACCAAGGACAGAAATGTATTCCCCCTCTTTAACAGAGAGATTAACCGATTTAAGAGCAGGAATTTCATCACTCTTCATCTCGTCAATATCGCCGTCATAATAGGTAAAAGACAGGTTCTCTGTTTTAATTATATATTTTTCTTCGTTCATTAAAATAAGCCTTTCGGTATTAATCAAATTCCACTCGAACACTGGATCCGCAAGGCAGTGCAAGCCCCGACTCCTTTACAGGAATCCCCAATTCATCTGCTTTGCTTTTTCCATTAAATTTAGTTAAAAGTCTCGAATCTGTTATGTATTTCATGGTCGATGCAGACAACCCGGTTGTGTAAGAATTCAAAAGGAAAAACAGAGGTTTTTCCGATAAAACGCCCGAAACAAGAGATACAAAATCGTCGATGCTATCCTCTATTTTCCAAACTTCGCCGGTAGGACCTCTTCCATATGAAGGAGGATCCATAATTATACCGTCATATTTATTACCACGTCTGATTTCGCGCTCAATAAATTTCTTGCAGTCGTCTACAATATAACGTATGGGAGCATCTGCCAAACCGGAAAGTCGTGCATTTTCTTTAGCACATTGTACCATGCCCTTTGAAGCATCAACGTGACATACCGATGCTCCTGCCTTTGCAGCTGCTACAGTTGCACCGCCGGTGTAAGCAAAAAGGTTGAGAACCCTTATAGGCCTGTCCGCCTTTTCAATCAATGCTCTAAACCAATCCCAGTTCACTGCCTGCTCGGGAAAAAGTCCGGTATGCTTGAACCCTGTGGGTTTAATCAAGAAAGTTAGATCTTTATAGTTAATGTGCCAGCTCTCAGGTAAACGATTTTCATTCCACGCTCCGCCACCAGAACGGCTTCTTTTATAGCTCGCATCCGCATGTGTCCAAAGGCGATGCTTTTTTTCAGTTTTCCAAATAACCTGAGGATCAGGTCTTATCAAGCTATATTTTCCCCATATCTCAAGCTTTTCTCCGGATGATGTATCCAATATAGTATAGTCTTTCCAATCATTAGCTATCCACATACTGTCAACCTCTTTGATTAAAATATTTTCCCATTGCCGATCCTGCGCACTGAGAATGACAAAGCGCAATTGCAAGCGCATCTGCAGTATCATCAGGCTTTGGAGGTTTAGGAAGCTTAAGAAGTGCTGTAACCATAGAAATCACCTGCTGTTTTTCAGCTTTACCATATCCAACAACCGCCTGTTTTACTTGCAAAGGAGTATATTCATTAACTTTTACTCCAAGTCTGTGCGCGGTGCATACAATAACCCCACGTGCCTCCGCTACAGCAATTGCAGTTGTGATGTTCGTATTAAAGAAAAGCTCCTCTACAGCCATCTCATCCGGATGATATTTTTCTATTATCGCTTCGAGATCATTCTGTATCATTAAAAGTCTCGATTCAATTGGAGTGTGAGCGGGCGTAGTTATTGCACCGAAAGCAACCGGTCTTACGTTTCCTCTATGTGACTCAACTATTCCCCATCCCACGATTGCAAAACCGGGATCAATTCCTAAAATATACATACTTCCACCATATCATTTTATTATGCTATTATACCACACTTTAACATGTAAGTCAACGAAGGATATGAAAAAATATTTGAAAAATATGTTTTTGAATATAATTTAAGATAAAAAGCAATAATATTTTAAAAAAGTATAGATTTTAATAAAAAAGTATGCTATAATGATATTTGGCGTATTATGATTACTCGCCAATTACGCATATTCACGAGGTAATAATGTCAAAAATCCAAGACAAAGAATATATAGGAAACGAGATTAATGAGATCTCATTACCATTAATTGCTCTGCGAGGCATTGTAGGATTCCCAGGAGTTCAGCTTAACATCGAAATAGTTAGACCCATTTCTCTCAAGGCGTTTACTGCCGCTGCAACCCTCCATGATGCCAAAGTAATACTTGCAACGCAAAAAGATATTTCTATAGAAGAACCTACAGAGGATGACTTTTATGACGTTGGCGTTCTCGCAGAAATCAAACACGTTGTAAAAAATCCGCAAGGCAATCTCTCTGTAGTTTTCGAAGGACTTTCGAGAGTAAAAATCAGCGACGTAAAACCTACATCAGGCTTCTATCTTGCAATCGGTGAACTTAAAGAGGAAAAATCTCCCGCAAGACTCACGAAAGAGCTTGAAGCACTCATGCAAGAGGTTAAAAATAGACTAAAGCCCTTAAAGGATATTCACCCGAGCTTTACAGACGATCTGAGAATGAACGCTGAGGCTATAGCAAATCCCGGATATCTTGCAGACTTTGTAGCTTCATCTGCAGTTATAGACTACAAGAACAAGCAAATTGTTCTTGAGGCATTAACGCCAAAATCAAGACTTGAAAAGCTTCTCGTTTGCCTTGAAGAAGAACTTATGCTACTCGAATGTGAGCATAATATCCAAGCTCAAGTGCGCCAGAAGATTGACCGAAATCAGAAAGATTATTTCTTGAGGGAGCAAATTAAAGCCATACAGTCAGAGCTTGGCGAAGACGATGATGATGAGATTTCCGAATATGAAAATAGAATCTTAAAGGCAAATCTTTCTGATGAAACCAAAGAAAAGCTTTTTAAAGAACTCAACAAGCTGGCAAAAACGCCTTTTGGAGCGGCTGAAGGTACCGTTATTCGCGCATATCTCGACACTTGTCTCGATTTTCCGTTCGGCATTATGTCTAATGATGAAGTAAATGTTGAAGAAGCTCGTAAAGTTCTCGATGCAGATCATGATGGACTTGATAAGGTAAAAGAAAGAATACTTGAATTTGTTGCTATAAAACAACTTTCAAAGGGCGTTAAAAGTCAAATAATTTGCCTCGTAGGCCCTCCCGGTGTCGGTAAGACTTCCGTTGCGGCTTCCATAGCTCGCGCTCTTAAAAGAAAATACGCGCGTGTCTCACTTGGCGGCATGCATGATGAAGCAGAAATACGAGGCCACAGAAAGACCTACGTCGGAGCAATGCCCGGCAGAATAGTAACCGCAATAATCAACGCAAAGGTGCAAAACCCCGTGATTGTTCTTGACGAAATAGATAAGATGGCTAAAGATTTCAGAGGTGACCCCACCTCTGCTCTTCTCGAGGTTCTCGATCCCGAGCAAAACAAATCATTCAGAGATAACTTTATGGAAATTCCGATTGATCTTTCGGATACAATGTTTATCGCCACAGCAAACAGCTATGACGGAATTCCGGCTCCCCTTCTTGATAGAATGGAAATAATCGAGCTGTCTACCTATACCGATAGTGAAAAACTTGCAATTGCGAAAAACCACTTGATTCCAAAGCAAATGGCTGCTAATGGAGTCAAAAAAAGAATGTTTAAGATTACAGATGACGGAATACTTGCTCTTGTCAAGGGATATACACTTGAAGCAGGTGTAAGAAATCTTGAGAGGGAGCTTGCTTCGCTCATGAGAAAGGCTGCGAAAAAAATTGCCGAAGGAAAAGCGAGGTCTGTAAAAATTACCGAGAAAAATCTTTCCGAATATCTTGGCAAGATCAAGGTTATTCCGGAAAAGATCGATAAAGAAAATCCTGTTGGAGTGGTCAACGGCCTTGCTTATACTCAAGCAGGAGGCGACATGCTTAAGGTTGAGGTTGCTGTTCTTGACGGAACAGGCAAGATCGAACTTACAGGTTCACTCGGAGACGTTATGAAGGAGTCCGCAAAGATTGCCCATTCATTCGTCAGAACTTTGGCGGTTGAATATAAGATCGACAAAGACTTCTACAAAACTAAAGATATACACATTCATTTTCCCGAAGGAGCTGTCCCAAAAGATGGACCGTCCGCCGGCGTAACAATGGTTACTGCCATTATCAGCGCACTTGGAAATTATCCTGTTAAACGTGACGTTGCAATGACGGGTGAGATCACCTTGCGAGGAAAAGTTCTTGCAATAGGCGGTCTTAAAGAAAAAACGCTTGCGGCTTATCGCGCAGGAGTAAAAACGGTTCTCATACCCGAGGCGAATCTCAGAGATCTTGATGATATAGATAAGGAAGCAAAAGAAAACCTCACCTTTGTTCCGTGTGCGACCGCAATTGATGTTTTGAATAACGCACTCATTATTTAATGCAATTATCATTTGGAGAAGGCAATGAAAATTAATGTAAACAATGCAAATATAGCTATTACCGTAGGAAACTCCAAACAATTTCCACGTGACCCACGTCCAGAGGTTGCACTTTCGGGAAGATCAAACGTCGGTAAAAGTTCCTTAATTAATACCCTTCTTGGAAGGAAATCCCTTGCAAGAGTATCATCATCTCCCGGAAAAACAATTACCATTAACTATTACGATATAGACAAAAAGCTTTATTTAGTGGATCTTCCCGGCTATGGATACGCAAAGCGATCTCAGGAATCAAAAAGAGGTTGGAGTACCCTAACCGAAGATTACTTCATAAAGAATCCTTCAAGCGATGCTATAAAGCTTGTAATACAGCTGATAGATATCCGCACGGGTCCGAGCGATGATGATATTATGATGATTAACTTCCTTATTGACAACGGAGTCAAATTTATAGTTGTCGCAACAAAAACAGACAAGCTTTCCAAAACACAGCTTGCAAATGCTCTGGATGGACTTCATAAGGAATACTTTGAAGGAACCGGAATTGAAATTATCCCATTCTCTTCTGTTACAAGAGTTGGAAAGGATGACGTTTGGAAGAAAATCACGGATGCCATCTCTTAAATAAATTCTTAAATAAATAACTACCTAAAGGTAAAAAAATGGATATATCACAGTTAATACTATCTGCTATGGCAGCACTGGTTGCTCTCACAATACACGAATATGCACACGGATATATGGCATATAGATTAGGTGACGATACTGCTAAGTCACTTGGCAGGCTCACCTTAAATCCAATTCATCATATCGATCCTCTTGGCGCTATATGTATGATTTTCTTCCATTTTGGTTGGGCGAAACCCGTACCAATTAATCCAAGAAATTTTAAAAATCCGAGAAAAGGCTTTGCATTGACCGCGTTAGCAGGTCCCGCGACAAACATTATCACCGGATTCTTTACCGCCTTCCTATATCTTTTATGCTATTCATTATTCAAAGAAACAGGCAACAGATTTATTGATAATCTTGAGATAAATATATTATTGTTTTTACTGTATTTCTTTTCAATAAATATAGGTCTCGGGATATTCAATCTTATTCCTGTGCCACCGTTTGACGGCTCAAGAATTCTTAACGTAATACTACCGGATAAATGGTATTTCAAAGTAATGAAATATGAAAGACAGATATATTGGGGTGTAATTGCCTGGCTATTCCTCGGGCAATATGTTTACATCGCATTTATGTCAATACCATTTATCGCAGGTAATTCCGCGCTTACTGCTATAGCAAAATTTTTCTCTCTTTCAGATCTACTCAGCGATGCAATCAATGCGATCGCAAACGGTATTCTGAACTTCTGGCGCCTTATACCAATGTTCAGATAAAGCACGGAGGATTTTATGATAGAACAGCTCACATATAGACTTGACCAATTTGAAGGTCCCCTTGACCTCCTTTTGGCACTTATACAAAAGAATAAAGTAAGTATAACAGATATTCCAATTGCTTTAATATGCGATCAGTATATGGAGTATCTCGAGGAAGCACAAAAAATGGACCTCGAAATTGCGACCGAATTTATCGTAATGGCGAGCGATCTCATGCTCATTAAGAGCAAGATGCTTCTCCCTCATGAAGAAGGCACAGAAAACGATCCAAGACGTGAGATTCAAAACGCCCTACTGCTACATCAGCAAGCCAAACTTGCTGCCGAGAAGTTAAAGCCCATGTATGACGATTTCTCGAGTAGATTTGTCAAAGGACAGGATTCCATTCCACCGGAACGCGGACTTCCGCTTGATCTTGATCCTTCGCTTCTTGTTAAGGCCCTTAATGCTGTTTTGCGAAGAATTAAAGTAGCGGAGGCCCTCAGAAAACCTCACGATCTTGTTAACCCCCTAATAAAGCGAAAAGTTGTCTCTGTAGAAGAAAAAATTGAAGAGATATGCACTATTCTTGATGAACACGAAGAAGCGTCGCTATTTTTCTTACTCAAAGATTCCGACTCGCGTGCTGAACTTGTCGCAAGATTTATGGGAATACTTGAGCTTATAAAAATTCAACGAATAAAAATTACATCAATAAAAGTCATCGAAGACATTGTCGAATATGAGGAAAACGGTCTTGAAATGATGTTTTCTCTTAATCCCGATTATATTCCCGGAGAGGCAACAGAAAGTGAATTCGATACGCCATTGACAGAAGAAAATGAAGGAAATTGATGAGGCACAAATAATGAGTGAGACAAAACAGATTATTGAAATAAACGAAGAAGAAGCTCCAAGAGTGGTTGTGTTTGAAGAAGCACTTGAAGCAATTCTTTTTGCAGCAGGTCATCCGATTACTTATGCTACTCTTGCAAGAGTCTTTGAGCTTACTCCCGCTGTTATAAAGGACAAGGTATTTGAATATGCAATGAAGTATAACGATCCCACGATTCCACGCGGTGTAATACTTCTCACATATAAGGATTCGTGTCAACTTTGTACTAAGGAACATTATCTACATGAAATACGTGATGCTCTCGGCATAAGAAAGAGCGGTTCTCTTTCAACCTCATCTATGGAGGTTCTTGCAATCGTTGCGTACAACCAGCCTGTTACAAGAGCATTTGTTGATACTTTGAGACGAGTCGATTCTTCCTATGCAATGAATAACCTTCTTGACCGTGGACTGATCAGATCAACAGGACGTCTTGATGTTCCCGGCAGACCTATGCTTTACGGAACAACGCTCGACTTTCTCCGTTGCTTTGGCTTAAATGACCTTGATTCACTTCCCAAAACCAGCGACGAGCTGATCGAGGTATTCGAAGGTGCGAAGGCAGAGGAAGAGGCAGCTTTAGAGGAAAGTGAAGAAACCATTGTAGATGGAGAACAGCTCACGCTTGATATTGAAAACGTTGTGGATACAAACAACACTATGGAAAATTCAACTACAGATACTGATAATACAACAGATAACCAAGCACCAGCGTCCGAATCTGCAGATACCGAAGAGATTATGGAATTTGAGGACCCCTCTGCAGACGACGATATTCACGAGGACTACTGATTAAAATTATGGCGTGGTTTGGGTTGATTCCAATATTAGTTGCACTATTATTTGTACTTTTTCAAAATATTGTCATAAAAGTTTCAATGAGAGAGAAGCTAACAGTAAAAATCAATCTTAATATTTTAGCCATAGTTTTACATGAAAATGAAACAAGAAAAATACGACTTAGAGATATAATAAGTGCGTTCAATAAAATATCTTATCTGTCTAAACCCATAAAATATTTGATAGGTAAAAGTCGTGTTTCAATTTTTTATCATAAGAAAAATGATTTTCCGTCACTTTTCAGCCGCATCAGCTCACTTGCAATAGAACAGTTTTTGTTAACCTATCTTTCTATAAATTCTAAAAGTTTCTGTGTAACAAAAACAGAAACTTCGCACATTAAAAACGAAACAAATAAAATCCGTTTTGATGCCTGCTTTATTTTTTCATTCATACATTTGATTAATTCTGCCCTGATATTACTATACTATTTTATAAGAAACAAGGCAAAGGAAGTAATAAATAATGTCTGATATGAGCGAAGTAATTAAAGAATCTCTTGAAGGTATAAAGGCATTCGCAAATTCTAATGCAATTATTGGAAATACGATTAGTACACCAAGCGGCGTTACTATTATACCCATCTCCAAAATGACTGTTGGTTTTTTAGGCGGTGGTTTTGATTATGGCCAAAAAAAGACATTTCAAGGTCAAAATTTTGGATGTGGAAGCGGAACAGGTATTTCAATATCGCCAATAGCCCTTCTTACAATATCAAGTGATTCCGGTGTAAATCTTATTTCACTAAATGGGAATAAGGCAAACTGTGATCGACTTTTTTCAATAATTGAGCGTTCACCGGAAATAATAGATAAGATTAAAAATTCTCTGTCATAACTTTCCACAGTTATTTTTCTTCATTGCTCACAAAATATATCTGTGAGGTGATTATGAAAGACAGAAAAACTTTATTATTTCTTTTAATACTATCTACCTTTTTGATTTCAATGATGGCACTGCTCGCGTCCGCTGAAACAGGAATTGGTACAAGTGCGAAGTCATCAGCGCTCTATAATCCGGATACAAAATCATTTTTGCATCAAAAAAATGCCAATACTCGCTTGCCTATGGCAAGCACAACTAAGATAGTAACTGCACTTATTGCAATAGAAACATTAAATTTTGATGAAATAATTCAAGTTCCGAAAGACGCTGTTGGTATAGAAGGCTCATCTTTATACCTAAAAGAAAACGATGAATTAACTGTTCGTGATCTTGTTTATGCGGTGCTGCTTCAAAGTGCCAATGACGCTGCGACAGTCCTTGCACTTAGAATATCAGGTAATACAGAAGACTTTGCAGCTAAAATGACTGATAGGGTTAGAGAAATTGGAGCAATTAATACTCAATTTCAAAATCCTCACGGTCTTGATGCAAATGAGCATTACACCACAGCATACGATTTATCCATCATTGCAGCAGAAGCCTTGAACAACGATACATTTAAAAAAATTGTAAGCACATATAAGTACAGTTTTAAAATTGGAGATGAAGCAAGAACTGTTGTTAATCACAATAAGCTTATAAGATGCTATGAAAATTGTATCGGAGTTAAAACGGGATACACAAAGAAAAGCGGACGATGCCTTGTTAGTGCAGCAAAAAAAGACGGTGTCACCCTTATTGCAGTTACACTCGACGATCCTGATGATTGGAACGATCACAAGAACATGCTTAACTTTGGCTTCGAAAATCTTGAAAGCGTTGATTTAAATAAAGTTATAAATCTGCCCGATAGCATACCTACTATTTCATCCGACGGAGCTAAGATTGAAATAAAGCTTAAACAGAATACATTAGTTAAATTTATTAACGAAGATATTAATTACAGCATTAACCTTCCATCTTATATTGTTAACGACACAAAGTTTGGAGATAAGATAGGGGAAGTTATAATTAATATAAACGAAAGATCCGAGACAATTGATATAATATCAACTAATAATGTTAAGATCAAGAAAGCAAAACACTTCTTTTTATAGGAGATAAATCTACAATGGAAAAAATAAGACTGCAAAAATATATGTCAGATGCAGGCATAATGTCACGCCGTGCTGCTGAAGAAGAAATTAAAAATGGCAGCGTTTCCGTAAACGGACACGTTGCCCAGCTCGGAACAAAAATTGATCCTCGTAATGATGTAATTTCATACAGAGGGAAAAGAATCAAATACGAAAAGAAGGCATACACCTACATAATGATGAATAAGCCTCGTGGCTATCTTTGTTCTACAACCGATGACAGAGGAAGAAAGTGTGTCACAGATCTTCTTGATGGAGTTAATGCGCGCGTGTACCCTGTAGGCAGACTTGACCTTGTATCTGAGGGTATTCTTTTGCTTACCGATGATGGCGAACTAAAAAACAGGCTGACACATCCCAAGCACACTATAGGCAAGGTATACAGAGTAAAAGTTGCGGGCAAGATAAACGACGAGCAGATGGAGATTTTAACATCAGAACTTGTCATAGACGGTTACAAAATTCAGCCCGTTGTTGTTACCGTTTCAAGTGAGGACGAGAGCGGAACCGTCCTAAAAATGACCTTATTTGAAGGCAGAAACAGGCAAATAAGAAAAATGTGCGAGGCGGCAGGGCTTACTGTAAAACGTCTCTCACGAGTTTCTATAGGTAATTTAAAACTCGATGGATTACCTGTCGGAAAATGGCGCTATCTTGAGCAGCATGAGGTAGATTACCTCTACAAGACAACAAAGGATACTAATAGTCATGTTTAAGATCACACCTATACAATCCACGAATATTCAGATAGAGTGTGCGCATAATTGCAACTGTGAATATAAAGATGGTGCGTTTGCATACGCTATGAATGATGTTGAAACTGGCGAATTAATGGGATTCGCACAATTTGAGATAGTTTCAAGCGGTGGACGAATTCTTGATCTACGTCCTGCAAAAGCTTATAATGAAGATTACGAGGCTATGTTTATACTTGGACGTTCAACAATGAACTTTATCGATATGTGTGGCTCACATACAATCACGGCGACCGAAGATGCCGCTGATAGTACCCTGCTCCGTGCTATTGGATTAAAGCTGCAGGAAGATGGTACATATTTCTGCGATATGACCGGATTTTTTGATGGATCGAATTGCTCGGGACATAACAAGTAATTTAATAAAAAAGAAGCTGAATGAAACTTTAGGGGATCATTCGGCTTCTTTTTTGTTATTCATAATTTGTGAGTTATATTGTTTTTAATCTGCGCGTCTCTCTGCGAGAAGATCTCTATACTTATGATAGAATTCTTCAAATTTTCCTTCGTCAAGAGCATCTCTGATCTTCTGCATAAGATCATTGTAAAAATAGAGATTGTGAAGCACTGCAAGTCTCATACCAAGAGCCTCTTTAGCCTTAAACAAGTGGCGGATATAAGCACGAGAATAATGCTTGCAAGCAGGACATTCGCACTCGGGAGCTATGGGTCTTGCGTCATCTATATACTTCTCGTTGAGAAGATTCATTTTTCCCTTCCAAGTGAAGAGGTTGCCGTGACGAGCATTTCTTGAAGGCATAACACAGTCAAAGAAATCAACACCGCGATAAACAGCCTCAACGATATTCTGCGGTGTACCAACACCCATAAGATATCTCGGCTTGTCGACAGGCATATGCGGTTCGACTACGTCGATAACATGATACATAACGTCCGCAGATTCTCCAACAGCAAGTCCGCCTATTGCATATCCGTCACACTCGATCTCTTTGATCGCCTCCATATTTCTCACACGAAGGTCGTCATAAGTGCCACCCTGATTGATACCAAAAAGGAGCTGATGAGGGTTAACAGTTCCTTCCTCAGCATTAAGCCTGTCCATCTCTTCTCTGCAACGCTTGAGCCAACGAACGGTACGCTCTTCAGATGCCTTAACGTATTGATAAGGTGAAGGGTTCTCTACACACTCGTCGAACGCCATAGCAATGGTTGAACCGAGATGAGATTGAATTCTCATGGATTCCTCGGGGCCCATAAATATTCTCTTGCCGTCAATATGAGAGTTAAAGGAAACCCCCTCTTCGGTTATCTTGCGAAGTTTAGCAAGAGAAAATACTTGGAATCCACCGGAATCTGTGAGCACAGGCTTATCCCAATTGAAGAACTTGTGAAGACCGCCCATCTTATAGATAAGATCATCACCCGGACGAACGTGCAAATGATATGTGTTGGAAAGCTCAACCTGACATTTTACTTCGTGTAAATCATTAGTGGATATACCGCCCTTAATTGCAGCGGATGTTCCAACGTTCATAAAAACAGGGGTCTCAATAGTACCGTGGACGGTCTCAAATCTTCCGCGGCGCGCGCGTCCTTCCTGTTTCAGTAATGTATATTTTGCCATTTAAGATACCTTTCTTTATTTAAGTCTTTCAAACTGACGGTCAAGCTCATTTTTGGTAAGCTTGAATGCGACAGGTCTACCATGCGGACAAACAGTTATATCGGGAAGTGCAATCAACTTCTTTATAAGCCAATGGAGAATTTCATTTGTGTAAACTCTGCCGCCTTTTATTGCTGCTTTGCAGGCAATTTGATAAAGTGCCTTTTCTTTTCTTATGGATTCTGTGATTGAAGGTTTACCCATGCCCTCTATTATCTCATCAAGCATTTTTATGAAGAGCGACTCTGCTTCATCAGAACTTACGGCAGAAGGAATAGCGGTTATATCAGCAGCAGTTCCGTTTATTTTATACTCAAATCCTACCTGCTTTATTTCGTCTGCATATTCATCTGCGCAAGCTAACTCCTCAGCGTTTAGTATTACGGTGATAGGGAGCATAAGAATCTGAGTAGCTATACGATTATCTTCACTGCTCTGTTTTTTTAGATCCTCAAAAATGACTCTTTCGTGAGCTGCATGCTTGTCTATAACCAGCAAAGCGCCTTCGTACTCTATCATTACGTAACACTCAAACGCCTCACCAATGAACTTATATTCAGGTGTATCGTCGATATGTATTATCGGCTCTTCTTTTGCTTTTACAGCAATCTCTTGCAAAGATACAGATTCGCGATATTTACGAAGAAGCTCAACCGAATCCTTAGGTGTCATCGTAGATGCTATTTCATTTCTCTTAACACCAAAATCCACACCCGCGGATGATGCAACCTTTATAGGTCGATCTAAGTCACCTTTTACCTCCGATTTTAAAATAGATGTTGAATATGACAAGCGTTTGTCTTTCGGTTCATCTTGTCTAACGTACGAGGGAACGCTCATTTTTAACTGTTCCCCTTTTGTATCCGAGCCAATTGGAACATATGCTCCGGCATAGTTCTTTTCAACCTTTTGTTTTCCAAGCTCCATTTCCGGACGGTATTCGTGTTTTTCAAGAGCATTTTTAACTGTATAATATACGATTTCAAACACGCTTCTTTCATCCGCAAATTTCACTTCAAGCTTTGCAGGATGAACGTTTACGTCCACGTTAGAGGGATTCATATCAATAAACAAAACACAGGTCGGAAAGGCTTCGGGTGCAATATAAGATGTATATGCCCTTTCAATAGCAGCCTGAGCAGTAAGACTCTTAACGTATCTGCCATTAATAAATACGTTCATAAGATTTCTGTTTTTCTTAACGTTATCACTTCTGCCGACATATCCACGCACATGTATACCGTCAGCCTCACCGTCTACTTCAATCAGCTTTGATGAAAAAGCCTTTCCAAATATAGCGTAGATCGTATTTAAGAGATTATCATCTCCGGGAGTCTTGAACTTTTCTTCTCCGTCTATAAGAAGTTGAATGGAAATATCGGGGCGAGACAAAGCAACCTTTTCAACGAGTGCAGCAACATTCATTGCCTCTGTTGAGTCTTTCTTTAAAAATTTTCGTCTTGCAGGAACGTTGTAAAAAAGATTATTCACAACAACAGTCGTTCCGTCAGCGGCGAAAACCTCGGAAACATCAACAACCTTACCTGCCTCCGCACTAAGCATTGTTGCAGATTCTGCATTTTTCGTCTTAGAAATAATCGTCATTTCTGAGACAGATGAAATTGCCGCAAGAGCCTCTCCGCGGAATCCGAGTGTCATAATGCTTCCAAGATCATCTTTTTCTCTTATCTTGCTCGTAGCATGTCTTTGAAGTGATATGGGGAGATCCTCGCGCTCAATGCCACAACCATTATCAGTAACTCTGATAAGAGAAACACCACCGTGCTTGATTTCAGCCACTATCGATGTAGCACCTGAATCTATTGAGTTTTCAAGCAATTCCTTCAAGACTGAGGAGGGTCTTTCTACCACCTCACCTGCAGCAATCAGATTTGCAATTTCAAAGCTTAAAACATTTATTTTTCCCATAATATCAATCCTTAAGCATATTCTTCAGCTCAAAAAGAAGATTCATCGCCTCAATAGGCGTCATTGTATTAATATCTATCGAGCGAAGTTTGTCTGCAACGTCATCGTTTACCGAACTTATAAATCCGCTAAACAGATCTGCCTCGTCATTCTTTTTAACAACATTATGACCAATTGCTATGTGTGATCCGCTCTCAATATCTTTAAGAATCTCGCGAGCACGTTTTACAACTTCATTTGGAACGCCGGCTAACTTTGCAACCTCAATGCCGTATGAATCATCGGTTCCTCCTCTAACAATCTTTCTAAGGAAGGTTATGGAATCTCCGCGCTTCTTTGCTGCAATATTATAGTTTACAATGCCGGGAAGTTGATCCTCCATATCAGTTAACTCGTGATAATGCGTTGCAAAAAGTGTCTTTGCTCCTATTTTCTTTGAATATGTATATTCAACAACAGAACGAGCAATAGCCATACCGTCAAACGTACTTGTACCACGTCCGACCTCATCATATATAATTAGCGAGCGTTTAGTTGCATTCTTAAGTATAGAAGCCACCTCATTCATTTCAAGCATAAATGTCGATTGACCAGATGCAAGATCATCTGAAGCCCCAACTCTTGTAAACACTTTATCTACAACGCCGATACGAGCATCCTTTGCCGGAACAAAGCTTCCGATCTGCGCCATAATAGTAATTATGGCAACTTGACGCATATATGTAGATTTTCCCGCCATATTAGGACCGGTTATAATCATTACTTTATTATCGGTGACGTCGAGAGTTGTATCATTGGGCACAAAGTAACTATCTGTGACAAATTTCTCAACCACAGGATGACGGCCATCCTTGATAATCAAATCGTGAGAAAGATCAACTTCAGGACATATATATCCGTTTTTATCGGCAACATCTGCAAATGAGCGGTAAACGTCTATCTCCGCAATAAGTGATGCTGTATTTCTTATTCTTTCATTATTCTCGGCTATAACAGCTCGAAGTCCCGAGAAAAGTTCATATTCGAGCGTTACAATTTTCTCTTCAGCCCCGAAAATGGTATTTTCCATTTCCTTAAGTTCGCCTGTTATATATCTCTCGCAATTTGTAAGCGTTTGCTTTCTTACGTATCTATCAGGTACTTGATCGATAAATGACTTTGTTACTTCAATGTAATATCCAAACACCTTATTATAATCAACCTTGAGTGTTTTGATGCCGGTTTCTTCTCTTTCCTTTTGCTCAATTGACGCCATAATATCAGTACCATTGGTTTTAATTCCTCTGTAATAATCAACATCTGAATTAAATCCATCTCTGATCATTCCGCCTTCACGTATTGTGTAAGGAGGATTGTCCACTATAGCCTTGCCGAGAAGATCGGCAATATCATCCAATGTATCAATACGCGAGGCGAGTTCTTTGATACTATCACTTTTTTGCATAAGCAAAGATTTAATTTCGGGCAGTCTTTCAATACTTAAGAATATCGAACGTAAATCTCTGGCATTTGCAGTTCCGTAGACCGCCTTTGCAGTAAGACGTTCAAGATCGAGAGTGTTGCTAAGAAGCTCGGTTAATTCATCACGAAGCATTCTGTTTTTCACGAGGTCAGAAACCGCTGATTGACGCTTGCCTATCTGTACCGGATTGAGCAACGGTTTTAGAAGCCAAGATCTCAACAGTCGTGCGCCCATGGCAGTTTTTGTTTTGTCAAGTACCCAAAGCAAAGAACCGCGTTTTTCCTTATTTCTCATTGACTCGGTCAACTCGAGATTTCTTCTCGTATTATAGTCAAGCTCGAGATACTGTCCCTTCGAATAAACATTTATTTCTCTTGCAAAGGTTATTTCACTTTTTTGTGTTTCTTTAATATATGCCAAAAGAGCTCCGACCGCCATAATATGCTCGGGCGTGGAAAGTCTGTCTATTTCATCCGCAAAAACAGTCTTAACATAATCTCTGCATTTATCATACGCAAAAAGTCTACGCATTCCTGTGTTGACGAGAGTATGTGACTTTTCATTTAAAAAGTTAACGATCTCGAGGCAATCCTGATCGACAACGTTGATAATAGCTTCTGACGGATTATATGCAGCAAGCTCATTTGTCAGTCTCTGAGTAGTATCATTGCCATCGATATACGTAGTAAATACATCACCGGTAGAAATGTCTGCAAAGCAAACTCCGGCACATTGCTTACCAAAGTATATAGAGGCAAGGAAGTTGTTTTGTCCCTCTCGCAAAAGCTCTGCATCAGTAACCGTACCCGGAGTAACTACACGAATTACCTCACGTTTTACAAGACCTACCGCTTGTTTAGGATCCTCTACCTGCTCACAGATGCCTACTTTATAGCCTTGATCTACAAGCTTACCTATAAAGACATCTGCCTTGTGGAAAGGAACACCGCACATTGCGGCTCTTTTTCCATCTCCACATTCTCTACCTGTCAAAACAAGATCGAGCACTTTGGATGCAACTACAGCATCCTCGAAGAAGCACTCATAAAAATCTCCGAGTCTATAGAAAAGAATATATCCCTCATATTCCGCCTTTATATCCAAATATTGCTTCATCATAGGCGTTACTGTGGTCAATTCACTTATTTTTTCTATTACAATTGCTGCCATAAAGCGGCACCTCCGTCAAAAGGAATATTTGTTATCAATGACATCCAGAGCAAGTTGAACAATCGTGAGTACAGGTATCCCTCTCTCCGGTTATACAGAACTTTATCTCCGCATTTACGTCCGCCATAAGCTTGTTCATATTTTGCTGTGCGTTTGCAAACGCGATATATACAGGATCCTTTGAAATTTCCCTTGTAAGCTCTTCTATTCTTGCTCTGAGATCAGCAATAGCCTTCTCGTCTATCTCGCTTTCATTCTTAGAAAATTCCTGTCCAAGAAGAACTCTATCCGCTTCGTACTCGCTCATAAGAGTTTGGATAGCTTCATTGGAATCGAAAGCCTCTTTTGTCTCATTTAGTACCTTGATTTCATCGCTCTTTGCAATCTCTATACCGAGCTGATGTGCAAGTTCAATTATTTTAGTCATTTTTATTCACCTCATCATATAATTAATCAATTTTGGTTGCATAAAGCTCATAAACGCCCGCGCGTTCAATCTTTACGTCTATATATTTGCCAATCATTGACTCATCACCTTCAAAATGTACTAGTTTATTACTGAATGTTCTTGCGTTTACTGTATTCATTTCTTTTCGTTTTGAAAGCGAGTCAACAAGAACTGTTACCCTTTCTCCGACGTGATTTTGATTATTCTCAAGAGAAATTGAATCCTGAAGCTTCAAAAGACGAGCTATTCGATTTTCCTTTACTGCGGTATCAATTTTATCCGGCATTTTTGCCGCAGGTGTGCCTTCGCGCGCTGAATATTTGAAAGCATATACCATATCAAACCGCACTTTTTTCAAAATGTCAAGTGTATCAAGAAAATCTTCCTCGGTCTCTGACGGAAATCCGACGATTACATCCGTTGAAAGACAAATTCCCGGAACTTTTTCTTTAAGCTTGTCCGCAATAGCAATAAACCTTTCTCTATCGTAGGTTCGGTTCATAACTTTGAGTATTCTATTACTTCCGGATTGCAAAGGAAGATGGAAGTAAGGAGCAATTTTAGGAGAATATTTACTCATCACATCAATGAGTGCATCGGATACATCTTTTGGATGGCTTGTCATAAATCTTATAACAAATCTGCCGTCTAACAAAGCTATACGCTCAAGTAAGGATGCAAAATCGATTTTCCCCTTATAGGAGTTTACATTTTGGCCAAGCAGAGTAATCTCTTTTACTCCATCTGCGATCAAGCTTTGACATTCGGTAATTATCTCATCAGCAGACCGACTTCGTTCTCTACCTCTTACATATGGGACAATACAATAGGAACAAAAGTTATTGCATCCGTACATTATTGATACCCAAGCTTTATGTTTATATCTTCTTGTAATAGGCAATCCTTCGGCAATGTCACCTTTGTCTTCACCTAAAACAAAGCTACGCTTTCCATCGGTTAATGCTCTATGAACAAGATATGGAATTTTGTGGAGCATATTGGGTTCGAGTGTGAATGTTACGTAATGAAAATCGTTCTTCAAAAGTTCTTTGATATGCTCTTCGGCGGCCATACAACCGCAAACACCAATAATAAGGTTATTATTTTTTCTTTTAAGCGCTTTAAATCTACCGAGCATAGATAATGCCTTTTCCTCTGCGTGCTGTCTTATGGCGCAGGTATTTAGGATTATTAGATCAGCATTGTCAGGGGTATCGGTTGGTTCATAGCCCATTGCTTCAGACATTCCGAGTATTTTTTCCGCATCTGCTTCATTCTGCTGGCAGCCAAATGTAAAGATATACACTCTTTTCACTTCATCAGCATTTATAAGCTTAACGGCATTTATATACTCGGAAAAGTCGCTGTTACTTACGTTATATATCATTTTTCCCTCTGTTAATTTGAAAAATACCGCATGATTTTATCCACGGACAAGCCAACATAATCATATAGATCACAAGGCTCTGTTGGATTAGCAAAGTTATCATCAATAGCAACAATTTCATATTTCACATTAGATAATGCATCTGTTTGCAAAAGATAGCTTTCTGTAATCATCGCAGCGCCACCGGTTTTTATTCCTTCTTCCACATATACAACATGTGTAGCATCGGTCAAAAAGTCTTTTATATATGAAACTGTAGGCAAGTACGGTTTTATTCTTTCAAGGAGTATTATTCCAACCTCTGTGCCATTTTCTGCTAATGTTTTCTTTGCCTTTATAACATTCTCGGCAATCATGCCGTATGTGATAAATATATTCTTTGGAGGATGCGATGGATCAAAATCAAGTCTAACACCAAGGTTACTGTTCTTGAATGTAAAATGGTTATTTATGATCGTACTTTGAGCGCAGTTTGGATATCTAACTGCAACGGGCTTAGCAGAGTTATATGCGTAAAGTACATATTCTTTCAAAGAATCGTAATCTGTTGGAGCAATTATTTCGATCTCGGGGATTCCTGACAAAAAGGCTACATCGAAAATGCCGTGATGTGTTGCTCCATCAGAAACCGCAAGTCCTGCTCGGTCAATAAATATTTTTGCAGGTAGGCTTTGTAAAGCTATATCGTGCAGTAAACTATCATATCCGCGTTGCAAGAAAGTCGAATATATAGCTGTAAATGTCTTTAATCCATTAGCAGTAAGCCCTGCTGAAAAAGTCAAAGCATGCGATTCAGCTATACCAACATCAAAGAATCTTTCGGGAAATTTAATCTCGAAATCAGACAATCCCGTACCTATTCCCATAGCGGGGGTAACAACAACCACGTCATCTTTCTTATTTGCAAGCTCTATTAGTGTGTTTGCAAATATAGAGTGGAACTTGCAAGAATCTTCACCGCAATTTACGACAGAATGGAATTTAACAGGGTTATTTTCTGCCTCACGCACTCCTTTGCCTTTTTTAGTTCTTAGATGCACAAAAACTAACTTGTTAAGTTCCTTGGCCTTACGAAGAGCATATTCAACTTCTGTAATATTATTTCCGTCAATAACACCTATATAACTAAACCCAAGTTCTTCGAAATAGTTACGGCCGGCTTTTACAGACTCCATGTTAGATTCGTTATCTCGATCAAAAGGATTACCAATTCTCGAAATATATGATGCAAAAGCTCCCTTTGTATTGGATATTGCCATGCCGTTCTCGTTTAGTATAACTATAAGTTTCAGATCAGGCCTACAATTATTTAATGCTTCATGAATCATTCCACCGGTGAATGCACCATCACCAATTATCGCCACCGTATGGTTATCTTTGCTAAGCAGTTTGTCGCTTTCCGCAAATCCAAGTGCAGCAGAAAGAGATGTGGAGCTATGCCCAGCACCAAACGGATCATGTATACTTTCTCTCCTTGCGGTGAAGCCCGAAAGACCGCCGGGGGTTCTCAGTAAGTCAAAATCTTTTAATCTTCCTGTAAGCATTTTATGAACGTAGCTTTGATGCCCAACATCAAATATTATATGATCATCAGGAGAGTTGAAGACTCGATGAACGGCTACACTCAATTCAACTGCGCCAAGATTAGACGCCAAATGCCCGCCACTCTGCCCTACTTTATCAACCAAAAACTCTCGTATTTCAGTGCATAATTCCAAAGTCTTGTCATGAGAAAGCATTTTGACGTCCGATATTGAGTTTATACTATTCAAAATCTCGTAATTCATAAATTACGTTTTTCTCCTTTCAAGAATTAAGCTGTTGGTGCTTTACCAATAATTTTAACATACGCTCTGTAAAATGCGGAATAATCTCCGAAGCCAACCTTGTACGCAGCTCCGGATGCCGTTTCTCCTTGCTCTATAAGCTGCTTTGCATACATAACACGCTTATGATTAATGTACCCATGTACAGACACACCATTGTGTCTTTTAAATGCTCTGCAAAGGTAGTATTTACTAACAAAGAACCTTTTTGCAAGTGTATCCAAGCTGACATCCCTTGATATATTTTCATTCAAGTATCGTATTACTCGCGCTCCGAGTTCACCTTCATTTATAGCTATTTGTTCACCGCCGGAAACCGAAAGGAATATCATAAGTTCTGATAAAAGAGTCTTTACGTATATAGCCTTTTCGTTATCCGGAAGTGCTTCAGCTATATCAAATCGTTCTAAAATCGGAAGAATGTTCTTTGACAATGAGCTTGCGGAGTAAACCTTGCCACTCCCCTCAACTCCGTCAAGTATTGATTTAAAAAGACCGGATGTATCATTTGTCAAATATGACTCCGGAAAATGAAGTACATATCTTTCGTATACCGACTTTCCATCCAAATGCATTGAATGATATTCAAAGGGTCTGATAAGAAGTAGAGATCCGGGATTTATATCAAATGACGTACCCTCAATCATGAATTTTCCGCTTCCCTCAAAAACATAAAGTATCTCATACATATCATGACAATGCTTAATATCAAGCCCTTCGGGCGATTGCACATCTACGGAATAGCTAAATGCAAAGTTATCTATGGAATATGAGCATGTTTTAAGCATTTTTTCTCCCTCAAAGCATTATTTTTAACGGCGAACACAACATTTCGCATACTTTTCTATTATACATTATAACACAGTTGAGCAATTTTTGCAATAGTTTTTACAACCATTGCAATAAAAACTTATAATTATATTATTGCATTATAGGAAAATGTATGATAAAATTGATGTAAAAGATTGTTTCCGGAGGTAAAAATGAAGCTTGGAGCACAATTCTACTCAATAAGAGACAACACAACTACCCCTGAAGCGTTGTATGAATCCTTTAAATCCATAAAAAACATTGGATACGAGGTCGTGCAAATGTCTGCGATATGCGAGATAGAACCGGAGCTTTTGAAATCTTACTCTGAGGAATTTTCCCTGCCCATCACATGCACGCACTCTCCCTTTGACAGAATAATAAACGATACCGACAATCTAATCAAAGAGCATCTTATTTTCGGATGTCCTACGATAGGACTGGGATATATGCCCAATGAATTTCACGAAGGCCGCGGCGTATATGATTTTATCGATGCTATACGCGAGCCTTTACGCAAGATAAAATCGGCAGGACTTAACTTTGCATATCATAATCACGCCTTTGAATTTGAAATGGTGGATGATAAGCTTATGTTCGATATACTTATCGACGAACTTCCGGATCTTGATTTTATACTCGATACATATTGGGTCAAATACGCAGGGTACGACTACCTTGACTACATAAAAAGGCTCGGTAAAACCAGACTTAAGAACGTGCATTTTAAGGATATGAGAAGCAATCCTAAGGGCGATATCTGCCCCTGTGGAGAAGGAGTAATAGACTTCCTTCCCGTAGTTAAGCTCTGCGACGAATTAGAAATAGAAAACGCACTTGTCGAACAGGATAACGCACCGGAATCCGGTAACTCCATTGAACAAATGGCAATAAGCTACAATAACCTTAAAAATCTTTTCTAAGGAGAAACTATGGCAAAATTTGTACTATCCGCCTTTGCGGACGAAGCGGGCAGCTCGCTTGATGAACAAATAGAAGCACTCAAAAGAAACGGCATTAGATACATTGAGCCAAGAAATATAAACGGCAAACCTATTCTTACCCTTACTGACGATGAGCTTGTGGAAATAAAGAAACAGCTTGATAAAAACGGAATAAAAGTTAATTCACTCGGCTCCCCTATTGGAAAATACCCAATTAAAGAGCCATTCGACAAACATCTTGCTGATTTTCGTCGCGCGCTTGAGATCTGTAAAATCCTCGGTACAGACAGGATGAGGATGTTCAGCTTCTTTGTAAACCAATCCGAGCTTAACGAATACCGTGATGAAGTAATAAACAGACTTAAAATTATGACAGATATAGCAAAAGATCATGGAATAATGCTCTGTCATGAAAATGAGTCTGAAATTTACGGACAAAACCCCAAAGAAATGCTTGACATTATGACAAACGTAAAAGGGCTCTTTGGAATTTTTGATCCCGCTAATTATAGAATGAACGATTGTGATATTATAGACGGAATAAATGCAACGCTTGTTAATCTCGCATATCTTCATATAAAGGATGCAATATACGAGTCTCAGATAATTGTACCCGCAGGTGACGGAGAAGGCAAAATCGCAGAAGTTCTTGATATAGTAAATAAGCATACAGATGAAGTGGTGTATCTCACTCTTGAGCCTCACCTGTTCTTATTTGACGCATACAAACTAATTGACAACCACGAGCTTAAGGGCAAATACACCTTTAACAACAATAGCGAGTCCTTTGATTTTGCCGCAAATGCTCTCAAAAATCTCCTCATCGAAAACGGATATAAGAAAGTAGGAAAAGAATTATGGATAAAGTAAGATTCGGTATTGTCGGATGTGGCAATATGGGCACAGGACATGCAAGAAACTTTCGCGAGGGAAAGATAGACAATGGTACTCTTGTCGCCGTATGCGATATTAATCCCAATAAGTTTAATCATTTTAAAGAGAACTTTGGTGATAGCATATCTTATTTCAATTCTGCAGAAGATATGTATAAATCCGGACTTTGCGACTGCGTTATAATATGTACTCCTCATTATTCTCATCCCGAACTTTCCATTCTCGCACTCGACTATAACCTGCACTGCATAGTTGAAAAGCCTGCGGGAGTTTATACACTACAAGTAAAGGAAATGCTTAAAAGAGCGGAAAATTCCGATAAAATACTCGGTATTATGTTCAACCAAAGAACAAATCCCGCATTTAAGACTATGAAAAAAATGATTGCCGATGGTAAAATCGGCGAAATAAAAAGAACGAACTGGATTATTACTGATTGGTACAGAACACAATATTACTATGACACAGGTGCTTGGAGAGCAACCTGGGCAGGTGAAGGTGGCGGAGTTCTCTACAATCAAGCCCCTCATCAGTTGGACTTGTTCCAATGGATAGTTGGGATGTCTCCCTCTAAAGTACACGCATTCTGTCATTACGGCAAATGGCATGATATTGAAGTTGAGGATGATGTAACCTGTTATGTAGAATACCCTAACGGAGCTACAGGTGTATTTATTACTACAACCGCAGATGCTCCCGGTACCAACCGTTTTGAAGTAACAGGTACACTCGGCACGCTGATTTTCGAAAACAACAAACTCTACTACAAGCAATTACTCAAAGATGAGAGACTGCATTGCAGAGAAGCAACAAAAGGATTTGAGATGCCTGAAGCTCTACCCACTGTTGAAGTGGCACTTGAAGCAGACAACCCCCAGCACGTTGGCATTACAAATAATATTGCTAATGCAATACTTGGACTTGAAAGTGTTTATGCTCCGGCAAAGGATGGTTTAAACGGTGTACAGCTTGCCAATGCTATGCACTTGTCATCTTGGCTTGGGGAAGCAGTAACTCTACCAATAAACGATGAATTGTTCTATGAAGAATTAAAAAAGAGAATAGCAATATCCAAAGTCAGAACAACCGTTAATGATGATAAAGTGGAAGCTCAAGGATAATTCTGCTTAAAAATAAATAACTATATTATAATATTTGTGAAAGGAAAAACAAAATGAACAATTTCAATCTCGACCTTAGCGGCAAGGTAGCAGTAGTAACAGGAGCAGGAGGAGTTCTCTGCTCTGATTTTGCAAAGGCTATCGCTAAATGCGGTGCAAAAGTAGCACTCCTTGACATTAATCTTGATGCGGCAAGTGCATATGCAAAGGAAATTAACGATGAGGGCGGATGTGCCATCGCAGTTAAGGCTAACTGCCTTGAGAAAGCTTCTCTTGAAGAAGCGAGACTTGAAGTAAATGAAAAGCTTGGCCCTTGTGATATTCTTATCAACGGCGCGGGTGGTAACAACCCCAGAGCGACAACTGCTAATGAGTATTTCGATGCAGACCTCATTGGTAATCCCGATGTAAAGGACTTCTTTGGTCTTACTCCCGAGGGCTTCAAATTTGTTCTCGATCTCAACGTAACTGCAGCATTCCTTACTACCCAGGTATTCGCGCTTGATATGGCTAAGGCAGGCTACGGAAACATCATCAATATTTCTTCGATGAATGCTTTTAGACCTCTTACAAAGATTCCTGCATACAGTGCGGCAAAGGCCGGTGTTTCAAACTTTACACAGTGGCTTGCAGTTCATTTCGCAAATGCAGGTATCAGAGTAAATGCAATTGCTCCCGGATTCTTTGTTTCCAATCAGAACAGAGCACTTCTCTTCAATCCCGATGGAACGCCTACAGCAAGAACCGAGAAGATCCTCAGAGGTACTCCTATGAATCGCTTTGGCGAGTCTGAAGAGTTGCTCGGCGGACTTATGTTCTTCCTCAACGATGCAGCATCCAGCTTTATCACGGGTGTGATTCTTCCCATAGACGGCGGATTCTCTGCTTATTCCGGAGTATAATTATAAATTACACCGTAAAAATTGATTAATAATAGCGGATAAACCACAATTGGTTTATCCGCTATTATTATTTCAAAAAAGAAAGGTTCTGTCTCATTAAGAATTCAAGATAAGCAAAAGAAAAAAAGAGAAAACCAAAGAAATCTTGAGATTTCAACGAATTTTTTATGATCCAGAACCGAGGCAGATTTAGAGCGAAAATCTTCTGCCAACAAGCGAGAACCGTACAAAGGTACTGTGAGCGAAAAAACGGAGATAGAACAAAACTCAATAAAAATTGGAGAAAACCTTGGTTTTCTCCGTTTTAAGCTTATATTACTTACGGTAGGAGCACGAAATCCCGTACCCCTACCGTTTTTTGTTCGGTTGAGCCTAAATGAAACAACCTCTATGATATTACTGAGTAACGACTGTCTGACGCATTGCTCTGATTTCTTTTGCAGATATAAAGTGATTCTCAAGATACTTACGCACATAGAGAGGCTTCTTAATGTTAGTAAGGTCGACATCCCACTTACCTATAGCATCTATCTGAATATTGCCATAATTGAATATTCTGCCAAGGAAGGTACGATGAACGTTACAGGAAAGAATCTTCGGGAACATACACTTTTCATCTGTCTTGTTGAATACACCGCTCTTCTTAACAACAAAGCTATCATAGAACTCAACATAACGAGAACGAAGAATGATAACGTCAATAACAACCAATACAACAGGAATAACCGCAATAGCTGCAAAAAGAATTGCGGAAAGAGGAACATATTCTGCGATACTCTCAAGTCCTGAAATCTGCATGCAAATATTTTTTCCAAGAAGAGCGAAAACAAGAGTTAACGCAAAGAATATAACAAACATAATAACTCTTCGTGGCTTAAATGCGGGAATTATGCTTTTTCTCGCAATAATATGAGGTCTATTTATTTTCATCCTATGTCTCCTTCACGGCACAAATATGCCATAAATATCATTTAACATATATATTATATAAAATTATTTTGCGAATGTCAATAAAAAAAACAAAAATATTTATTTTCTGATATTTATTTTACAAATTTCGACCACAAAATGATGTTATATAATCAATACAACGATGTTTTTATTATGAAAACGTAGGTAAGGCTGACAAACGTCCTATCAAGCCTTAGTCATATTTAAATTCATATGTACAAGTGAACTTATAAAACAAAAACAGTTCTGTTACCGATTGTATTGAAAGTAAGTTCACACATCTTATTTCATTCAAAACACGCTACATTTTTAATTGAGGTTTTAAAAGAAATTACAACGTCTTTGTAATTATTTTTAGAATTAACTCTGCAGCCATTCCGGTTGTAACAAGCGAAAATACAACTGCCAAAGAAATTACAATGCACGCTGTATTAAACACTATAACACTTTTTCTCAAGGATAAACGTTTTAAAATTAGGCAGTAAATAAAGTGACCAATAAAACATCCCGCAACGTTTGTTATCAAATCCTCTGTTGACGGATTACCAAGTGTGGTAAATAACTGTGCCGCTTCAATAAATATAGAGAAACCGAAACAAATAGCAAGATCTCTAAAAATGTTTTTCTTTTCAAATGCGTAGCAAAGTGAAATCGCAAGTGGAACAAAAACAAAACAGTTTAAAACGGTGTCAATAACCTGTCTCATCTTCCAATAGTCGGTACCACGATAATTAAATGGGATGAGATCCCACATTATTCTCTCTTCAAAGGTCATGCCCTTAAGGTTAGAATAATTTCTAACGAGAAGGATCTCGCTACCGAGCTTGAAAACCAAAGCCCAAATTAAAAGCCAAGAAAACATAATCGCACATGCTACCGCAAGTCGATGTAGAGCAAGCTGGTTATTATATTTATATTCGCTCCTTAAGTCAGCAATCTTCAACGATGACCCAGTTTTTAAATCGCGTTTCATCAAGAATATTCCTCTGTTTAATGGATAGGTCATATTAAAATCTCCTTGTCTTTATTTACATATTTCGGTCGCTCCGAATTTGCACCCGGGCCGAAGCTGCCACTCTCAAAAAATCTCACTGTATCGTGCGCCTCAATCTTATCCCAATCATTAAATCCTAACGGATGAATATGTTCCCCGAGATAACAGTTTTCAAGCCTTACGTAAGCGTGGTTTCTCCATGGTCTCGCAATAAAACAGCTTTTCATTCTCACGTTCTGCCCTGCAATAAATCTGCAATTTGTTGCAACAAACCCTATTTCGACATCTGAAGGGGTTGAAGGCGCGAATACATATCCTTCTTCAACACTTATAAAATCACAACCTTCAAAGTAAGCGGTTGCACCACCAAAAATAAAATCCACACCGCCTTCAATAATGCAGTTTTTAAAATATACCGTTCGTCTTTTGCGCTCGGCAAACTGCTTGGGACCGATAAATCCCCCCGGAATGATCTCCTGATCAGGTAATGGTGCGAGGAACAACGTATCCTGGTGTCCCCT
Source organism: Eubacteriales bacterium (assembly GCA_045634385.1). GTDB lineage: Bacteria > Bacillota > Clostridia > Oscillospirales > CAG-272 > UBA1740. The sequence continues at coordinate 8,510 of JAZRAE010000053.1, read as the reverse complement.
CAATACACAATTCTCAAGAGTAATGCTATCACCGTCAAGGTAAAGAGCAATTCCCTGCCCAACTTCCTTGCCGCATCCCGCAGTATTTTCAAACACGCAGTTCTTAAAGCATATATTGTCACCGTCTACAAGAACGCTGTAGCTCCTGAATGTGCCTCGCTTTGTTCCATCGGGCATATCCTCTTTCGCGTAATGTGCCGCACTAAAGGTTTTGTTTTCTATCGTTATATTACTTTCGCTTATGTGTATCTGTTGCATTTAACCCTCGCAAAAGCTCCTAAACAAAGATTTACATATGTATTATATCACTTTCGAAAGCAATTGGCAATAAAAAATAGTAAATTTATTTACAAAAGTTTCTTAAAATATGAATATTTTTTATCAAAGAACTATTTTTATTTATTTTAATTCACATTGATTTAAAAATTACACTATTTTATTCAAAAAACAGCGCAATGATATATGTTTCTACGCCAGTTCTATCAACCTTAATGGCTTTCATTTTGAAATGGGGTAAATGACCCTCATTCATCAGAAAATGTATTGTAGTGATAAAATCACGCAAATAGGCATTGATGCTAACATCGTTGTGCAACGTTTCTCTAAGAAAGACTACATACTTTTGGTATAGCTTTTCATCAATATCGCTGACCGCCATTTGCATATCAAAAAACTTTGCAAATTGAACATAGCTTTTGCGGTAATGATTGATAGTTCCTTCTCTTAAATTTCTGGCTCTGCAATTATCTAAATACTTATTGCATCCTTCTTCTAACGTAAGAAAATCATCCCTAATCATCTTTAATTTTTTCATCATTTTCACCTCAAAAAAAGTTGGACACATTGCTTAGGAAAAACTAAAATGATCTATCCAACTCATTTATTTAGTTAAAAGATGTTATTAAGATGTTTTCTTCTTGTTTTAGACTTCTTTCAAACTTGTATAAAAGATTTAAAAAGCCTTATAAATCAAGAGAAAATCTACTTAATTACTTGCTCGCCTGCTCGATGGCAACTGCAACAGCAACAGTCATTAAAACCTGCGGGTTATTGCCTGCGCCAGATAATCGACAGAGAGCGAGTCTGCAAGCTTGCTTGCAAGCGAGCGAGGAGTATGAGGCCCATCATTTGCATATTTCCTGAAAACATTACACCGCGTTTTGATGTTTCCGCAAATTATGTGCTCGAAGAGTTTGCGAAAAAGGTGCAATCCAAATATTACCATAACGCTTGAAAAGATACCTTTAGTGTGATATAATGAAAACACTAACCAAAAGGAGAATAGACTATGAAAAAACTGTTATGCATTGCTCTTATGTTTGTGCTTGTTTTTGTACTCGCATCCTGTATTGTAAATGAGCCAACCATTACCGTTGATGCCGATGGTTATGTTAACGTTAACGGTGTAAAGACCAAACATAAAATTCACACCACCGATGAAATTTCTGTCAACACAGACGGCTACGTGGTAGTCAATGGCACGAAGACAGAGTATAAGATTGATCATATATCAGAAGGATGTACGCATAATTTTGACGCGAACAGCATTTGTAACATATGCAATGCGGCTAATCCTAACAAAATCGAGTATTCGATAAGCCTCGGAACTAAGATAGATACATTGTCGATTTCCGAACAGGAATTGATCGACGCATATGTTACAGATTGTAAAACACTCTATAAAGTCGGTTATGCGCCAACTGCATTTGACACAAGATTGAATTCAGCATCCTATCTGTCGTTCACTGATGTCCTTGTCTACGACTTCCGCAATGTAGATGAAAATACATTGGATAGCCAATCTTTGACACTGTGGAATAATTTAAAGGAATATTATCCCGAATCAAGACCTATGATGTATATTGAGCTTACCGGCTATCATGCGTTCTTTAATAGCGATATATTGACCCCGATACAAAGTGGTAGCATTATCTATGGGTTCTTTATTTTCGAGGACAGGACAGTTATACGTCAAACATATAGTCGCTTGTGTAGCAACGCTTATGCGTATAAATTAATCGAAGGTACAAAGTTTATCAATTGCGGGAACAAATATGCAGAAGACTTCAATCATGAGCAATTTAACGCATGGGTTAATTCGATGAGCGAATATAGAAGTATCCAAGAAATGATGAAAAAATTGCGTATTCCTGAATAATGTTTTTGCCTTTATGTTAGGCAAAATATGACAATAATGGTGAGAGTGAAAACTGTAAAATGATAAGCCATAGGGCAAAAATCTCATCATTTTATAAAAAATATTGGACACATCATAGACGAAAATACGTTTACGATGTGTCCAAATTTTATTTATTTGATTTTACAAGTTCTAAAAGCTCTATAAGTCTCAAAAAGCCTTATAAATCAAGGATTATTTGCTTGCCTGCTCGATAGCAACAGCAACAGCAACAGTCATACCAACCATGGGGTTGTTACCTGCGCCGATGAGACCCATCATCTCTACGTGAGCAGGAACGGAGGAAGAACCAGCGAACTGAGCGTCGCCGTGCATTCTACCCATAGTATCGGTCATACCGTAGGAAGCAGGACCTGCAGCCATGTTATCGGGGTGAAGAGTTCTACCTGTACCGCCACCGGAAGCAACTGAGAAGTACTTAACGCCATTCTCAACGCACCACTTCTTGTAAGTACCTGCAACGGGATGCTGGAATCTTGTGGGGTTGGTGGAGTTACCGGTGATGGAAACACCAACATTCTCAAGCTTCATAATAGCAACGCCCTCGGGAACAGAGTCTGCACCGAAGCAACGAACCTTTGCTCTGTCACCGTTAGAGTAAGCAGTTTCGTTAACAACCTTTACAGTCTCGGTGTAGGGATCGAACTCGGTCTGAACGTAGGTAAAGCCGTTGATTCTGGAAATGATCATAGCAGCATCCTTGCCAAGGCCGTTAAGGCAAACGCGAAGAGGATTGGTTCTTACCTTGTTTGCGTTAAGAGCGATCTTGATTGCGCCCTCTGCAGCTGCAAAGGACTCGTGGCCTGCAAGGAAGCAGAAGCACTCTGTGCTCTCAGAGAGAAGCATAGAGCCAAGGTTACCGTGACCGAGACCAACCTGACGGTTCTCAGCAACGGAGCCAGGGATACAGAAGGACTGAAGACCGATACCGATTGCTGCAGCAGCGTCAGCAGCCTTGGTGCAACCCTTCTTAATTGCGATAGCTGCGCCAACGGTGTAAGCCCACTTTGCGTTCTCGAAAGCGATAGGCTGAGTCTCCTCTACGATCTTGTAGGGGTCAATGCCCTTTGCTGCGCAGATATCCTTGCACTCCTCGATAGAGGAAATGCCATATTCCTTAAGAGTAGCGAGGATCTTCGCTTCTCTTCTCTCGTAATTTTCAAACAATGCCATTTTCTACTGCCTCCTAATTAATCTTTACGGGGGTCAATGAACTTAACGGCGCCGTCTTCCTTAGTGAATCTGCCGTAGTGACCCATGGACTTAGTGTAAGCAGTGTTAGGATCGTCACCCTTCTTGATGAAGTCGGTCATCTTGCCAAGGTTAACGAACTCGTAACCGATTACCTGATCGTTCTCATCGAGTGCCATTCTGGTAACGTAACCCTCTGCCATCTCAAGGTAACGAACGCCCTTTGCGAGAGTTCCGTACATGGTACCAACCTGAGAACGAGAGCCCTTACCAAGGTCCTCAAGACCTGCACCGATAGTAAGACCACCATCAGAGAATGCGGACTGAGTACGTCCGTATACGATCTGAAGGAAGAGCTCACGCATAGCGGTGTTGATTGCATCACAAACAAGGTCTGTATTAAGAGCCTCAAGAAGTGTCTTGCCCTGAAGAATTTCTGCCGCCATAGCTGCGGAGTGAGTCATACCGGAGCAACCGATAGTCTCAACGAGAGCCTCCTGAATGATGCCGTCTTTAACGTTAAGAGTAAGTTTGCATGCGCCCTGCTGGGGTGCGCACCAACCAATACCGTGTGTAAGGCCGGAAATGTCACTAATCTGCTTTGCCTTAACCCAAAGTCCCTCCTCGGGAATGGGAGCAGGACCGTGGTTGGGTCCCTTGGCAACTACACACATGTTCTGTACTTCATGGGAGTAGATAAGTTCTGCCATAATTTATATCTCCTTTTTTTAAAAATTAATTATAATATTGTTTCAATAGCTTTAGCATAATGCTCTGCTATAAATTTTGCACCGTTATCGTTCGGATGTACGCCATCTTGTGAATAAAACATTGGTGCAGATTGCTTTTCAATAGCACTTTCAAAAAGTTCATCAAGCGGAATGTACACATCAGCAAATTCGTCTGCAAGTTTCCTGATAATCCGAATGACAGACGACAACTCGTTCTTCATCCCTACCATATTCGGAGCATCGAGCACATAGGGAGAAATTATCATTATTTTTGCGTTTGTTTCCTTTTTTATTCGCCTAAGAATCTCTCTATAGTTAAGCGCAATTTGCTCATCCGTAGTAGCTATATAACTTGGTGAACAACGATGCCAAACATCGTTTATTCCTATCAAAATTGAAATTATATCCGGCTGAATCACAATTGCATCGCTATACAAACGATCAAACAATTGTCCAGTGCGGTTTCCGCTTATTCCAAGGTTAATAAATTCAAATGAAACGTCAGTATATTTCTCCGAGATGAGAGATGCAGCATATTTTGGATATCCCTGTCCAAGATCAAAATAATTACTTTTATCCCTTCCCGCATCTGTAATACTGTCACCTTGAAAAAGAAGCTTAATGTGCTTCATATCAGTCTACGATCTCGCCGTATACAGTGCCGAATGCACAACAAGCGTTAGCCTCGTCGGTGTCAATGTGCATTGCAGGAGCAAAGTTCGCGTTTACTCTTACAACAACGTCACCGAGAACTGCAGTACGCTCGGATTCTATCTTAACGGAAACGATCTGCTTGTCCTTAACGCCCATTTCCTCTGCTGCCTCGGGAGTAAGGTGAATGTGACGCTTTGCAGCGATAACGCCCTCGGTAAGCTCAAGCTCTGCACCGGTCTCAGGGTTAACGAGCTTACAAGCACCGGAGCCTGCAATATCGCCACTCTCACGAATAGGAGCAACAACACCTATGCTACGAGCATCAGTGAGAGAAAGCTCTACCTGGCTAGCATTACGGGTAGGACCAAGGATGGAAGCCTTAAGCTTACCCTTAGGACCAACTACATCAAGCTTTTCTGCGCATGCGTACTGACCGGGCTGAGAAAGATCCTTCTTATTAGTGAGTTGGTAGCCTTCACCAAAAAGAACGTCTACTGCCTCACGGGAAAGGTGAATGTGTCTTGCGGATGTTTCAACTAAAACCTTTTTCATTTTAAAAAACTCCTTAATATAAAATTACCATTGTTAATTATAACACAACCTTAATATAAAATCAATGTATATTTTAAAAGAATATTGAAAAAACTAATAAAAATTTTTGGAGGAATTGCATATGGTATTTTCACCTGAAAATGAAAACAAAGCAACAAATGACAACGATGCCCTTGAAAAAAAGAATGAAACAGGTATTTTTTGTCTTTCTATAATTGGTCAGATTGAAGGACATTATTCTCTTGACAGCAATACAAAAAGCACAAAGTATGATCATGTAATCCCATTGCTAATTTCACTTGAAGAAAATAAAAGTATTGAAGGAATTCTCGTTGTTCTGAATACCTTAGGTGGAGACGTGGAAGCAGGACTTGCTATTGCAGAATTAATATCAAGTATGTCAAAGCCTACAGCATCAATAGTTCTTGGCGGAGGACACTCAATCGGAGTGCCTTTGGCAGTAAGTACAAATAAATCGTTTATTGTTCCAAGCGCAACAATGACGATTCACCCTGTTCGCACAAGCGGACTTGTGCTGGGGGTAACACAAGCTTTCGACTACCTTGAGAAAATGCAGGATAGAATTATTAAATTTGTAACAGATCACTCAAAAATGAATGAAAAATATCTGCGTGACATTATGCACCGCACAGATGTTCTTGTCAATGACATCGGATCAATACTTGACGGAGCTTCAGCAGTTGAGTGTGGGTTGATCGATGAAATAGGCGGAGTCAAAGAAGCGATAACTTATTTGAAAAGTTTTTCTAAAGATAATCAAAATGGGTTGTAAAATATCGAAAAATATGATACAATATAGAAAAAGCTTCGGAGGATATCAGTGAAAATACTTAAGAATATATTTGGTTCAAAGCCAAAACAAAATACAAAATACGAGCCTAATACCTTGGCAGAAATTAATGGATCACCGGATTTACGCTTAGCTACTGCCAAGGAGAAAGCATTAGATATACCGCTTACAAAAACAACTGAGGCAAAGAAAACTTCAAAATCGACTTCCAATACCTCAGCTCAAAAGAAAAAAATAACTACCAAAAATTCTACGCCTGTAAAGGAGAATGCATCACATTCAAATGGTGATGTCATTGAAACCGAAACAAAAAAGGTAACAAAATCAACCGTAAAAGAAAACAATGAACCAACAATAGTTAACCGAAATACAACTAAAAAAACACAACCTGCAGCTAACCCATCGAAAAAGGAGGATGGTATGAAAAAGGAAATAACAAAAGTTTCTTCAACAACAAAAAAAACAGATGTTAAGACTAAAACTGAAGCAAAAAAGAATACAAATAAAACCGCAATAACTCCTTCTTCTCCAACCATAAAACAGGTAAAAAAAGAGGTAAAAACAGCCGTTCCAAAAAAGGAAAATGCCCAAGAAAAAGCACCTGTAACCAAGCAAAAATATGAGATAAAAAAAGAAGCAAATACAGTTCCTGCAATGAAAAAAAGTGCATCTTCTAATAACAAAAAAACAACCGAATCGGGTAAAGTAACTGCAAAAAAAACTACTTCAACCGTTACATCAACTTCCAAAACTCTCGATAATACAAAAAAAACAACCAAGCAGGAGAAAAATACAGATTCTGAGGTAATTACTGAATCTAAGGTTATAAAATCAGGAAAATTTGAAATTAAAAAATCGAAAGACGGAAGATTTGTCTTTAATCTTTATGCATCAAATAATCTAATTGTTGCGACCTCACAAGTATACTCATCTTCCACTTCAGCTATGAATGGCATAAAAAGTGTGATTGCAAACGCCGCATCCGCGCCAATAGAAGATCAAAGCCTTAAAAATGTTAAAACTGTACCATACCCTAAATGGGAAATATATATCGACAAAGGCGATGAATACAGATTCAGATTGTGTGCTTCAAATGGGAGCTGTGTGTGTCATTCACAAGGTTATACAACTAAAGCAAACTGCAAAAAAGGCATTGAGAGCATTATAAAATTTGCAAATGATGCTGAAATTACAAAAACATATCTTGAAAAAAAATAATATGATACATAAAAAAGTGATCGAGTTTTTTTATTCGATCACTTTTTTATTACTTTAAATTTTCAGAAACATCCGGTTCGAATTTCTTTCTGTATCGTACAAGTCCAACGGTGAGAGAAATCTGATTAAGCACCTCACCTATAACACCGCCCAAAGCTCCAAGTCCAAAGCGAGCGTTAAAGAAAAGCCAGCAGAATGAATCACCGTACTTCCATAGGCGATATTTATTTACATCCACACAAGCAGAGGCGATAGTCCCGAAAATAGATGCAGTAACCGGAACAATGTTCCATAAATTTTCTTTTGCCGAAAGTCCTACAACAAGCGTGTATACAGTGTAAGAGAGCAAAAACGCGACACATAGGATAGCACATGTTATATACATGGGTTTGCCGCGCTTACCATCAAGTCGCATATAAATAAAGTTTCTCGTTACATATATAACGTTAAGAATCACAGCAATTCCACTTGCATTAAAAATAAATGAGATTAAAAACAGCACGTTACCAATTGTTTGAAAAATCAATAAAGTCTTTTTCTCTCTTACTTGAAAAGATACTATATTTACAAGCATACCAAGTATGCTGAATATCATCGCCCAAATTTCGTTACTCATTCTGCCCTCATTTATTGCCAGTATTTTGCATATTATACGAGTTTTTAGTATTCAAATTGAATTATAATTACCCACTACTGCAGGACACCTTCTTCGGATTATTTGCTTAACAAATATTCAAAGAAAACCGAATAAATTAGAGAAACGAAGAAGCTTTTGCGTTTTGCTTGCTTGAACTCAAGGATGTACAAGCCCGAAGGGCATATAACATTTTGGCAAGCGCGTAGCGGTTTGGGGTGCGTAGCACAAAATGTATCACATTTTCCAAAATGTTTCATCGGCTTTCACGCGATTTATCGGTTAAGAGAAAGCCGATATTCGTATCAGTCAACTGAATACATCAATATCACGCTCTCATAAAATGTCCTATATATTTTATTAACAAAAAATGCCCTGCATTTGCAGGACACCGCATATATCAAGCGCTTTGTCTAGATCAAATGCGCATTGAAAACCGAATAAATGAATCAAAACGAAGAAGCTTTGTGCGTTTTTGCTTACTTGAACTTAAGGATGTTCAAGCCCTCGGTCTATTAGTAT
>JAZRAE010000052.1:0-20283 GCA_045634385.1 Eubacteriales bacterium | reverse complement strand
GCTGGAAGAAGATATCGCCGTTCTCTGCAGAGCCGCGAAGCGCGGGGGTCTCGGGGTTGAGAGATCTGTTACGGAATGCTGCAACAGCGTCCCAGTCAAGCATCTCTGCAAGATCCTTGTAATCCCAAGCAGCAACCTTCTGAATCTCGTGAGAGGTACGGAAGCCATCGAAGAAGTTAAGGAAAGGAACTCTTCCCTTGATAGTAGAAAGGTGAGCAACTGCACCGAGGTCCATAACCTCCTGACCGTTAGACTCTGCCAGCATTGCGAAGCCGGTCTGACGGCAAGCATATACGTCGGAGTGATCACCGAAAATGTTAAGAGCGTGGGATGCTACTGCTCTTGCGGAAACGTGAATAACGCAAGGAAGAAGCTCACCGGCAATCTTGTACATGTTGGGGATCATAAGAAGAAGACCCTGAGATGCGGTGTAGGTTGTGGTGAAAGCACCTGCGCCGAGAGAACCGTGAACTGCACCTGCAGCACCTGCCTCGGACTGCATCTCAACAACCTTTACGTTCTGACCGAAGATGTTCTTAGCAGGCTCGCCGAAGATGTTCTTGTCAGAAGCAGACCAGCTGTCGGTTACTTCCGCCATGGGAGAAGAGGGGGTGATGGGATAAATTCCTGCAACTTCAGTAAACGCATAAGAAACGTGAGCTGCAGAAGTGTTACCATCCATAGAAATTTTCTTTCTGACTATCATTGGTTTATCCTCCATATAAAAAATAATAATAAACATACTTTATTGGCTTGAGGGTATTATGCCCTCTTACCTCAATTTAATATTATAACACAAAGAAATCAAAATGTAAAGAAGAAATTAAAAATATTTGCGGAAAATATATAGTATAATAAAAAGCAAAAACAGACTGGACCGATTTGGCCAGTCTGTCATGCTTCATCCGAAGGTGAAAATGATTAAAATTTAGTTTTTTAGGTTATAAAATGTCTTTTATAAATGTGTTTTCAATCAATCGAAGCTTCCAAGTGTTTAACAGCGAATTCATACATAGACCTGTCAGCGATAATATTTAGCGCCTCAAGCAAAGCATTTGCAGTCATTCCATCAGGAAGTCCAAAGTACTTTGCAATAGCGTCACGTCGAGCAGAAGAGTTCGCTGCTCCGGTCAATTTATCCATATAAAAGTCAACTTTAGTTATCAATTCTTTATCATTTCGGCTTTCCGATGTATTATTGACATCTTGTTTGATAAATGGAGATAGCACACGAATAAGCTCTTCTTTATTCATTCCTTCAACACCGAGCAACCCTTCTTTGGACGGTGAACTCTTGCGTTTTTCCTTGCCTTCGATTTTCGGTATATAAAGATTGTAAATCTTATCCTTTGGAATTATTCCGTTAAGAAAGGATCTGATAACTTTTCCCGCACCGTCGGAATCCGTCAGAACGATAATTCCTCCCGATGCAATGCGTCTGATGAGAGCTTGTTTCTCTTTGGAGTTAAATACTCCGAATCCTCCAAGTGTAATAACCGTTGTATCAAAAATTGCAAGCAGAGTACTTTTGTCATACTTACCTTCTACTACTATAGGAAGAGTTATTTTTATTCTTTCGCCCATATCTCCCCCATGCTCAATTCTTATTTCCCCTTGTGTAATGCTCACACAAATCACTCATAGGACACTCGTCACACCTTGGAGAACGAGCCGAGCATACGTCCCTGCCAAAATTTACAATTCTATGACAAAAATCAGATCCCTCGCCGAATGGCAATAGCTCCAAAAGAATCTTTTCTATCTTATTTGGGTCTCTGAGGTCCTCACGATACATTCCGAACCTTCCGCATATTCTCATACAGTGTGTATCACATACAACGGATGGGAGTCCGTACACGTCCCCAAGTATGAGATTAGCTATTTTACGTCCTACGCCCGGAAGCTTCAACAACTCGTCCATTTCGCGAGGAAGCTCTCCGTTGTAGTTCTCAACAAGCATGCGTGATGCATCCTTTATGCTTGATGCCTTCATATGGTAAAGTCCACACGGCTTAACAATCCTCTCTATTTCCGAAAGATCTCCGTCTGCCATAGCCTGAGCATTCGGAAAGGCCGAAAACAATTCGCGGCATACGATATTCACTCTTGCATCAGTGCACTGCGCAGACAACCTACCCATTACCAAAAGCTTCCACGGATCACCGTTATATTCAAGAGCACAAGTCACCTCGGGATATATTTCCTTAAAGCGCTCAACTATCAATCCGAGACGTTCTTTCTTTTCCTTTTTAGTCATTGTCGGTTATCCTTTCGATAAGACTTTGGGTAAGATTAACGGACAATCCCATAATCGTGTCAAACCCACCATCATATCCTTCGATAAATTTTCCGCCCTCACCCTGTATGGCGTAAGCCCCCGCCTTATCCATCGGCTCTCCGCCATCTATGTAAGAGTATATTTCCTCATCGGAAAGTGGCTTAAACTTAACACGTGCCGAATCTACGCCCGAAATAACACGTCCGCAATAGTGCACCGCAACACCGGTATGTACGTTGTGAAACTTTCCTGACAGAAGGCTGAGCATACGATGAGCATCCTCGCGTGATGTAGGTTTTCCGAGTGGCTCACCATCGATTTCAACGAGCGTATCAGAAGAAATAACAATACAGTCGGGAGATAATTTTTCCGCAACCGCCCTACCCTTTCTCACCGAAAGGATTTCAACTCCTTCTGTAGGAGTTACGTCTTCATCGAGACTTTCATCCACCTCAGACGTTATAACCTCAAAGCTATCGTACAACCTACCGAGAAGCTCGCGTCTGCGAGGCGATCCGGAAGCAAGAATAATTTTAGACATAAATTTTACCTCTTTTAATATTTCCCTTTTAATTGTAATATATTTTTAGTTATAAGTCAAGGATAAATAAGAATTATAAGATGAGAGATGAACAGTTAAATCCATCCGAATTCACGCCTTATTATAATTTTCGTTAACGCGATGAAGCCATATAACAGTGAATTGTCAATAGAAGTGCAACACTTTAACAAAAAAAGCAGAGCGGACGAATCCGCTCTGCTAAATAGGTATTATGTAAATTAGTTAGGAAGGCTGGGATAAACGTTATTCTCAAGGTTGTAGAGACGGTCTGCCTTCTTAGGAGTAACCTTCTCGTACTGCTGAGTCATATCATCAAGCTTATAACCAGCATCCTTGATCATAGTATGCCACTGTTCCTTCATAGAAGCGTCATCGGTAGCATTGTAGAATCTACCAAGAGCATCCTCAAATGCCTTATCGAAGGAAGAACGAACGTTCTTACGGATGTACTTAAGCATCTCAACATTGCCCTTAACACCCGTACCTACAACGTCGTACTGAAGCTTGAAGTTATAGTACTCGTCAAGGATCTCGGTAGAGTGAGTAGACATATAGTTGAGGTATGCAGTACACTGTGCGAAGTTCTCGGTGGTATAAGAGATAGCACCGATTCTACCAATGTTGTGAATCTGGGTGAGATAATTATCAACCTTGGTCTGACCGTTTTCAACGTAGTTGGTTCTGTAAAGAGGAACGGGAACGATACCGTAACCGCTCTTGCCCTTACCGTTCATATCCTTGTACTGGTCATACTCAAGAGAACCAAGACAGATGATACCGCCGAAGAGAACTTTACCTTCGGAGAATCTCTCACGGATAGCAGTAAGGTCGGTAGGCTCAGCACCACCTGCTCCACCGTAACCGTGAAGGTCGTTAAGGCTTACAGAGATAACGCCGGGCTGGTTGAAGAGCCAGTTAAGGTTATCACAGAAGGAGATGAGCTCGTCGTGAGTACCATCGGGATCAACGGTAAATCCGGTTACCTTACCATCGGTGTAAACAGGCTGTGTATAAGGATAAGAATAAACGTAGTCACCCTTTGCCTCATCATACACTCTATCGATAATGGTGATAGAAGTGGTGTAAAGAAGACCGGATGCAGAAAGACCGGATGCGGAACCTACAGCAAAGCCTACGGTATCGCGAAGGTCTGTGCTATCGTCACCCTCAGAACCTTCGCTTACGATGGATGCTGAGAATTTAGCTACGGTCTCGTAGTTCCACTCTTTATCGGTTACGAGCTTGTAGAAGTCCTCGATAGTGTAGTTGGTCTCGATGTTACCGGTAGAATCAAAAGTAGTTTCTCTGTCTTTGAGGTGAGGCTCGTTAGGATCATCACTGGTCTGAAGAGTCTCAAGAAGGCCGATATTAACGGGAACTACGAGGAATGCACGTACCATATCGGTGAAATAGTCAGAGGAGAGACAGTACATCTTGAACTTGGAAAGAGTAAGAGATCTCATGTACTCGATCATGTAACCAACGCCTGTATCAACGAAGGTAGGATCGGTAAACTCGAAGTAGTTATGCTCTGCACCTGCAAGGTCTTCACCATCCTTGTACATTGTGGTGGAAAGAAGGTTTGCAAATGCCTTCTGAAGGGAAACTGCTACCATATCGTAAACGAAGTTACAATAGATGTCAGGACGACCTTCTTTTCTTGCCTGAACCTCATCAATTATAGCCTGGATGTTATTACCCCAGTCATATTTGCTGGTGTCGGGAAGATATGTGTACTTAATTTCCACATTTGTCTCCTTGAGTGCTTCCTCATTTCTCTCAGCTACGTAGTCATCAATGGTGCTACGGTCATCAACGCCTGTGAGGTCGCCTGCAAGGTATCTTCTACAGGTGGAGGGAAGCTCCTGTTTGTTGGAGTTCTCGGTCATCTGGAAGACAAGAGTTGTCTTGCTCCAAGGATACTTGGAATCGTTGTCGACATTGGGAATGTCAGGAGTACCACCGGGATTATCTTCGCCGGTTTGACCACCATCGCCCGTGTTGTCACCGCCGCCGATAAGGCCACAAGAAGCAAATGACATAAGAACAACGATCATAGCGAGCAGAAGTGCGATAATTCTGTTTTTCATGTTTTTCTCCTTTTTTTATTTTCGCCATTAATTTCACTCAATTCCTTGGCAGGGAAATTGAGTGTTAAAGCGAGTGTCCCCTTATGATTATATGCAGAGTCGCTAAAGCTCCGACAGTCAAGCCATAGCCCCCCGAAGAGAGCAATGAACTTACTCTCAGCAAGCTAAAGCAAGGGTTTTCTGCCCGTTTTAGCTCTACGGTTTCACCCATCCATAGAAAATAAAACGGATAATCACTACACTTTACCATCCATATCATAACACAAAGGGCAAATTAAGTCAAGTACAAGAAGCGTGCGCGTGAAAAAATTTACATATTGCACAAACGCCTTAGCGCGTGCTTGTACATAATTACTATTATATATAATATATATAAAGAAGTTTTCACACCTTTTTTAGCTTACCTCGGATACATAGCTTTGTGTTTTTCTATAAGGCTACCGTTAATAAAAGAAAAATGCACTTTTGATCTGCAAGTGTGACAATAATAGGCTGTTATGGATATCATCGGTAATAAGAAACAATGTTTTTTTTTGAGAAATCATATACAAATCTACAAACGCTCATCAGTCAATAAAACTTGGTAAACTCCGTAATTGTCAGCTCTTTTTTAGTCTTCTTTGTTTTTAAAATTTCAATCACGAGTGCCATAAAATCGCCACAAAACGACGAATATGCAAATATTATTTTACATATTGTGCATTTATTTTTTTGCATTCAAGAATTGCTTTTTTTACAAAGATGCGGTCATGTGTGAGAAATATCTGCAGCAAGCATATTATCAAAGTGCAAATCAAAAAGCAATTTGCTTAAAGCCTAAAAATATAAAAAAGAGAAACACAACCATATCTCTTTCCGGTATAACTTGCTATAAAAATCAATAAAAATCAAAACTTTTTTATTTTATAAAATTCAATTGACAAACCACGTAACTTGTGCTATAATATTCACGTTGCATAATTGAAAGGTAAGTTTTGTCTTTGTTATTTAATGCAAAATTATATCCTTTTTCAACTTTCAATATGTTTCGAGGCGTAGCGAAGGTGGTATCGCGCCAGTTTCGGGTACTGGAGACCGTGGGTTCGAGTCCCGCCGCTTCGACCAAAAAAAAGAAGGATTGTCCTTGTGGCAATCCTTCTTTTTTTGTCGGTGGATCGACTCGAACACAGTTGCTTTAGCAACAGTGGGTTCGCATATCCCACTCGCAGATCGACAAGCTTGCTTGTCAGGCGTAGAGTGCGGATATATTGCTCTACAGAGCAAAATCCCGCTTATTCGCTCACTCGATTGTCCTTGTGGCAATCCTTCTCTATCTTTTAGACTCAAAGAAGTCTTTCATTCAAAAAAAGAAGAGCGAAGAATCCGATTTTTTTATATCAAGTTATTGCTTCTTACTTATCAATACAAAGCCTCTCTTATATCATCGAATCACTTTTGATATATAGATCAAAAGATTCCCCTCAAGTATCTTGACAAGAGAGCTTGCAGTTGTATTTTTGCTACTATTCAAAATACAATCCTAAAGCTATTCTTCCCTTCTCTCGCTATCTCGTACTTTGCCATAAGCTCCGGACCGCAGGAATGAGAACCCACTCCACGCATCGCAAGGTCGAGGCACACGTTGACAAAGTTATTCTTTGGAAGTTCAAACGCATGTATGGTATTGATAAGCTGCTCTGTTGTGTAAGGATTGACCGAGAATGAAAACGTTTTTTCTGCACTTACCTCACACAGACCTTCAAGCGAAACATATACCGTGGAATAATGACTTCCGGATTCCTGAGGACGCACGTAGTTCTTATCATAATTTTTCTCTGCCGTGCTCTGATAATATCCGTACTCTGCGGCAATGTGCTTATCCACGTAGGTTTCGTATGGTCCGTATCCTATATATGCAAACTTATTGTACTCGCTATCTATACCGAACTCAACACCAAAACGTGGAAAATTCTTAACATAGTCGGCGAGCTTATATCCTATGTCAACAGTTAGTTCATTTTCCTTTACCGTGTAACATAGCTCAAACTCAAGAGCAGGCATTAGACAATTAGCGGAAAGCACGCCTAAAAAACGATGTCGCCCTTCTCCCTTCTCATATTGGAGAATATGCGGGCGGCACTCATCAAGACGGCATCGTCTGCACCAATGATCCATCTCATATCTATCATTGTCGATATATCTCATTACATTGAGATGAAGCGGTGTTCTTAGCACTTCTTTTTCATCTACTTCTATCGAAATAAGCTCACCCGTGTATGGATTTACGTCAATTTTCACCTTGTTTGAGTGTCTGCGCTCTTGTATCGGCAGGAGCACTTTCTTTACTTCGGAATAAAGCTTTCCACCATAGACCGCCTTCATTTCTATTGCCGATGATTTTATCTTGCGGTCGGGTGTCAAAAGACCGTCTATACAGAAGTTTCCATCGTGCTCCCTTTCACCAAAATCTCCGCCGTAAAGAAATCCTCGCTCGGTCCTTATACCGTGATCTGCCCACTCCCATACAAACGCGCCCATCATCTGTTCGTTTGAATAAATCAGCTCCCAATAATCTGATATATCGCCAGATGAATTACCCATAGCGTGAGCATATTCACACATAACAAACGGACGTGTTTCCTCCGGATTATCGAGTACTTCCCTCTTTATCTTTTCGATCGAAGGATACATCATACTTACCACATCCACTTTGTCGGTAAAGTAATATTTTGGATCGGCTTGCTGAAGACTCTCGTAATGTACAGGCCTTGTTTTATCCCTTGAACGTATGTAATCGACTCCATCAAAGAATGCCCGTCCAAATGAACTCTCATTACCGAGAGACCAAACGATAACACTCGTGCGATTCTTATCTCTTTCCACAAGCGCAGTATGTCTGTCGGTAATTCCGGGAGCGAAAAGCATATTCTCGGCATACTCCGACCAAAGAGAAAAATCATATCGTCCGTCACGGGTGCAAGCACCGTGCATCTCAAGATCAGCCTCGTCCATAACGTATATACCGTATGCATCTGTAAGTAGATATAACTCGGGGGAATTTGGATAATGAGAGGTTCTGACAGCGTTAACGTTTAACTCCTTCATTATCTCTATATCCCTTACCATATCGAAAAGCGTTACCGTTGCGGCTGTATCAGGATTGAATTCGTGACGGTTGACACCTTTAAGCTTAACTGCTTCACCGTTTATCTTAAATACACATCCATCTATAGATACTTCTCTAAAACCGACCCTTTCCTCTATCATCTCACCCATAGCATAAAGACGCAAGGAATAAAGATATGGGGTCTCGGAAGACCAAAAAACTGCATTTTTGACTGTAAATTCCGCACACGCCCCCGCACTAACCGTCTTTTCCTCGTCGTTAAATACGCATCTAATATCTACCATGCTTTCATTGTCAACGGTAAGTATTCCGTCATTTCCCGAGAGCCTTGTCCAAAACTTATAATCAGTAATATGCCCTTTTGGACGTGTTAGAATATATACACTGCGGAAGATACCCGAGAAGCGGAATTTATCCTGACATTCAAGGTAGCTTGAAGCACACCATTTGATAACGTGAACATCAATAATATTTTCTCCGTCTTTTACGAGCTCGGTAATGTCAAACTCACTCGTCGCATGTGATATCTGCGAATAGCCTCTTTTAACGCCGTTCAAATATAGATAAAAGCAGGAATCAACACCTTCAAAATTGATGTAATACCTCTCCCCTGCTTTTTTTGAAAGATGAAAGCTGCGTCGATAATGCCAAGAGGGGTTCTCGCAAGGAACGTGAGGTGGTAAAACGGGAAACGGATAACGTGTGTTTATGTACTGTATCTGATCAAATCCGTGCATTTGCACGCAAGATGGAACAGGTACACTTAAAGAAAGCTCATCGTTTATTTCAAACTCATCTATATGCTCATGCTGCTTGATCTGCCAAACTCCGTCAAGAGATATAAAACGCGAGCTTGAATTTCTGTCAATAATCCCGTATTTTTCTCTGACAGTATCGCCTTCGTCAAACGGAATATAGTAGCTGCGGTGAGGCATAACGCCTATTCTTTCAAAGCTTTTAACTTCATTCATTGCTTCCTTTAACCTCCTTTATCACAACCATTTGACTATATTAGTTTACATAAAAACCATTTAACAGAGATATCACTTACGTTTCTTTTTAAAGTACGAACGCAGGATTTCTACATTTTCATCCTTTAAAATTCCGTCCAATATCTCGGGCCTATGATTAAGAGGAACTTCTGCAAGGTTAATAAGCGAGCCAAAAGCACCAAAACGAAGATCGGGCGCACCAAAAACAACACGGGGAATCCTTGCATTTATTATAGCGCCCGCGCACATTGCACACGGTTCCATAGTAACGTAGAGTGTACAGCCCGGCAGACGCCATCCGCCAAGAGCGTGGCACGCCTCCTCTATTGCGAGGATTTCAGCGTGATGTGTCGCACACTTGGAGCTCTCACGCGTGTTGTACGCTCTTGCAATTACCTTGCCATCACGAACAATCAGCGCTCCGACGGGTACTTCATCTATTTCCTCGGCAAGTGCCGCAAGGGACATCGCCTCTCTCATATAGGCAACATCCTCGTCACAAAACTCAAGCTGTAACGATGTATCATCTTCATCAATCATATATTCTTTATACTCATTTTCACACATAAAGACCTCACTTATAGAGATTCATAGCGGCAATATAAAATGTGATTAACGCTAAGGCAATGGGTGCATAGGTAACTTCAAAGCCGTCACCTTTATCAAACAAATCATTTGTTAGCTCTTTATACTTGTTTCGCGATTTATAGACAAAAATAAGCGAAACTGCTGTCAAAGTGACCAAAACGGAAACGAAGATTATTGATGCAGTCATACCCGAGCAGTATTTGATCCATATGACAGATATGGAATTGTTCATAAAATGTAAAATCACAGACGGCCAAATACTTCCGACACATACATCTATAGCCATAAAGATAATTCCCGCCGCAAAAGCATATGGCATCTGTGAGAAACTGCAGTGTATCAATGCAAAGCAGAATGCGGAGTATATGATACACCAACGCTTCGAGTATGGCAGTAAAAGTTTCATTGGAATGTAGCGGAACAACGTTTCTTCAAGGATAGACGGAACAAGCGCGTGCAGTATCAACATTCTAACAATATTATCATTTTCAACCACAGGCGAACTAACTCCAAATAAAGAAAGAACAAGTGTGGTGGCAAGAGAAATCAAAAATATAACCGTAACCGTTGGGAAAATAAGCGGTATTATACGCCTTATGTCCTTTCCGTCAAGGCTAAGGATAGAATCGGGTGCCTCTGCAACACCTGCAATCTCCTCTCTCTTGTACTTTAATTTGCGTGAGGAATAAAATCCTATAGCAACAGGTACAAGAAATGACATATAGTATATTATCTCACCAAGTAAGGTGCCAAGTGTTCCCGACAGTATAAGAAGTACAACAAATATTATATAAATAAAGGTTAAGATTTTTACGGGTTCCGTCATTTTCTCCCCTTTTTTTAAAATAGATAAATTAATAAAATTATATTTTTCGTAGTACAATGATATGCAAATCTTTGATTTTTACTATTTTTACGAAGATTAACAGTTACAATATGATTGAAAATCGCAGCTTTCCCCTGATGATATCAGTTTCCTCAAGTCTAACTCTCACGGTGTCACCTATTCTGTAAATCAAGCTGCCACATCGTAGGGAAAGATCGTTTTCATTGTAAATAAACAATCCGGGCATCTCGGAGATAGGAACAAGTCCCTCGCAGGTATTTTCAAGCTCACAGAACAGTCCAAAGGATGTAACCGAGCTAACCGCAGCATCAAAGCTATCTCCGATATGCTGCGACATATATATAACTTTGTATAGATTTTCTATTCTTCTTTCTGCGTTCAATGCGCGTAGTTCCGTATCGCTTGCAGCTCTTGCCGCACGCTTAGCATATGATACGTAGGATTCGGGACGTTTTCCCTCAATCAAAACTTTATGAATAATGCGATGAGTCGCAAGGTCAGAAAGTCTTCTGATAGGAGAAGTGAAGTGACAATAATAATCAATTCCAAGACCAAAGTGCGGCATTCTAACCTCAGAATACTTTGCTTTCATCATAGAACGGAGCATCGTACGTGACACCGCGGGCGCAATTCCCTTTTCTTCAGCTTCCTCAAGTACAGCGGCATAATCTCTGCCACACGCATCATCCTTCAGTAGGCTCGTATATCCAATTCCAACGTGCTTCAAATATGTGACAAGACTTTCAAGCTTATCCGGTGACGGGCTCTCATGCACACGGTAAATGCAAGGTATTCCTTTTTCAGAAAGCAAAGCCGCTACAGCTTCATTCGCGGTAAGCATAAATTGTTCTATCATCCTCTCACCAATACCGCGCTCTGCCCTTACTACGTCAATGGGCGCCCCCTCTTCATCAAGAACAACTACAGCCTCATCGATACTCATATCGAGATAACCGCGCGCCTCCGCTTTTTTGGCAAGAATTTTATATAATTCCTCCATCTTGCGAAGCGTCGGAATCACCGACTTATATTTCGCCTTAATATCCGCATCCCGGGTGTTTCCGAGAATCTCATTTACTTCGAAGTAAACTCCACGAAGACGACTCTTTATGATAGAGGGAACAATTTTGGTCTTTACGATATTTCCGTGAATATCGAGGTTGATAATAGCCGACAACGTGTATTTTTCCTCACCCGCATTAAGCGAGCAAGCGCCATTTGATAAGCACTCGGGAAGCATGGGAACAACCTTGTCGGTGAAATAAACGCTCGTACCCCTGTTCATAACAAGTCGGTCCAGCGCGCACTTCTCGGGAACATAGTGGGAAACGTCGGCTATGTGTACACCCAACTGCCAGCCATCCTTCAGCTTTTTCAGAGATACCGCGTCGTCAAGATCCTTAGCTCCGGATCCGTCTATAGTGAAAATAATCGTGTTATCAAAGCGCACTCTCCCCTCGTCGTTAAGAGGCATTCTTGCCATCTCTTCAGCAAGCAAGAGTTCCTCTGCTGTAAACTCCGTGGGTATCTCACACTCTGCGAGAATAGCGGCATAATTTGCCTCTTTTGAGTCAGTCTTGCCAAGCACTGCGCTAACATACCCTTCAGGTGAATAACCGCCTCTGTCATCGCGCTGTATTTTCACAATAACTTTGTCACCATCACGCGCTCCCGCAGTATCGGTAATGCGCGGTCTAAGTGCAATTTTTGTATCATCCGGCTCTAAAAAAGCGTACACGCCCCCGCTCTTACCGCCTTTTGTACCATATCTTCTGATGCGCTCCAAAACCAGAGTACCAATAATAAAATCTCGTCCGTACTCTATTATTTTCGTCACTCGTCCCTCGGTCTTTTCCACTCCATCGCGCGAGGTATAGATATGATATATAATCTCTACAAAGTCACCGTCCAGTGCTCCGCGAGTCTTATCCTCGGGAATGAATATATCCTTATCATATCCCGACTCAAGGGTAACAAAACCAAAGCCGCTCTTTGAACCGGAAAATATGCCTCGCGCCATGGTTTCGTCCGCTCGCCTTTTCGATGAACTTCTACCCCTTCTGCCAGAGTCGATTGTATCCTTTAGAACTATACCGGAATATGCCACCTCTGTCTCGGCAACCGCGCGTAAAAGCTCCTGTTTTGCGGCTTCCTTGGTCCGCCTTTTGTGCGTATTTCGTTTTGTAAATTTGGTAAAATCTTTTTTAGTTCTTTTCATTTTCTAAACTTTATATAATCAAATTAGTATTAACCGTTATTATTTTTTCAAAGTGTCGAAGGATTACACACCGATCACTAATCTTTCTTAAAAAGAAAAAGACGAGGTATTATCCAACCCCGTCTTTATCTAAATCAATTACCAAGGAATTCTCCGTAATAGGAGGACATTTCCTTCCAACTGTCAAGTGCAGCTGCGCTATCGTAGTCAGGCTGAATAATATAAGCCAAAAGAACTGCAACTACGAACACAATGCTTACGATGAGAGTAAGCTTGAACCAAAGCTTATCGGTGCTTTGGGACTTCTCTTTGCCGTAGAAGGTCTCGTTACCACCGGCAATAGTACCGGAAAGACCCTCGTCTGCAGATTTCTGGAAGATAACCGCAACGATAATAAAAACAGCGGCAAGAAGCAAGATTGCCAAAAGAACGTATTCCATTTTATATTTCCTTTCAAAATACTTCTTATCATACGATGCCAAAAATGGCATACCTACAATTCATACAGATATTCTATCACATTGTCAAGAAAAAAGCAATACCTTTTTTTCATTTTTTTAAAAAAGTTTTTATCAATAAATCCTTTCTTGATTTATGTGCTAATACGTCTAAAAACTCATCTTGTTCAATTCTCCAAAACTTGTTGTGCATCTTGCTATTAAACCTATTTTACGATTGACATTTATTTTTCGCGCGTATAAAATGAGAATAATCAAAAAGAGCACTTATTTCCACCACACACAGTGAGGACGAAAGGAGATATCATGAAGGCTTTTAGTAACAAAGGAATTACAAACGCAACGGGACGCCTGCTATCATATTCGGAATTTAAGCTATTTCGTGACGTCAACGATCCCAAGATACCCAAGGAAAAGGGTGATAGGATAGTACGCTATGCAGAAGAACTGCTCGACAGGGAAATTCCCTTGCTTCCCGCATCCGTATACCGTCAATACGTTACAATGGGTAACCGCTCAAACTACGAGGACATATATTTTCTCAGACGAGATATGGCTGTAGCATTTGCCGTAGCCGAGGCATATGAAAACAAGGGACGCTTCACCGAGAAGTTGATGGACGTTGTATGGGCGATAATGGAAGAATCCACTTGGATTATACCCGCTCACATCTACTGCGCACCGCTATACAATGATGCAACGCTCGGGCCGGTTTTCGGTGACAATGCTTTACACGGTATGGACCTTTTCTCCGCCGCAACATCCGGTGCTCTCTCGACAGTCTACATGCTTTGCAAGGATAAGCTCGATCAGATCGATCCTGTAATATGTCGAAAAATGGAGTATTGCCTCAAGGAAAGAACTATCAAGAACTTCTTGCAGATCGAGGTTTGGTGGGGAGGTATGGCAGGCAACCGTATCAATAACTGGTGCCCATGGATAGTCTCCAACGTCCTTCTCACAGCTGCCATTATGGAAAAGGACAATTACACACGCGAAAAGATCGTTACAAAATCAATCACATACCTTGATAACTTTCTCGAGTGCTACGAGAGCGATGGTGGGTGTGACGAGGGCCCTGCGTATTGGGGTGCAGCGGGAGCATCGCTGTTTGACTGTCTTGAGCTGATCGAGGATCTTTCGGGAGGAGCTATCTCCATCTACGATTCTGAGCTTGTGCGAAATATAGGTGATTATATTTATAAGGTCAACATTACGGGAAATCGCTACGTCAACTTTGCCGACTGTGCTCCGAAAACACATCCAACTCCGGGAATGCTTATAAGATACGGTGAAAAAACCGGCTCGGACTTCCTTGTATCATTCGGTAAAAGGCAAGCAAAGTACGGAGACTTCTTCTTCAGTCAATCGCATATGTATCGCTCACTTAAGTGGCTATACACGCCTTTCGTCGAAGAGGAGAGCTGCCCTATGCCCTTATGGAGTATGCTACCAAACCTTGGAGTCATAACGGTGCGAGAGAACGAAGATAGCTCGCTTGGTATGTTTCTTGCCGCCAAAGCGGGTAATAACGGAGAAATGCACAACCACAATGACTGCGGCAACTTTATGGTGTACTATAACGGCAATCCAGTAATAATTGACACAGGTGTAGGCAGATATACAAAACAGACCTTCTCATCCGATAGATATAAGCTGTGGTTTATGCAATCGGGATACCACAATCTACCTTCTTTTGACGAGATAGATCAAAAAGACGGATCAAAATACACGTCTAAGAATAAAACGTTCTCCGAGGCAGAACGCTCGATGAGTTGTGAGCTAAAAGATGCATATCCAATTGACGCGGGAATCGAGAGCTACATAAGGAAGGTAGCACTCACAAACGGTGTAGTCACTGTTGATGAGAGCATCTCTCTTAAAGAGACGAAAAAAGTCGATTTTCACCTTATGCTCGCGACAAAACCCACAATCATTTCCGACTGCGAAATATCGCTTCCCGAGGGAAGAACGTTAAAGTTCGACCCATTGCTGAAAGCTCGTATCGAAGAGTTTGATCCTGTCGGAATGGACACAATCAACTCTTGGGGTACTGATGTTCTTTATAGGCTTCATTTTGAAACAAACACGGATAAATGTAATGTAAGGTTTACAATAAAATAGTTCCATGAAGATTTTTGAAAAATACAATTTTGCTATAGAAAATAAAATTATATCAAGAGGAGAATTTCGTCTCTTACCTCATTTCAAAAAAGACGCACTGAACAAGGAGAGATTGGCAAGTCTTATCTCTTGTGCAAATGAGGATCTTAATTCCCCGATCCCCTCCCTTAACCTATCCGATTACAGAGCTTATAATATCACAGGATCTACCACAGCGTACGGAGGTCCATACCGCAAGAGAATGGATATGGCACTACGCCTTGCAATGGCAGAAATATATACCAACGAAGGTAGATACTTTGACAAAATGCTCGACGTGGTCTGGGCTATGCTTGACGAGCCAACTTGGATGCTCCCCGAGCATACATATCACATGCCGGAGGAGGTTACGATGAAAATGCCGGTGCCTGCCTCGGTAGGGGAAAAATACGCGCACGGCATAGAACTCGGCTCGGCTTACAGAAGTGCGCTTATCGCGCTCATCTACCACTATTTTGAAGATCGTTTCAAAGAAATATCTCCCTTTATTAATGAGAGAATAATCCACACCCTAAAGACGAGAGCTATAGAACCATTCTGTAAATACTATTTTTGGTGGGAAGGAATGGGTGGCAACCGTGTCAATAATTGGTGTCCATGGATCGTTTCAAATATTCTCTTGACCACAGCACTTATCGAGGATGATATGTCCGTCAGAGAAACTGTAGTAAACAGATCTATGATCTTTCTTGATAATTTCATAAACTGCTATAAGGCGGACGGTGGATGTGAAGAGGGTCCCACCTATTGGAATGCGGCCGCGGGATGTCTGTTTGACTCTCTTGAGTTGCTTGAAGATATGTCAGGAGGGGTAATAAACGTGTATTCCGAGCCGCTCATCAAAGCGATGGGTGAGTATGCACCAAAAGTGAATATTACAGACATATATTTCGTTAACTTTGCAGATTCAAGATCAACCTGCAAATATGATGGTAATATGCTTCTAAGATACGGAGAAAAATGCGGTTCAGAAATTCTCGAGTCATTCGGTGACTCTATGCTGAATATATGCGGAGTAGGCTTTGACGTTGCTATCCCCTATCGCTCGCTCAAAAGCTTTACCGCGCCAACACGTAATGTGTCAAAATCGGTACAAAAAGCTGACACGGATACCTACTTCCCCGATCTTAAGGTAATGATTTTAAGAGAATCGGTAAACCCCGCTGAGGGACTATTCTTCGCTATGAAAGGCGGCAACAATGACGAAAGCCACAATCATAACGACGTCGGATCCTTCATCGTCTACAAAAATGGAAGGCCCGTACTTATCGATGCAGGTGTCGGAGAGTATACGAAACAGACATTTTCAAAGGACAGATACGCGATTTGGTCAATGCAGTCCCTCTATCACAATCTTCCGTCCTTTGACGGTATAGGACAGAATAACGGCGCACAATACCGATCTAAAAACGAGATGTATAACAAAGAGGAAAGATCTCTGTCACTTGATCTATCGGATGCATACAACGATGAATGCGGCATTCTCACTTATATTCGTAAGGGCTCACTGCAAAACGGCGCAATAACTATTGTAGATAACATTTTTCTGAGTGATGAGAAATGCATTGATTTTATCTTTATAACTCATGAAAAGCCCGAAATGAAAGACGGTACAATAGCACTTGCACAAGATTGTACGCTGCATTATGACACCGAACTTCGTGTTGAGATAGAGCAATTCGATCCCATCGGAATGAACACGGTGAGTGCCTGGGGTACAGACGTGCTCTACAGACTGCATTTTATGATCAATACTAATAAATGCGATTTGAAATTTGTTATAAAATAAATCTCTATGTGTTTAGGAAAGCTCCATGCAGTATGCAAAAAAACCTTTCTCACATGGATAAAAGTATTTTCTCTAAAAACTACAAAAAATTTGGCGACCTGCTTTTGACAGGTCGCCATTTATACTTTTTAAATTACAGCATAGGAGCGTTTGGAACAGGAACACTTTCCGATATGCCTATGCTTTCGATGATCTGACCGAGAAAAACAAGGATTTCGGAATCAATATTCACACCATTAAGAGACACATCGGCTGTAATACCTCCGTCATCATCGGTAGTGACAGTCATGTTAACAGCTTCATTACCATCCAACTTGCAAACTGCATTAAGCACACCGTCAACATAAGATCCGTCCATTTCTATCTCCTTACCGTCAACTACGCCAAGGATAGAAAGCTCAGTCTCGACTACAAATCCGTTATTATCAAAAACAGTCAGAGTGGTAAAAACAAAGTCAGCCAACACGTTTTCACCTTCTTTAACAAGAACATCGATCGAAACTCCTTCCTCTGTCTCGGAGGAAACGACTGCCAAAATCTTATCGTTAATCTTGGTAACGATAGTGTCAACACCGTTGAACTCACTCTTAAGATCAATTAAGCTTGTATGCTTGTAAGCGGTCTCGCCCTCCTCTGTTTCGGAAGGAACAAGTGTGTTAACAAGAATTTCAAGCGCGAACTGATCTCCCTCTCCCTCGATGTATGAAAACGTAAACATATTGAGAAGGTTGGTATCTTCGGTGTATCCTTCAAGATTGCCAACGTATAAAGTGTTAAGCTTAACCGTAGCACCAAGAATCATGCCGTCCTGAAGCTGTGCAACTACAGAAGCTAACTCGTTCTCTCCGCTAACAATAGAAAGTTTTGCTTCGCTGTCCGAAAGGATAGCATCAATCTCATACGACGTGCCGTCAGAAAGATATATCTCCCCCTCAAGAACAGCTTCATCACCTGCAAAGTCGTACTTTACTCTTATTACATTTGTGAATGTAAGTTCAAAAGCATCAAGAGTTCCTGCCTCGCTCTTATGCCAGCTTAAATCAAACGAAGCATCAATACCTCTGAGAGTACCCGCAATCTCCTCGGTAAGAGAATAATTAAAGCTCGCATCATCATAGTAATAGAGGTTATAAAGCTGATCAAGGTTGTACTGTTTAGCGCTGTTGATTACATTTTTGATGCTTTCAACCATACCGAGAGCCATCATATTGATATCCGCCTCGGTTAAATTCTCGTAATCTTCGGTGGTAAGCTCAATGATGACCTGCGCTACGGTCTTATTATAGCGTGTCTTGATCTCATATTCGAGATTGAAATTAGCACCGGTTGCAGCATATATCACGTAGTTGATGAGTGCATATGCATCATCCATGGGAATGTCGTAGGTATCAGCAATAAGTTCAACAGACTTATGGAGAGTTCTGATCTTGGTAGTGGGAAGTGCAAGGAGAGATATTTCGAGGCTTGTCATAGTTCCCTTACCGAAATACTCGTCAATCATATCTGCCACAGTCTTATCTCCGAGAGACTCTATAAGCTCTGCCAGAGAGTTAAGATCGAGGTGAGAGTAACCTTCCTCATCAACGTAAACTATTTCGTCAACAAAAGACTTTATAATAGATTCGTAATCAATTGTAGAATCATTTATTTCTATGTTTCCAATCCAATCAACAACTCCTTCAAGGATAGGGAGAAACTCTATGAGTTTTTCTGCGAGGTAGCAAGCCTCTTTAAGCTCGTCATACGTCATACCGAGATTATTTGCAATATATCCGTAAAACTCCTCTGTGAGATTGAACTCATCAGTGGAAAGCTGATCATTCTCGGTAACGTATACGGAAACGTCATCTCCATAAACAACGATGTTGACAAGAGAATAGCTTGTGAACTCGGGCTTTTCTCCTTCAGCAAGCTCATTAAATTCGGCAACTCCGAGGTTAAAGCTAATATACGCAGCAAGATCATCCGTCTTTCCGTCAAGCTCAAAGCAAGCAAGATCAATAGCTATAAATCTCTTATTTGCACCGTCTTGGGATTCAATCTCCTGAACGAGAAGGATCTCCGTGTCCTCTGCGTTGATAGTGTATTTATTCATACCTACGAAAGTGCGTATAACTTCCGCAACACCGGGAAGCGTTACTGATACCGCATTGATCTCCTCATCGGTACTCTCTCCGCAAGTCGTACAGATAGTAGACAGTATACCTTTGTGGATAGTTGTCGGGAATCTCGTTATCTTCTCTTCAAAGCTATGTCCGATAGCGGGAATTTCCTCATAAGTAGAGTAAGAGCATTTACGACAGGTAAGATACTCCGCCCAACCGATCTCTGTGCAGGTAGGATCCTTTGCATCGTGGATCAGAAGCTCATGTCTTGTGTCAACGTAGTGGTCAACATAAGATTCTCCACACTCACAGGTGTAGGTCGTGTATCCCTTCTCGGTACACGTGGGTTGAGTCATAACAGGTACATAGCTGTGCTCGTGCTTATCAAAAAAGCCTTTGATCTTGTCGCAAGAGGCGAAAGCAAAGACCAATACCATTATGAAAGCAAAGCAAGCCAAAATACGAAGAGCATTTCTTGTTCTCATAATATATCTCCTTAAAATATTTTTCTACATTTTAAATATATCACTAAACCGTAGTAAAGTCAACATCAAAAAAGCCTAACGATAAAAATTTCAATTTTTTTAATATTTTGGTCATTTTTTTAGATCATTACGCGATAAAAAGCATATAAAAGAGCGGAGATATCATTTCAACGACTTCTCCGCCCTTTTGAGTTTTACACAAATTAAGTTTTTAAAAATCAAACATCCCTAAAAGGATCATTTATCTCTTGGAAAGAACCTCTTTTTCGTAGGTGTCAACAACCTCGATCCAATCCATACCTACGGGAGCGCCGCAAGCCTTGCAGTACTCATCCCAAACCTCGCCGAATGGGAAGGTCTTGAACTCTTCCTGCAGAGCGAGCATCTTGGTGTAGTTCGCCTCATCCTGATACTTCTTGAGCATGTCGTGAGGAATAAGAAGCGCATTAAGAAGTGCCTTCTGCATATTTCTTGCACCGATTACCCATGCCGCGATACGGTTCACCGAAGCGTCGAAGTAGTCAAGCGCGATAAATACTCTGTTAAGAGCGTCGTTTCTTACGATCTCCTTAGCGATCTCCTTGGTCTCGTCATCAAAGTCG
>JAZRAE010000051.1:0-23713 GCA_045634385.1 Eubacteriales bacterium | reverse complement strand
ATCTGCTGCGGCAGATGAAGTGGAGGAGCACAAACCGTAGGGACAGGCGTCCCGACTGTCCTTATAACCTCCCCTCGGGATGATAATCCGTTCATCCACAACACAAAACCCACACAAAATTGTATAATCAAAGCCCTCGGCAGTTCGCCGAGGGCTTCTTCGTATTTTGATCATTAAGAATTAACCAATAACGACCGCTTTGCTAACAATAAGCAATCTCGCATTGGAGTTGATATTTCTATCCTACGTAATTACACGTTACATGGCAAGTATCCATATCGTTGAATCCGAGGTTGGTTGCCGCTGCTTTGAGTGTTTCCCACTCAGCCTCTGTACCCGTGTAATATACATAATGTCTGAGTTCATATCCAAACGTTCCGTACTCTATGTTTGTCATCGTGTTCGGGATGATTACAACGTACAGTGATCCGCAACCTGCGATGAACTGGTATCCCACCGTTTCGAGCTTACGTCCGAGATCTATTGTGCTTAAGTGTAGGCAGTTAGAGAATGCGTAATCCTTGACTTCAACTACCTCTTTACCGAAGTAAACCTCAAGGAGCGAATCCGCATAGTAGAACGCATAGCTTTCTATTACACAAATGCTGTCGGGTATTCTGTAGATGCTATCGGTCTTTGCGATAGGATAATAAATAAGAGTCTTCAAATCCTTTGACACAAGCACGCCGTCAATAGAGGCATATGCACCGTTATCCGCGCTAACAGAAATATTTTTAATATTGTAAGAGGAGTAGAACGCCTGCGCACCAATGTTGCTGACTCCTGCGGATATTGTCACAGAGGTTATAGCGTTATTGAACGCAAGTGCAAAAGGAGAAATCTCATATGATCCACCGCCGATGCTCTCGGGAAGCACAAGATCAGACTCCGTGCCCACGTATCCGATCAGGGAAGCGGTATCTCCCATATAGAACACGTAGCCGTCGGGAGTTGTAAAGAGCTTGCTCGTCTGGTCGAGAGAGGTGTAGATATCCTTTGCGTATTTAGCAATATTACCGTAATCGTAAGAGCCTGCTGTGAGGGTGATCTTGGAGAGGTTATATATCTGCACCAACTTTTCACAGCCGGAGAAGGAATAGTCGTATATTCTCGTAACGTTCTTTCCTATCGTGATGCTTATCAGGTTCTTCATATTCGAGAACGCGCGGGAGTTAATTTCTGTTACACCGTCGGAAAGCACGATGCTGTATATATCATTTCTGCCTTCAAATGCCCCGGTGTAGATTCCGTAGCTCTTACCATTGATTGAGTCGGGCAGGATGAGATTTGTTTCATTGCCGAGATATTTGTAGAGATAGTATCCGTCGATATCGTACACGAATACGTATCCGTCCTCGGTAAAGATTATTTCGTCATAATAGTCGGGATCTGTGTAAATATCATCAAACGACGATTTCAGCGACGTTCTCAGATGCTCCGGAAGCTCCAAAATCTTGGGATCACATCCCGAAAATGCACCCGAAGCTATAGATACTAGCGACTCGGGAATAACAATCTTCTCTGCGGAACTACAACTTAAGAATGCGTAGGACAGTATCTTTGTTACGTTATCAGGAATGATTATCTCCTTCAGGCTAAGACAATCACAGAAGGTGTATGATTCAATTTTTGTGATGCCGAGAGGGATATTGACTTCTTCGAGTCTTGTGCAGTATGCAAACGCCTGCATTTCAAGCGTGACAACGCTATCCGGCAGTGTCACCTTTTTAAGATTGGATGCACCGTAGAAAGCGTTACTGCCTATTTTGGTTACACCTTCGGGCACGACAACGCTCGTTATATTGAATTCGTATTGGAATGCACCGCTGCCTATTTCGGTTACGGGAAGGCCATTGAATACAGCGGGAATAACGATATCCTTATCCGTACAGGTGCCAAGTCCGTATACTATATAGTGAGTCTTGGTATAGTCAAGTGCAATATATAATCCTTCGCTCGAATATACGGAATCGGGATCAACTTCGCCGCAATGCACACATATGTTGTCAATATAGCTATGATAATCGTCGGATGCGGGGATATCCTGCTTGCCGATTAAACCATTACATACAGCACAGTACAGGCTTCTTTCACCATTGAATTTACAGGTAGGTGTTATTGTTTCCTTCCATTCTCCGGCAGTATGGCCTGTTGCAGATTGGACTGTTTTGTACTGATACGAGCAAGCAGAACAAGTGAAAATCGTGTAACCTGCCTCGCTACAGGTGGGAGGGGTAATATTAACTACGTAGCTGTGACCCTTTGCACTTTCGCCGGGCATACCGCACATAATACAGTAGCCATTTTCCGTGCAGGTCGGATCTATCCAACTATGCATACATTCGGGCTTGTAATTGGGATCAGGATAACCGCAAAACTCACAGTAGCCATCAATATAGTTGTGACCTTTTGCACTTTCGCCGGGCATACCGCAGAAAATGCAGTAGCTATCAAATTCACAACCCACTTCGGACCATTCGTGTTTGCACTCGGGTATGTAGTTGGGATCGGGCATACCGCAAAATTCACAGTAGCCATCAATATAGTTGTGACCCTTTGCACTTTCGCCGGGCATACCGCAGAAAATGCAGTAGCTATCAAATTCACAACCCGCTTCGGACCATTCGTGTTTGCACTCGGGTATGTAGTTGGGATCGGGCATACCGCAAAACTCACAGTAGCCATCAATATAGTTGTGACCCTTTGCACTTTCGCCGATCGCACCGCAGAGAACACAATATCCATCGGCAGTACAGGTGGCATTGATCCAAACATGCTCACAACTGTCAAAAACGTCCTTGCCGTCGTCAAAGTTCTCTCCACATACGTCACAGAGGCAGTCATCATCCGCATCTTTGTGAGTGTGCTGGGGTAATTCTTCATCCCCGTCCTCAAATTTTTCACCACACTCATCGCAGAGATAGTCATCATCTGCATCTCTGTGATTGCACTCGGGCTTATCCTCAACGTCCTTACCGTCGTCGAAACTCTCGCCACATTCATCGCAGAGATAGTCATCATCTGCATCTCTGTGCGTGCATTCGGGCTTTTCATTTCCGCCCTCATTTTCATTATTGATGCTTTCTTCGCACTTGTCACAGACAAGGTCACTGTTTTCATCGATATGCTCGCACGCTTGATTTTGATTCAACAAAGAATCCAAAAGATCGCACGAAGCAAACGCAAAAACGAGAGTTAAGCACATAATAGCCAAAATCAGTTTTTTCATGGTAGTTCTCCTTTGTTAGATTTTAAAAAGAAAAAGAGAGTTATTAAGCCACCGAATATTTCACTCATATTTTGCAGTATGCTATAACTAAATCAAATGCTTAATGCTACAGAAGGCTAATAACTCAAAAATATTTTCTATAATATGATTGTAATACTAAAAATATTAAAAGTCAATTGCTATAAACTTTAATCATAAAAAAGAACGAAAAACTTTCGTCAAATCGACCAAACAAGTTTGTCAGTTTTTACCCGCTAATTTCTCTTGACAAAAAAAGGGCGAAGTGATAAAATAGGTGTATCTTTTATTTTCAAAGGCGTTTGAGCGAAAAATAGTAGCCGTCTTTCGGACTTGCAGAGAGCTGTCGTTTGGTGCAAGACAGTAGTTTCGTGTTCGGTGAATTCATTTCGTGAGCTGTGGGCTTAAAGCATTTTGCGAGTAGGTCTTACCGGGAGCGACCGTTATATCGCCGAGGGTGTGTTGGCACCCGATGAGGCCTATACCGCGAGGTATGGGTGAAACAGTGTGGTATCACGTTTTTTGGACGTCCTGTGCTTTTTATAGCATAGGGCTTTTTTCTTTTGTTAAGTTCTTTGTCAAAGCGTGTATTATTAAAGTAAAAAGCAATACTAAACAAAAGTACAAATCAATTATTTATCCAAGTTAATTTACGTAGCGCAGAAAAATGAAAATAATAGTTATCATTTTTTCACACTATGCGAGTTATAAATCAAACCCGAAAGGAAATTTAAACGATGAAAAAAGCATTATCTCTCATTCTTGTCCTCGCTCTTACACTCGGTATGTGTATGAGTCTTGCATCCTGCGGATCTTCCGACAAGGGCGAAACCAAGGACCATTTCGTAGTAGGCATTGTACAGCTTGCTCCTCACGATGCGCTTGACTCTGCCACTCTTGGCTTCAAGGAAGCGCTCACCGCTAAGCTTGAGGCAGAGGGCAAGACCGTTGAGTTTAAGTATGAAAACGCTCAGGGCGACTCCAACACCTGTAGCACAATCGTGAACAGCTTTATCTCTGCTGACGTTGATCTTATTATGGCAAACGCTACTGCGGCACTTGCTTCTGCTTACAACGCTACCGATAAGATTCCGATTCTCGGCACTTCCATCACCGAGTATGGCGTAGCACTCAGCCTCGATGACTTCAACGGTACGGTTGGCGGCAATGTTTCCGGTACATCCGACCTCGCACCCCTTACCGAGCAGGCACAGATGATGATCGATACTCTCGGTCTTCAGTCCGGCGCAAAGGTTGGCCTTCTTTACTGCTCATCCGAGGCTAACTCTCAGTACCAGGTAGATGTAGTTAAGGCATATCTCACCGGCAAGGGTATGGTATGTACCGACTATAAGTTCTCCGACTCCAACGATCTTGCTTCGATTACAGCAAAGGCTGCAGATGAGTCCGATGCGATCTACGTTCCCACCGATAACACCGTAGCATCCAATACCGAGATCATTAACAATATCTGTGCTCCCGCAAAGGTTCCGATCTTCGCAGGTGAAGAGGCTACATGCGCAGGCTGCGGCTATGCAACTCTCGCAATCAGCTATTACAACATCGGTTACGTTACCGGTGAGATGGCAGCAGAGATCCTTCTCGGCGAGTCTGATATCGAGGATATGGCTATCAGATATGATTCCAACCCTGTTAAGAAGTATAACAAGGCTGCTTGTGAAAACCTTGGCATAGATATCGCTGCTCTTGAAGCTGCAGGCTACACTATAATCGAAGGCACCGACAAATAATTTTTCGGAGTATATAATGGGATTTTTAAATGCAATTCCCGGCGCAATGGCGCAGGGCTTGATATGGGGACTTTTTGCAATAGGTCTTTATATCTCTTACAAAATACTTGACATTGCAGACCTCACCGTTGACGGCTCGATATGTACCGGCGCATGTGTTCTTGCAATACTCCTTTCCAAGGGAGTAAACGTTTTTATCTGCCTTATCGCCGCTTTCATCGCGGGAGCTTTGGCAGGTGCTGTGACCGGATTATTCCACACGGCTATGGGTATTCCGCCTATTCTCTCGGGTATATTAACCCAGCTTATCCTCTGGTCGCTGAACCTTAAGATACTCGGTAAGGCCAACCTTGCGATAAGCGCGAGAAAGTACAACGTCCTTCTTTCCTCTATGGATAATTGGAAGGCGATAGTCGTTTCCGCAATATTCTGTATCCTTATCATCGTTGGGCTGTATCTGTTCTTCTACACCGAGATTGGCTTCTCCATCAAGGCGACCGGCGACAACGAGCATATGAGCCGCGCACAAGGCGTTAATGTTAATCTCAATAAGGTGATTGGCCTTGCGATCTCCAACGGAATCGTTGCTCTCTCGGGCGCGCTTCTTGCACAGTATCAGGGCTTTGCGGACATCAATATGGGTAGAGGCGCGATAGTAATCGGTCTTGCCGCTATCATTATCGGTCTGTCCGTTTCACTTAAGATCATGCCCAACTTCGTCGTGTCTCTTATCGGTGTTGTTTGTGGCGGTATCGCATATTACTTCGTTTATACGTTTGTAATTTGGCTCGGTCTTGATACCGACCTTCTCAAGATGCTCTCGGCAGTAGTCGTTGCCATCTTCCTTGCAGTTCCTTATCTCAAGACAAAGTATTTCACCAAGCAGAAAATATTTGAGGATGCAATAACCGAAGCTAAGAAGGAGGAAACCGAGAATGCTTAAGATAACCAACCTTCACAAGACCTTCAACCCCGGCACGGTTAATGCAAAGAAGGCACTCGACGGACTCAATCTTGAACTTTGCGATGGCGACTTCGTAACCGTTATCGGCGGTAACGGAGCAGGTAAATCCACAATGCTCAATGCTATTGCAGGCGTGTTCACGCCGGATTTCGGCAAGGTAGAAATTGACGGTATAGATGTCACCAATATGCCCGAATACAAGAGGGCGGCATACCTCGGCAGAGTGTTCCAGGATCCGATGAAGGGTACTGCGGCAGATATGGAGATTGCAGAGAACCTCTCAATCGCCGCAAGACGCGGTACTAAACGCCGTCTTATCTGGGGACTTCCCAAAAAGGAAAGAGAGAGCTATAAGAAAATGCTTGCCGAACTTGACCTCGGACTCGAGAACCGCCTTTCTTCTAAGGTAGGACTTCTCTCGGGCGGTCAAAGACAGGCAGTTACGCTTCTTATGGCTACCATAAAAAAGCCAAAGATCCTTCTTCTTGATGAGCATACCGCCGCTCTTGACCCCAAGACCGCGGCAAAGGTGCTTGAGATCACCGAAAAAATAGTCAAGGAGCATAGTCTTACCACCGTAATGATCACTCACAATATGCGTGACGCTATCAGATACGGCAACCGCCTTATTATGATGCACGAAGGACGCATAATAGTTGACGTCTCGGGTGAGGAAAAGCAGAAGCTCACCGTTGAGCAGCTTCTCGGCCTGTTTACCAAGGCAAGTGGTGATGAGTTCTCCAGCGACAGAGCAATGCTCGGTTAAATAATATAAAAAGATGACTTTGCAACTGCAAGGCCATCTTTTTTATTAACGTTCGCAAAGTGAACGTATAGTACCGATGCATAGCGACGGTATATCGCGTTTATACAGTAAACGTATCGCACACCATAGGTACATATCGCTTTCGTCCCCGGACGAAACTACTATTAATAGCGGAGTGCTTAATCCGTTCGAAAAGCATACGGGTTAAAACAATAGTACTTCGTATAGCAAAACAGCGATATGTTTGCTTCTGGCAAGCTTGATTTTATTTTTCAATTGGAGCTATATTATCATAGGCAAATTTGCCGTAGTTTGTGAGGTAGAAATTACGGTATTCGTCAAAGCTCAATTGACAGTTTTTGCCGAGCAATTCCATATCCACTCCGAAGAGCTTTGCATACGTACCCATAGGTACAAGTCCTGTCTTTAAGTAGAACTCGCGGCGGCGGATCCTCTCGGCATTATTTTTCGCCATAGGATCGAGTGCCTCGATTTCAAGGAACACTCCGTAGTCCTTATAGTGGTCAAAGAGATTTGTGAGCATTGAAGTACCGACTCCCGTACCGCGCCTCTTTTTTGCTACGGCAAGGTAGTCTAAGAGTATGGTATCAGAGCCGTTGATAGTAGCACATAGTCCCGCAAACCCATCTTCATCCTCGAAGTACCAGAGGTCTGTCTTGCCTTTTTTCGCCATTTCCATAATTATGGCAAACGGCTTGCGCTCGCACCTTGGAAACGCCTCGCGGTAGAGCAGTCTGATCTTCATTATTTCAAGCAGTGACTTTGGCTTGTAAAACTTCATATGCTGATTACTCCCCATCAACAAAGACCTTCTTTATTGCCTCGAGGTATCCGTATCCGTAGAAGTCGTCCGGCTCAAGATAAGAGGTCTCCGTCCACTCGTTCCAGGAGTTAACCGTAATTAGAGCAGGACGCTCGGGATAGCGGTCGATATATTCCTTTGCCGCACGCATAGCAGACTCGAAGTTACGGGGCGTGTTGTTTTTCACCACTCCCGGGCGGAATTTTTTGAAGCGGGGATTGTTATCCCAGCCGCAGGAAACGTGGGGGTAGTAGGGAATACCGTAGGTCTCTTCTGCACTTTCCCATACCGCCTTTACGTCCTCCATTATCTCGTTGTAGTCACGGTCAATATCGGTGAAATGCACGAACTGATAATGAGTAAAGCTGTCGATACCGAGCTTGTGCATAACCTCTTTTGAGTCAATGACGAGTGAGGAATCAATGCCCGACATATTGAGCGTTCCGCCGCTTCTGCCCGTTATCTGCAGGTGTACGTCAGGATATCCCTTTGACTTCACCATATCGCGGAACCACTTAAGCGCGTCAACCGTCGCATCAATACCGCCGAATCCGTCTACAAGAGTGGATAGCTCGTAGATCATAAACACGGGGCATCCGTCGATCTTGTAGTAGTTTGAGAGGTGGAAGTATTTGTCCACAAGACGGGTAGCCATCTCTTCAAAGCCCTCGCGGTCAATTCCGCCGCGCCAGATCACCGTCTCACCGCACTCGCTGTCGGATAGCTCCTTGTTCCACAGATGGTTTGCATCGTGGTTCGCCCACATTATGTAGAACTGCATATCGGTGCAGTTTTTAGCCTTTAGGAAACCGTCGTTAAGGCAATTCTCAAGGAACGGACGGCGGTCAAACCAATACCAATCGTAGATAAAGACGTTGACACCGTGGCGCGTAGCCTCGCGGATCTCCATTTCCATAACCTCGGGATCAGCCTCGTTTACATAGCCCCACAGCGGTTTTCTCGGCCATGTGTGACCGTCAAATTTCGCCTCGGCAGTACGTACCGTCTGCCACTCACCTTCGCCCTTCGGCCAGAACATTCTTGACCTCAATTCATCACCCGTGTAGGACGGCCATACAAACGCCGCTATATCATACTTTCTCATAATAACCTCCGAAAGATACTATTACGTTTAGTATATCATTTTTTTTAGGTGATTTCAATATGTAATAATAAAAAATACCGCTAATCCGTTTCAACCAAATCTAACACGCCCAAAGCCGCATAGATATACGCTTATTCTTGTAAAGTGTTATTCGTTTTGGCACTATCGGGCAGGGCATCCGCGTTTATTCCGTACACCGCGTATGTTACAATACCCACGGTCTTATAGGTCTTGTTCAGGTATCCCTTTGCCACAAGACCGGAGAGCGCAGCCTTCACAGCCGTAACTCCGCTCCCCGACCACTCCGACAGATATTTTACGTTCCCCTTGAATTCACAGCCATTTCTATAGTATCCGTAAATTATGGAGTAGACGAGCAGTTCGGTCTTTTCGAGCTTCAACTCTTTTCTCATAAATCCGTAGCAGATAATAAATTGATCGTTTTCTACAAGCTCAAGGTCACTGTTCTTTTTCGTTTTACTCATCCCGATGCACAATGTCATATGATTTACCTCCGTTCTTTCCAATCCTATTATAAACTATTTTTCCCCCGTTGTAAGTAGAGTACCATTCCAAAAAACAAGGA
Source organism: Eubacteriales bacterium (assembly GCA_045634385.1). Taxonomy (GTDB): domain Bacteria; phylum Bacillota; class Clostridia; order Oscillospirales; family CAG-272; genus UBA1740. The sequence continues at coordinate 14,471 of JAZRAE010000051.1, read as the reverse complement.
CAGTATCCATGGTTTGCTTGTAAATGTTATACAAATTTCGGGCTCGAAAAAAGGCGAAAAAATCAGCAGGGTTATAAGGGTGAAAAAAATGCCCTCAAGCAGCGTCTGAATTTACAGTATTATGGCGGACAAAAAGCCGCACCAACACCGATCTATGATAAAACAGTATCACCGAGCACCAAAATGTCATCATCAATCACAAAAAGCGGTATCGGCTAACCCGAAATCGGTATAACCGACCCGAAAATCGGTATCACCGAACCGAAAAGTGGTATTAACAACCCGAAAAGCGGTATCATATGCCCAAATTCCGGGCACATCCGCCGAAAACTGACTATCCCCCCATCGGAAAGTGTACTTGTCCCTATCGAAAACCGACTACAGATAATATAAAGTATAATATAATAGAATAGTATAACTAAAAAGATAGAGCATAATATAGTACAAATAACAGAGCAAAAAATAAACAAAATATTATCAAAATATATTTATAAGGCTTCGCCAAATTGACGCAAAATGTAAAATACACAATGAAGGAACTGATGGAGTACAAACCGTAGGGACAGGTTGGCAAGGCAGAGCCTTGCAATTAAATCCGTCAGAGACGGATGAAATCCAACAAATCGGATGAAATCTCTACGAGATGAAATCTGCTGCGGCAGATGAAGGGAAGGGGTATGTTTCCCTTCCCCTTTGGGGAAGGTGGATTGCGAAGCAAGACGGATGAGGTTGCGACATACTAACCAATGCAGAATGTAAACAGTAAAATGAGGTCGGAATGAGGCATAAACCTTAGGGACAGGTGGGCAAGGCAGAGCCTTGCAATTAAATCCGTCAGAGACGGATGAAATCCAATAAATCGGATGAAATCTCTACGAGATGAAATCTGCTGCGGCAGATGAAGGGGAGGCTACGCTATCGCGACTGTCCGTTTAACCTTCCCCTTTGGTAGCGTAGCGAAACCGAGGGTATTGAATGAGAGTCTAAATGACTCTCAGACCCCGAGGCGACCGAGTCCGCAGACGAGGCGGGTGGCACCGAAGGTGACGGGTGAGGTTGCGATGTGATACTTTTTCACCAATCACACGGTTTTGCCATCCCGAAAAAATGGTACACAGTTTACCAAGCGAAGAAAAAGGGGACTCAAACGAGTCCGCTTTAAAAGTAATTATTTCTGATCTTTATTAGTGTTGCTTTTTGATACAAGGTTACATCTCGGCAACCTTGATGCGGCTGAGTGCTCTTTGCAACTTTGCCTTGGCGAGGGTGACAGACTTTTCATCCTTGGCAGAGGTGATAGCCGCCTTTGCCTGATCTCTTGCCGCTTTTGCGCGCTCGAGGTCGATGTTCTCTTGGAACTCAAAGGTTATGGCAACAAGCTTTACCTCACCGCCCGATACGGTTACAAAGCCGCCCGAGACCGATGCCAATCTGTCTTTGCCATCCTTCCTGATTCTCGCTCTGCCGATACCGAGAGATGCCATATAGTCTATGTGTCCCGCGAGGAATTCTACGTCGCCGTCGTCTGCGTGGACGAGAAGGCTCTCAACCTCGGAGTCAAAGCACAGTCCGTCAGGGGTTACAACTTTAAGATTAAAGGTTTTCATATTACCACCTTAGCCGAGATTCTTTGCCTTTGCTACAGCCTCGTCGATAGTGCCGACGAAGAGGAAGGCACTCTCGGGCAGATCGTCGTGCTTACCGTCAAGGATCTCACGGAAGCCGCGGATAGTCTCCTTGATAGGCACGTACTTACCCTCCATACCCGTAAACTGTTCTGCAACAGAGAAGGGCTGGGAGAGGAAACGCTGAATCTTTCTTGCACGGTTAACAACGAGCTTGTCATCTTCGGAGAGCTCGTCCATACCCATGATGGCGATGATGTCCTGCAGCTCCTTATATCTCTGGAGCATCTTCTGAACCTCACGCGCTACCTCATAGTGCTCAATTCCCACAACCTCGGGAGAGAGGATTCTTGAGGTGGACTCAAGGGGATCAACCGCGGGGTATATACCGAGCGAAGCTATGCTACGTGAAAGAACCGTCGTTGCGTCAAGATGTGCAAACGTGGTTGCGGGAGCAGGGTCTGTAAGGTCGTCCGCAGGAACGTATACTGCCTGTACCGAGGTGATAGAGCCGCGCTTGGTAGAGGTGATTCTCTCCTGCAAAGCACCCATCTCGGTTGCGAGTGTGGGCTGATAACCAACCGCAGAGGGCATACGTCCGAGAAGCGCTGAAACCTCAGAACCTGCCTGTGTAAATCTGTAAATATTGTCGATGAAGAGAAGAACGTCCTGTCCTTCCTTGTCACGGAAGTATTCTGCCATGGTAAGACCGGAGAGACCAACTCTCATTCTTGCTCCGGGCGGCTCGTTCATCTGACCGTACACGAGCGCGGTCTTGGAGAGAACTCCGGACTCCTTCATTTCGTTATAGAGGTCGTTACCCTCACGTGTTCTTTCGCCAACTCCCGTGAATACCGAGATACCGCCGTGCTCCTTTGCTACGTTGTTGATAAGCTCCATGATAAGTACGGTCTTACCAACACCCGCACCGCCGAAAAGACCTATCTTACCGCCCTTGGTGTAGGGGGCGATAAGGTCAACTACCTTAATACCTGTCTCAAGTATCTCGGTTGCCGACTCCTGCTCGTCGTAGGAGGGGGGATCTCTGTGTATGCACCACTTCTCTGCGGTTTCGGGAGCGGGGAGATTGTCGATAGGCTCTCCGAGCAGGTTGAATATTCTGCCGAGAGTCTCATGACCTACGGGCACGGTGATACCCGTACCTGTGTAGACTGCATCCATACCTCTTGACATACCGTCTGTCGAGGACATAGCGACGCATCTTACTACGTCGTCACCAATCTGGCTGGCTACCTCGCACACGACCTTTCTGCCCTCATGCTCAATCTCGATAGCACCGAGCAGATCCGGCAGTGATCCCGATTCAAATCTGATGTCAAGAACAGGACCGATGATCTGTATTACCTTGCCGATGTTTTTTTCCATCTGCTTTTGTTCCTTTCAGATAATGCTATGCGATTTTTATCGCAAAAGCTGATAAATGATAATTAAAGTTTTCAAAAATACTATTTACCGATCTAACTGTCACGTTTGCTATAAGGCAAACATTTCACATTTACATAGTAAATATTTCACTCGCTCTGCGAATTTCACCCGACGGAGTCGGATTTCACCGGCGAATGACTTTAGGCATTTGCCTACAATGCTTCCGCACCGGAAACTATCTCCGTGATCTCCTGCGTTATAACCGCCTGACGGGCTCTGTTGTACTTAAGCATAAGAGTACCGATCATTTCCTCTGCGTTCTTATTGGCAGAGTTCATCGCGGCACGTCTTGCACCCGACTCGGATGCCAAAGACTCGCAAAGAGCGGAGTAGAGTATTCCGCCGATATATTGCGGCACGATTTTGTCGAGCATTTCGATAACGTCGCAGTCTGTTTCCATTTTGGTAGAGCAGGGGAGATCATCTGAGCATTTACCGAGAGGCAAAAGCTCCTCGTATACAACTCTCTGCGTCATCATGGAAACGAACTGAGTGTATATCATAACGACTCTGTCGTATGCACCGTTTTTATAGCCGTCAGCGATAATAGAGCCGAGTGAGAGCATACAGCCGACACCCTGATCGGCAGCGTACTCAAAGCTGTCAGAGAAGATCTCGCGCTTCTTGTGGCGCATATGCTCAAGCGCTTTTTTGCCTATGGGAAGCCAGATTGCATCCGCACCGCGCGACAGTTCCTCTGCGGTTCTGAACACATTGGCGTTATATCCGCCGGCAAGTCCTCTGTCACCTGCAAAGACCACGAAAAGTGTCTTTTTTACATCACGGGGCAAGAACCAATCCGACTCAAGATCGCCCATTGCGGCAAATATCTCGTCGATGCCCTTGCCGAGCAGCTGATAGAACGGTCTTGTGCGCTCTACGTTTTCCTTGGCGCGTCTGAGCTTCGACGTTGCGACCAGCTCCATTGCTTTGGTGATCTGCATCGTACTTTCAACGCTCTTTATGCGCGCCTTAATTTCCTTCATTCCTGCCATAGCTTACTATCAGAACTTCTCCTTGACAGCGAGGATAGCAGCCTTAAGCTCAGCCTCGGACTCGTCGGAGAGATTACCCGTTTCTCTGATGGTGGCGAGAAGATCGCTCTTTACCGCGGTGAGATAGTCGAACAGCTCACTTTCAAAGCGGCTGATCTCGGTGACTTCGATCTCCTTAAGCATATTGTTTACTACCGCGTAGATTATAGCTACCTGAAGCTCTACCGCGATGGGAGAGTTTCTACCCTGCTTGAGAACCTCAACGATTCTCGCACCCTGGTCAAGACGGGACTTGGTGTCCGCATCGAGGTCGGAGCCGAACTGTGCGAAGCTCTGCAACTCTCTGTATTGCGAGTAGAGGAGCTTAAGCTTACCGGAGACCTTCTTCATAGCCTTGATCTGTGCGTTACCCCCGACTCGAGATACCGAGATACCGGGGTTAACCGCAGGACGTACACCCGAGTGGAACAGCTCCGACTCGAGGAATATCTGACCGTCGGTAATCGAAATTACGTTAGTGGGGATGTATGCGGAAACGTCGCCCGCCTGAGTCTCAATGATGGGCAGAGCTGTGAGTGATCCGCCGCCGTACTCGGGAGCAAGTCTTGCCGCACGCTCAAGAAGTCTTGAGTGCAGATAGAATACGTCACCGGGATAAGCCTCACGGCCCGGAGGACGTCTGATAAGGAGCGAGAGCGCTCTGTACGCTACCGCGTGCTTGGAGAGGTCGTCGTAAATAACGAGGACATCCTTCCCCTTATCCATAAAGTATTCACCCATAGTACAGCCCGAGTAGGGAGCGATGTACTGAAGGGGCGCGGGGTCACCCGCGGTAGAGGATACGACGATGGTGTAGTCCATAGCTCCCGCACGGTAGAGAGTGTCTACAACGCCGGTAACGGTGGACTGCTTCTGACCTATTGCAACATAAATACAGATAACGCCCTTACCCTTTTGATTGATTATAGTGTCGGTGGCGTTAACCGTCTTACCGGTCTGTCTGTCACCGATGATAAGCTCTCTCTGTCCGCGTCCGATCGGGATCATGGAGTCGATTGCCTTAATACCTGTCTGCAGGGGCACGGATACCGATTTTCTCTCGATAATACCGTATGCGCGGCGCTCGATGGGACTGTATTCGGTAGCGCCCTGAATGGGGCCCTTGCCGTCGAGGGGATTGCCGAGTGCGTCGACAACTCTGCCGATAAGGCCGTCACCCGTGGGAACGGAAACAACTCGTCCCGTTCTCTTAACGATGCTGCCCTCGGTGATACCTACGTCAGAGCCGAGAAGTACGCAGCTGACAAAGGTCTCCTCAAGGTTGAGTGCCATACCGTACGAGCCGTTCGCAAATTCGAGAAGCTCGTTAGCCTTACATTTATCGAGTCCGTGAACCTTGGATATACCGTCACCTACAGAGATAACGTAGCCGATCTCGTCCTGACGTGTCTTTTCTTCGTAGTTACGGATCTGCTCTTTTATGATTTTGCTGATATCATCTATTTTTGACTGCATGTTTTCACCAACTTTGTTTGTTAAATTACAAGCTCGGAAAGTTTCTTTTCAAAGCCGTCAAGCTTTGATTTTACAGAACCGTCGAGCTGGATGCCCATATATCTCAGCTTCATACCGCCGAGCAGGGATGGGTCGTGGGTGTTGCTAATAATAATCTGCTTTTTTGTTATTCCTTCAAGCTTTTCCTTGAGTTTTTTAAGCTGAGTCTCGGAAAGAGGAATTGCCGAGATAACCTCGACTCTCTCTATTCCGCGGGATGTCTCGTATGCGCTGACAAAAGAACTAAGAGCCTTAGGCAGTGCGTAGGTGAGCCTCTTTTCACAAAGAAGCTTTGTCATATTTACGAGATTTTTGTCAAGAGAAGAAAAGGATTTGTCGATAAGCCCGAGTCTTTCATCGCGCGAGAGCGCGGGGCTGTCGAGCATACCGAGATATTCGGGAGAACTCTTGATAACCTTGGAGAGCGACTTTACGTCGTCAAGTACTCCTTCGGTCGTGCCGAGCTCCTCACATAGCGAGAACAGAGCCTCGCCGTAAGCCTTCATACCGCCGTTTACGTCAGTCATATCACGCCTCGCTTATTTTTCACCGAGTTCATCGATAAAGCTGTCAATGAACTTTTCGTGCTCGGAGGGGCTGACCTCACGTCCTATAACTGCGGATGCGATATCTATCGCCATACCGGATACCTCGTCCTTGATCTCGCCGAGCATACGCTTCTTTTCGAGGGCGATGTCTTCGTCCGCACGGTCGCGTATTCTCTGCGCCTCAACCGACGCTTCCTTGAGTATTTCTTCTTCCTTGAGGAGCGCACGTCTTTGAGCTGTGCGAAGGATCTCCTCGCTCTCATCATTTGCACGGGAGAGCTTGTCCTCGTACTCAGCCTTCATAGCCTTGGCGTCAGCCTCAGCACTCTCGGCGTTGGAATACATATCGTCAACCTCCTTCTGACGGGAGTCGATCATATTCTTCACGGGTACGAAGAGGATCTTCTTGAGGAATAAATAAATGATAAGCAGATTGCACCATGCGAAGAGCATTGTCCAGACGTTAACGCCGACAAATGACTCAAACGCATCAAAAACTACTTTCATATTGTCTCCTATAAATTTTTGTTGAAAAATTTAATTCGCCGTAAGGCGTCATGATTTACACCAAAGGCGTAATATCATTCGCCCCTGGGCGTCATCGTTTGTCCGTGTGGGCAAACAATTACTTAAGTCTCATGAACATGAGAAGAAGGGATACTACGAGAGAGTAAATACCGGTGGTCTCGGTAACTGCACAACCAAGAATCATGTTGGTTCTGAGAGTGCTTGCCATTTCGGGCTGACGAGCCATAGACTCGAGTGCGGTAGACACTGCTCTACCTTCTCCGAGGGCGGGAGCGATAGATCCGATGCCCATGCAGAGACCTGCGCCAATTGCTCTTGCTGCTTCCTGAGTGAATTCCATTTTGTTTTCTCCTTTGAAATGTTTATTTTTTGTATATTTTTGTTTGCTAAATAATACCTAAGTCGTGATATGTCGCGCGAGGCGACGTGATATGGAACGCTCACGCGTTCGTGAGATTACTCCGCCTTAGCTTCTGCGAGTTCCTCGGGAGAGGGACAAGCGCCTGCTACGTATACCATCGTAAGAAGGCAGAATACGAATGCCTGTACGAAGGACGAGAAGAAGTCGAAGTAGAGGGAAAGGAACGCGGGTACACCTACCTGAAGAATGGGCGGGAACACTTCAAGCACCATAGCGGGCAGCCAAGAGAAGATTGCCTGCGATGCAAGTGCCAATGCCGTGTAAATAAGGGTAGTGAGTACCGAGCCGCCCGCTATGTTACCGAAGTGACGGAATGCCATAGCCATAGGCTGCGCAACCTCACTGATAAGGTTCATCGGAGTCATAATGAAGATCGGCTCTGTGAATCCTTTAAGCCAGGACCAAAATCCAAAGTTCTTGATGTTGTTATACCACACCATACCGCTTGTTACGAGAGCCCACGCAAGTGTTACGGAGAAATCTCCCGACGAAGAACGGAAAATTGCCGTTGTTCCGATAAGGCTGCCAAACATAGAAGTAAGGAACAGAGTTCCGATATACGGTGCGAAGTGCGCATTGTGCTTGCCCATAGTGTCCTCTACCATGCCGTAGAGCATATTGACGAGCTTTTCGGTGATTACCTGGAGTCTTCCCGGTCTCTTTGTGAGGTTGCGAGAGCCTACCCATCCCACTATCATCAAAAGGATGGTTACCACGAAGAGTGATACCGTCGTTTGGGTTATAAGGTTTCCGAAATTGCCGAACATATCAACCATAGTGCCGGCAAACTTTTGGTACAGCCATTCGATCCGGACATAGACCTTAGGGCCGGTTACTGATATATCCAAATCTTAATCACCTCTCTTTTCGTTCTTACTTGTTTTTATGAATTCCACAACGTACAGAACAGGCTTGTACGTAATGAGGGGAATTACTGCCGCTATAGTGCTGAACCATCCCGTTACCAATGCGACAACGAGTGTGCCCATCATAAGGAACGTTCTGAAAATGTAGGATTTTGTCATAGCGTTCTGTACCGCAAGACCGTGATCCTTCGCATACTTTTCTGCCTCTTCGTCGTCCATCTCCTTGTCGCCTCTTTCGGTGATGTAGTTATTCACCGCGCGATTGACTGCAACAGAGAGAATAAGGAAGTTTACGACCGTTACCAAACCGCCGAGCATCGCACCGAGCACTGCCTTGTATATGGCAACGTCAGCACCGAGTGACTTAGCGATGATAAAGCCGAGGGTAACCAGCACTGCAACGACCGCTTGTCCGAGTGCGAGCCACACCGTGTCGATGTATGTCGACAATCTGCTTTTTATGCTCATTTTTTATTTCCTTCCGGATTATTTTGCTTTATTTTTTTAATTTTGATTCGCTTTTGCTCCTCAAGCTTTTCGAGTGCATTCATTGCCGCTATAATGAAGCGTACCATAGACACAAATCCCGAGATCACAGCAATTATGATGAGGGGAACGTAGATCCACGGCGGAGCATTAACAAAGTTCACAAATATCCAACCTACAAGAAGAGCCGCGCCAACCTGCCAAAGGAGAGTAAATATGCTTTGAAATACGATGTTGAACACGTAAAACGTACTGTACTTCATAATTACCTCCATTTATTAACGCGCGTTATGATAAATAGGTAGGAAAATTCATACCAACGTACATTTTAGCACAATATTCCTTGTAAAATCAATATATTTGACAAAAGTTAAACTTTTAACAATGATTTATGTGAATTGTGCATATAAAATATATAAGAAGATTGTGCAAAACATAGATGGCAGAAACGGAAATGTTTCTGCCATCTCTAATGATGTCGCGTGAGCGACATAACGAATCTGCCGACAGGCAGATGTGTTTTCGCTACGTTTAAACGCGATATATCTACCAAAAAGTCATATTTAAGTGCTGCACGCTTCAGTTATATTTCTCGCGGTGCGAGAAGTTATATTAAAGCGTATGGTTTTAGTTATATTATATTTGCCTATCTAACTTCAAACTCGCGAAGCGAATATAACTCACCAAAGGTGAATAGAACTGCTTTAGCAATAGAACTCGCCCTCGGGCGATTATAGTTGCTTAGCCGTGCTGCGCTTATAGCACCGATGGCACATAGCGACATAGGAGTCATTTCCTCCGAGCAATACCTGATTGCCCTCGGTGACGACGTTACCGTTTTCATCAATTCTGGCGTTGACGGTTGCTTTTTTACCGCATACACATATTGTCTTAATCTCGGCAATAGAATCCGCTACCTCGAAAAGGCGCATAGATCCGGGGAAGAGCTTAGTGAGAAAGTCGGTTCTTAAACCGAAACACATTACGGGCACGTTTAACTCGTCCACGACACGTCTCAATTGATCTATGTTATCGGGAGTGAAGAATTGGCATTCGTCTGCGATGATAACGTCAGCGCGGTACTCATCGCGTGTAAACATCTCGTATATATCGTATTCAGGCTTGATCGGCAGGCATTCTGCGTAAAGTCCGATTCTCGACTTAAGGATCTCCGCGCCGTCGCGGTCATCGAGTGACGGTTTGATCAGCCACACCTTCATGCCTCTTTCTTCATAGTTGAACTTGGTAATAAGCACTTGAGCCGTTTTACTCGAACCCATAGCACCGTATTTGAAGTAAAGCTTTGCCATTATATCCTCCCGGAGCAAATTTTATTTTATCGGTATTATTGTATCACAGATCAGCGTAGAATAAAAGTGAGTAAAGAAAAAATCGGCAAATTGCCGATAAAAATCAGTTAGTGTGACAAATTTTAATAAAAGGGTAGAAATCCTCGAAAAAATGTGGTACAATATAAGGTACAATTATCGTAGACGAGGCAAAAACAACAATTCGCTCCGTGTTGCGAGGAAGGGAGAAAACGTATATGAAGCTCATTATTGCCGAGAAGCCAAGCCTGGCTCGAAATATAGTTGCCGGAATAGGAAAAATGGACAAAAAAGACGGATACTACATCAACTCGGAATATATCGTTACTTGGGCATTCGGCCATTTGTTTTCTCTCGTTGATATTGAGAATTATACCGGCTCGGAGGAAACAAGATGGACTCTTGATAATCTTCCTTGCTTCCCCGAAAAGTTCCGCTTTGAGCTTCGCAAGACCGAGGGTAAAAAGACAGTTGACTCGGGTGTGAAAAAACAGTTCAAGATAATAGAAACCCTTGCCAACAGACAGGACGTCGATACAATCGTAAATGCCGGGGACGCAGACCGAGAGGGAGAAATCATAGTCAGACTTTGCGTTGACAATGCTCTGAAAAGTGAGAAGGCGCAGAAAAGACTTTGGCTGCCCGACCAGACGCCCGAGACGGTAAGACGCGCACTTTCGGAGATGAAGGATGAGTCGGAATACGACAGCCTCGCCGCTGAGGGCTTGGCGCGAACCTATATAGATTGGCTCTACGGAGTTAACCTTACGCGCTATGCCACCATCAAGACGGGCAAGCTCCTTCGTGTCGGCAGAGTTATTGTTCCCATAGTCAAGGCGATATACGACCGAGATATAGAGATACGCAACTTTAAACCGGAAGTTTATTATGTTATCGCAAGCTCTGCTGAAACAAGAGGACAGAAAATAGAGCTTACAAGTAAACAAAAGTTTGCAAAAGACGAGCTTAACAAGGCTGAAGAGCTTGCAAAGCTTTACAACGACACGGGCGCAGTTGTCACAAGTGTGCAGAGTAAAAATGACAAGATCCTACCGGGAAAGCTCTATTCGCTCTCCACACTTCAGAACGTGCTCGGCAAGAAATATAAGATGTCTATGGCAGACAGCTTAAAGATAATTCAGAAGCTCTACGAGGACGGTTATCTTACCTATCCCCGTACCAACTCGGAGTATCTCGCTACCGCCGAGAAGGATAAGATGAAGGCGATTATTTCAAATATTTCTAAGCTTGGATATCCCGTAAGATTCAAGGATTCAAAGTCTATCTTTGATGACTCCAAAATAGAGTCGCACTCCGCGCTTACACCCACATATAAGATCCCAAACAGAGATAAGCTGTCCGAACAGGAGAACCAGGTCTACTCGACTGTTTTTCGCCGCTTTGTTGCGGTGTTCTGCGACGAGGATTGCGTAGCAGAGAAGAGCGAGATCAAGATCAAGGTTGGCGATTACGAGGAGTTCTCGATGAAGGGAACGGTTATCCTCGAGCCCGGTTGGACAAAGTACGATGATTACAGCACCAAGGATAAGATACTCCCGAAGCTCGAGGTCGGTGAGGAAGTAGTCATTGACTTCAAGCCTGCCGAGAAGGAGACAACTCCGCCAAAGCACTATACAATCGAAACGCTCAACAAATATCTGAAAAATCCCTTCAAGGATGATAAGGCTAAAGCCAAGGAGCTTGAGGAATCGGGCGAGGTAGATGATGCTGACGATTATAAGGCTATCTTCGAGGGCTTGGAGCTTGGCACAGAGGCAACGCGCACGGGCATTATTGACAATGCTAAAAAGAGCGGATATATTGATCTAAAGAAGGACGTATATACCATATTGCCGGGCGGAGAGTTCCTTATCGAGTCAATCGCAAGACTTAATATAGTAATGGATAAATACAAGACGTCCGAGCTTGGCAAGGCTCTGAAAAAGGTCTTCCACGCGGAAATGACAGTTGAAGAATCGGTAGATCTTGCAAAGCGTGAAATAGCCGCTGTCTTTGCCGATAGATATAATAATCCGCCTATGCCAAAAGTCGATACCGGCAAGCTCGGACAGATAGTCGGCGACTGTCCCTTCTGCAAAAGGCACGTTGTAAGAGGTAAGTACAACTATGGCTGTATGGGTTACTCCGACGGCTGTACATTCAAGATGGGCGTCAATATCTGCAAGCGTGATATCCCAATATCCGAGGCATCACGTTTGCTTGCCACAGGCGAGACCGCACTTCTCACTGACTTTATTTCCAAGAATGGCAAACGCTTTAAAGCAAAGCTTGTTCTTAAGGATGGAGATGTGACGTTTAAATTTGACTAATAAAAACGAGTCGAGCTAAAGTTAACCCGATCAGGTTTTCTTTCGACTCGTTTTTTAACTTTTTTCGTTTTCCTCTTGACAAATGAAACAGAAGAGTATATAATTAAAGAACCTAAACTTCTTTTATCAAAAGAGAGGAGCAGCAAATGAAGAAAATGAATGAAGAAAAGCTTGCCGAAATGGCAAGATACATAAAGGAATATATTGAGAAGTACGGCGACTCGCCTAAGTTTGGACAGATACTCGAGCATATGGGTATGTCGAACTCTGTCGGATATCGCTATCTTATGACTCTGAGAGATCGAGGCATCATTATGTATAGCGGCAAGGATACACTCTCGGTTGAGGGACAGGAAAAAATGCGCCCTGCATTTCGTCGCGTGCCTATTCTCGGCGGTATCCCTTGCGGTTCTCCCGAGGAACACTCGGAGCTTGTCGAGGGGTACGTTGCACTCCCTGAGGAATGGTTGTTTGGTGATTGTTATCTTCTGCGCGCAGAGGGGGACTCTATGACCGGTGCAGGTATTGATGACGGTGATCTTGTGCTTATTCGTAAGACTACACTTTCCGAGACGGGCAGGGTAGTGGTTGCTCTCGTTGACGGCACCGATACAACTTTAAAGAGATATTTTGTCGAGCGTGACGGTAAGCCCGTTCTCCGCGCCGAGAACTCAAAATACAGTGATATCCACCCCTTCCACCTTGATGTTCAAGGCGTTGCGGTTAAGGTTATTAAGGATGTGTATTGATGGTTTTTACGTTGCCTTTTTTCTTACTGCTTATATAAGATAAGAAGCATTTACAATAGGAAAACAAAAAACTCCCACAAGTCGAAAATGTGCTTGTGGGAGTTTTTTTGTTTGATACCGATAGCAAACATCTTTTTTAAAAAAGTTGATGTTAAAACCAAAATTGCGAAAAAACACCGAGCGATATAAAAACATAGATTTATGATTGATATACAAAAATGACAATTGAACTTTACAAATATCACTAATACTTCTTAAAAAGCGGACTTTTTGTTTTATCGGTATCTCTGTGACGCGGTGTGTTTAAAGCGTTTTTCATAACTTTGCTCAATCTGTATGTTGGCAAAAATGCACAATATGTGAACGAATTTTTCTATGAGTTGCACGTGAACAAAAACACCTGAAACTATTGAATGCACTCTCTTTTTATTTTATAATTATTACGAGCCAAAAAATTTTAGATAATAAAAAATAAAAATATAAGAAGGAAAATTGCTATGAAATTTAAGAGAAGGTTAAGCGCATTTTTGGTATTTACTGTTATGTTGCTTATGACTGTAATTCTTTCCTCATGTGATGTTTTTGGAAAGACAGATGCGGAAGAACAGTTCAAAAATGTGGACATGAAAGAGGTCTACTCTATTTACCTCGATTACAAAGAGGAGAGAGGCGAAGAACCCCTGTCATATGAAGAGTGGTTCGATGTTATTCACGGCGATGAATTCCGGACGGAAGTAATTCCCGAAATTCGTCGAAATGAAAATTCTGAATATTGGGAGATTTCCTATAACAGCGGAAAAGGTTGGATTTCTCTACAGTTTAAGACCGAAACCGAGGTGCAGAAAGCCTGTAATCACTCTTTCGGTAAATGGATAACGATTTGTGATAGCAACGATTACTTTAACGGTATTCGCTATAGAGAGTGCAGACATTGTGATTTCAAGGATTATGACTTCAAGCTTAATCACAATTATGAAATAACGGTCGTTCCTCCTACCTGTCTTCAGGAGGGATATACTCTTTACTTCTGTCCGGATTGTAATCACGAATACAGAGATACTTACACAACGACTAATCACACTTGGGAAGAGATCTCCCGCGTTGAAAGTTGTACAGGAATAACAGTTGAGGAACAGTGTTCTGCTTGTAAAACCACGGTGATCCGTCAGGTCGAGGAAGGATCGGGACACAGCTATACTGCGGAAGTAATAGCTCCTACTTGTACTTCTGAAGGTTATACTAAGTATACATGTACTTGCGGAGATAACTATAAAGACAACTACACCGAAAAGACCGGACATAGCTATACTGCAATAGTAACTCCCGCAACTTGTCTTGAGGGTGGATATACCACTTATACCTGTTCTTGTGGAGATAACTATAAAGACAACTACACCGAAAAGACCGGACATAACTATACTGCAATAGTAACTCCCGCAACTTGTCTTGAGGGTGGATATACCACTTATACCTGTTCTTGTGGAGATAACTATAAAGATAACTACACCGAAAAGACCGGACATAGCTATACTGCAATAGTAACTCCCGCAACTTGTCTTGAGGGTGGATATACCACTTATACCTGTTCTTGCGGA
>JAZRAE010000050.1:0-13481 GCA_045634385.1 Eubacteriales bacterium | reverse complement strand
AGTATAGACAAAAAAAGAGACGTGTGTTATAATCAAACCAACAGTTGAACAACTATTCAACCGTAAAGAGGCATTTGGAGGAGTAATGAGAGAAAAAAACGAATTTGAGTGCGAGTGCCACGAGGAACATAAAGAGCTTATAGAGAAGGGAAAAGCACTCTTGCCCGAGACGACGGAGCTTTACGATTTATCCGACTTTTTTAAGGTTCTCGGAGACTCCACCAGACTCGGCATACTTTTTGCCATTGACGGCGGACCTATGTGTGTTTGCGATATAGCCGCTACGCTCGGTATGACAAAGTCTGCGGTTTCGCATCAGCTGAAGGTATTAAGGCAAAACCGACTTGTTAAATATAGCAAGGTGGGAAAGAACGTTTTTTATGAGCTTTCCGATGATCACGTTCGTGATATAATCGAGAAAGCACTTGAACATATTGAAGAATAATTATCTAAAGGAGAAAAAATATGAAATACAAATTCAAAATTGAAGGACTCGATTGTCCTGTTTGTGCATCAAAGCTTGCTACCAATATGGCAGAGATCTACGGTGTAAACAATGTAAAAATTAATTTCCTTACAGAAAAGCTCACTGTTGATGCGGATATGGGCGAGGATGATCTTCTTCCTCTTCTTCGCAAGGCTGCAAAGAGCTTTGATCCCGCGGTAAAAATTGAAAAATGAAAAAAATCTTTGGAAATGAACTAACGAAAATAATCCTCGGATTGTGTCTGTTCGTTCCGGGTGCTGTTCTTTCGCATCTCGGTAATGAGTGGGTATCCTTTGGACTTCTTATTGCCGCGCTGATTGTAAGCGGTCATTCTGTTTTTATCGGTGCTATGCGCGGTATACTGAGAGGCGATTTTCTCGATGAAAAGTTCCTTATGTCCATAGCTTCTATCGGCGCATTTGTTATCGGCGAGGCTACCGAGGGTGTTGCTGTTATGATATTCTTCCTCATTGGAGAATATTTTGAGCATAAGGCGGTTAGAAAAAGCCGAAAGTCTATCAAAGAGCTGCTTGACATTTGTCCCGATACCGCACGTGTCATCGTTGACGGTGAGGAGCGTGAAGCGGATGCCGAGGATGTAGAGGTTGGCTCGATCATACTTGTCCGTCCCGGTGAGCGAATGCCTATCGATTCGCGCATAATTTCGGGTGCTTGCAGGCTCGATACATCCTCCCTCACAGGCGAGTCAATGCCTCGCGATGCAGTTGAGGGGGACACGGTGGATAGTGGTGTGATTGTACTTGACGGAGCGATTACCTGCGTTACCTTGAAGAGCCATTCCGCCTCGCGTGCTTCGGTAGTCCTTGAGCTTGTTGAGAATGCAAGAGAACGCAAATCCAAGGAAGAAAACTTTATCACCAAGTTTTCAAGAGTATACACTCCTACGGTGACGGTGTTGGCGGCTTTGATGGCTGTTATTCCGTGGATTTTCGGACTTCTTTCGTGGCAGAACTCTCTTTACAGGGCGTTATCATTCCTTGTTGTTTCCTGTCCGTGTGCACTTGTAATATCTGTTCCTCTGGCATTTTTCGGTGGAATAGGCGCAGCTGCATCACGTGGAATTCTTTATAAGGGTGGTAATACGTTTTCCCCCGTTTCACGAGCAGAAACGTTCGTTTTTGACAAAACCGGCACGCTTACAACCGGTGAATTTTCGGTTGCAAAAATACATTCTGTTATAGATGAATCCGAGCTTCTTTCCTTTGTTGCATCCGCGGAGCATAATTCCAACCATCCGATAGCAAGATGCTTGAAGAAGCTATATCCCGATGCCAAGCCCGCAGACTTCATTCGCGACGTTCCGGGCAAGGGAATTATTGCTACGCTTGGCGAAGATGAGATAGCTGTCGGCAACCTTCTTCTTATGCAGGATGTAGGAGCCGAGGCTATAGAGCAGGGCTATTCGGTATATGCCGCTCTTAACGGCGAATACATAGGTGCACTCCTTGTTCGCGATACACTCAAGAGCGAGGCTATGGAAACTATTAACTCACTTCGTCACCTCGGTGTTAAGAGAACGTATATTCTTTCGGGTGACCGTGAGAGTGAAGTAACCGCTGTCGGTAGCGAGCTCGGTATTGACACCGTCTTTCATAGCCTTATGCCTGAGGATAAGTACAATATACTTGAGGATATTATATCCGAGTCACGAGGCAGTGTAGTCTACGTCGGTGACGGAATAAATGATGCGCCTTGTCTTACCCGTGCCGATGTTGGAATCGCAATGGGGGGCAAGGGAACAGACAGCGCGATTGAATCCGCCGATGCGGTGATTACATCGGATAATCTTACCAAGCTTGCCGAGGCTATCCGTATAGCTCGCAAAACCTTGAATATCTCCAAGCAGAACATCGTTTTTGCTATAGGGATAAAGGTATTGGCTATGATACTCGTAGCCACGGGTGTCGTCGGTATGTGGATGGCAGTCTTTGCCGACGTAGGCGTAGCGGTCTTGGCTATACTTAATTCTATGCGCACTCTTAAATAAAACACCGCTGACGGAAAATGTAGTTTTTTAAAACTTAATTTACTTACCATAAAAAAGAGCCGAGGTACTGTCCTAAAACAATACCTCGGTGTTTTTTGTTTGGCTCTGCTTAAATGATGCAGCTCCTTAGTTTTATTCTGATATTTTTTCGACCGTTATATCCATGTCCGTCGTAATATAGAGATATCCGTCGTCGGCAAACGCTCTTACACGCTCCAACTCGTTATACCATTCCTTTTCGATAATTCTGGTCGAGTAATTCTCTCCGTCGAAGGTGAAGAGCAGATATCCATCCACATACCATACGACGTTATCACCGTATTCGGTACGTATCGTCGGTACATTGCTTACGGGTATTCCGACGGTATTGCTCTCTCTGTCGATAAAGTAAGACTTATACTCCGTCGTATACCAGCCTTCGAAGACGTATTTAGCAACGCTCACTACCTGACCGTCCATCTCGGCGTATACCTCTATCTTGCTCTTATCCCAGCTTTCTTCACCGATTCCGAGCAGGAATCCGTCGCCGAGCTGAATGAGAGTAGATGAGAAGCCGTCTATTACACCGGTATCGGTATAGGTTATATTACCGTAATCCGAGAGATCGAAGAAGTACACGGGATCACAGAAGGTAACGACCTCTGCTGTACAAACGTAAGCGGTATTTCCGTCAAATCTTACCGAGGTTGCCTCCTCGCCATCGGGCGCAAAACTCTTGACCTC
The DNA here is from genome assembly GCA_045634385.1 of Eubacteriales bacterium. Classification (GTDB taxonomy): domain Bacteria; phylum Bacillota; class Clostridia; order Oscillospirales; family CAG-272; genus UBA1740. The sequence continues at coordinate 10,263 of JAZRAE010000050.1, read as the reverse complement.
GGCGATCATCTTTCCGCTCTCGATATTAAATACGGTAAGACTTACGTTTTCCTTTCGTCCTGTGAAGTAATAGTAATCTCCGTTGCCGGATTTGTAGAGCGATTCCGATGTAGAGGTTACTATTCTGAGGTGTCCCTCGTACTCGTCCATGCTATACTGATCCTTGGTTTCACCCTCTACCGTGAAGACGCCCTTATTTTCCAGTACGCCGTTCTCGTATCCGAGTACCGCAACGTCACTCATCACCTTGTTTGCGTACGATCCATCCTCGGCGACCTCCGTCTTGGCAGAATATTCTCTCGTTACGTACACGTTGCTTTCCGATACGAATACGTTACTGCTAAAGTCGAGCAGGGCGTTAGCAGACAATACCTCAAGAGAGCTTGCGTCCATCGTAGCCACGATGCTGTATTTTGTGCTCTTGATTTCATCGGGGTATATTATATCCTCGATATTGATACATTCACTTACGTCACCGCGGGTGATCTTTGGTACGTATGTTTCGGGAGAAGCATAATCAATATTCGATGATTTTACCTCGTAATTGCTGATGAGCAGGAGCTTTCCGTTTACCATTCTTGAGGTGTTGTATTTACCATCGATGATTGCGGAACTTTTTACTTTAATATTATTGATATCGCTTACGTCGAGCGCAGTTATGCCTACCTTATCGGTGTCGGCGTTGTGTATATTCCATTCGAAGTACAGCGCTACGATAATAACGGTGTTTCCGTCCTCCGATAAATACATCTCGGTGTAGTTGCCGGATTTCTTCAAATCCTTTACGACGTGAGGAATCTGGAACTCGGTTATCTTAGTGGTTTCTTCCTTGTTTATGTCGTATATCTTCAAGTGCGTGTCGGTGAGACGGAAGATATATTTATCCGTTCTCTTCATAAGGTCGGCTTCAATTACGCCTGATACCTGATTGTCGGTTGTCTCCTCGTATTTACCGTTGCTGCTCTCAGGCGCGCTTGCCCCCGGAGCGCCATTTGCCATACTATCTCCATCCATAGCGGCACCGCCTTTTAATCCGCCGAAGATGCTGAAAATATTGCCAACCGATGCAGCAAGCATCTGGAAGTTATTCTTATAGGGGCTGGGTTTATATCTGTAATCGGATATCGTTTCAATAAGAGGGAAGTATTCCGAGTCTTTATAAGCTGACAGGTTAGGACCCTTCGTACTGAATGGGATAAACAGATACAGACTTAGCGCGATAACTATTACAAGACACGCAACCCGTCCGAGTATCTTTGTGGAGAAAAATGTGGATGTTTTCATTTTAGGTTCTGCCTCCTTTATGTATTTTTCATCAATAAAGCTTAGCGACTCAAGTAACCTTTTGTTTTTCATAAATTGATACCTGCTTTCTCAAGATAGGCCTTGAATTTATTCCTCGTTCTCATAAGGCTTACCTTAATGTTACTCACCGAGGCTTTCATATCTACGGATATTTCCGCAATCGACATCATATAGAAATATCTTTTTACAAAGATCATTCGTGGTACTTCGCCGAGCGACTCAAGAAAACCGTTAAACGCATCCCTGAGTGCGATATCGTCCGAAATAGGTCCTGCTGTATCCGGTACACACTCCGCTATTTCCTCAAATATGCGCTCGGTAGTCATCATTCTGTTTCTCGCTTTATTCTGAAGATATCGGTTAATAGACAAATTTCTCGTTATCTTGCAGAGAAAGGCGGACAGAACATTCGGTCTTTCGGGCGGCATAGCATTCCAAGCCTTCATATACGTGTCGTTTACGCACTCCTCCGAGTCCGGATCATAGTGCAGTATGTTATACGCCACGCGGTACAGAAGCTTGCTGTACTTAGCGCTTGTCGCTTCGATTGCGCGCTCGTCACGTGCGAAATAGAGGTCGATTATTTTGTTATCATCCATATCATCACCTCGGTTGTCAGTTTGTCGAATTCAACTTGCCTTCATCTTATATGACAAGTCGAAAAAAGAAAAGGTTACACTAAAATGAAAATTTCTCCAAAATTATTTTACCAAACCGCGAAAGTCTTGTCAAGACTCCTCCTACCAATCGCTCGATCACCGTTTTCAACAAAAGAAAAACGCACTAATGACTCTGATTTAAAGCCATAAGTGCGTTTTAAATATTTTGTGCGTTGATTTAGAAAACGAACCTATCAGTATCTTTCCTTCATAGCTCTCTCGATATCTCTGTCCGCATCTCGTCTTGCGATATCCTCGCGCTTGTCATAGTTCTTTTTACCTTTGCAAAGTCCGACAGCCATTTTTACTCTCGAGCCCTTGAAGTAGAGCGAAAGCGGAACGAGTGTATATCCCTCTCTTGCAACAAGTCCTGTCAGCTTCATTATCTCTGCCTTGTGTAAGAGGAGCTTCTTCGGCCTTAGCGGATCACGGTTAAATATGTTTCCTTGCTCATAGGGACTGATATGCACACCGAGTGCAAACATTTCACCTTTATCAACTTCACAGTACGAGTCCTTAAGGTTACAGCCGCCCGCACGCAGAGATTTTACCTCTGTGCCGAAAAGCTCAATACCTGCTTCGTATGTCTCTATTACAAAATAATCGTGCCTTGCTTTTCTATTTTCGGCAATTATTCTTGAATCTGTCTTTCTATCTGCCATTGGTATCTCCAAATGTGGATTTTACTATATTTTAGCACAAGAAAAGAGTAAAATCAACCTTTTTTGGAAAACGCATCCGATAAAACCTCGAGTATTTTAAATTTGACGTTATAACCGTTGCTTGTAATCAGCGAGTATTCTTCCTTAGTGTATCCGAGTAGCGCATCATCACGTGGAGCATCCTCGGTTGCAATATCAAGGCATAATGGAGGGTACATTACGCACCACCAATTTTCTCCTTCTGCCTCTCCGAGCATAACCCTTAGTGAGGTGTAATATCCCTTGGGCAGGGTAAACTCTTCATATACGCGTGTGTCATACCACTCAACACCGATATCTACCTCACAATCGTAATCCTTACCTGCATCGGCGAGCCAAGTGTCTACATCCTGCCTTATCTTGTCGCGCATATTTTTTAACTCACGCTCAGCATCATCCGTTGACTCAAATGATGAGAGTATCTCACCGTATTTGTTAAGCAAAAGATTGCGTATCTCATACTTTACTTTTTGATCTTCCTCCGAGTTGGATGAGGCGAGGATATGTAGTCTGAGCGTATCTTCATAGATCGCACTCTCGCGCTCTGTCGGCATTGCTGCGATTATTATTGCAATTCCAAGTATCAAACAAATGTTCAGCAAAAATTCTTTAATGGTTTTCATATTTTAATCTCCTTTCACCTCGCATTATTGCCAATAAAAAATGGCATTATTCACAAAAAGAGGGAAAAGATTGCACCTTTGTTGACTTTTTACTTTTGCTGTGTTAAAATTAGCGTGTAAAAATATTTTAAGGAGAAAAACTATGCTTCCTAACATTCCCGCTATTAATAATCCCGACAAATATTCCGAATTCCGCGTATCCCGTGAGAAGCTTGAAAAGGCACTCAAAATATGCCTTAGACAGATTGATAAGGGTATCAATGATTTTAGCCCCATCTTCCCGATGGAGTTCAGTAAGAATAATATTTACGCTACTATGGAGAACGTAGCAGGCTGGGGTAACGGCTTCTGGACCGGTATCCTTTGGCACGCATACGAGCTTACCGGCAACGATAAGTACAAGGAGGTAGCTCTTTCTCACATTCCCAGCTATACCAAGAGAATTACCGAGAAGATCGGTGTTAACCATCACGATATGGGCTTCCTCTTCACCCCCTCTTGCGTAGCTGCATACAAGCTCGCAGGCAACGAGGAGGGCAAGGCTGCTGCAATTATGGCTGCTGACCACCTTCTCTCCAGATATCAGGAGAAGGGCGAGTTCATTCAGGCTTGGGGCAACGTTTCCGATCCTAAGGACTACCGTCTCATCGTAGACTGCCTTCTTAACATTCCGCTCCTTTACTGGACCGCAGAGGTTACCGGTGACGAGTCTTATGCTATTAAGGCGTTTAAGCACTTCAACTCTACCGTTGATAACGTTTGCCGTGCCGATGCCAGCACCTATCACACATACTACTTCGATCCCGAAACAGGTCTTCCTGTAAGAGGCTGTACTCATCAGGGTGCGTATGACGATTCTGCTTGGGGCAGAGGCCAGGCATGGGGCATTTACGGTCCTCTCCTTACCTATATCTATAAGAAGGATGAGAAGGCTATGAAGATATTCCAGGCTACCACCAACTATCTTCTTAACAACCTTCCTTCCGATTACGTTGCATATTGGGATCTTTGCTACAACGACGGTGCAGATCAGCCCAGAGATACTTCCACCAACGCTATCGCTATGTGCGGTATGCTCGAGGGTATCAAGTACATGGACGAGAACGATCCTCTTCGCAAGATCTACGTAAATGCTATCCACAGAATGATGGACGTTCTCATCGACCGTCATCTTCCCACCGAGGACCAGGAGTCCAACGGTATCCTTCTTAATCAGACCTACGCTCTTCCTCAGGGCATTGGTATCGACGAGCACAACATCTGGGGTGACTACTTCTTCATGGAAGCGCTTCATCGTATGCTCGATCCCGATTGGAACCTCTATTGGTAAATTTTTTAGTGTAAACCGCCGTTTTTTACCAATGCCCGCAATAGGTAACTATTGTTTCGGGTCAAAGAACGACGATTTCCATCTAAAAAAACATTTCTGGCTCTGATTGTTTTTGATCAAAACCGGTAATTATTTAAAATCCAACTATATTTAGTGGCAGAGATACTTTAATTAAGTGTATCTCTGCCGTTTTTTTTAGTATACTCCCCACAGAAAAAAGCAGCCGCACTTGAGCGGCTGCTTTAAATTGTAATATGACTTAGGACTTTCAATACCACTATAATGACTGTTCAAGTCATCGGTTTATTAATGGTTTTGATTAATCCATTTTCTTACTGAATATTACTATCTGCTCCGAAATCGTAACGAGCAAGAGAGCGACAAACATACATGTCTTGGCGGGATTAGCAAAGAGTGAGAGACCGTAGGAAAGATAAGCTGCAAGGCCGAGAAGAAGTCCCAAGATAAGAGTAATAAGACCGCCAATAAGAAGTGTCTTAACGAGTCCGCCCCACCTGGTTATACGTTTACAAACGCATATTGAACCAACAAAGAGCGAAGGAAGGCAGATCCAGAATATCCATGGAGCACATTCCGCGCCGGCCTGCCATACGGTAGCACCATCGCTTACAAGTATAGCAAACTGCTCCTCAATTCTCGGAGCGAGAAGGTAGCCTATTGCTGTTGCCACAAGGCAGGCAGTTTCTCCAATGGGGAAGATAAAATAGGTAAATGCACCCGTAACAAGCGTTACAAGACCTACGAAGATAACGATGTTAAGGCTTTGTGATAGAAAATCAAACACCTTGAGGAAAAACGGCTGCAAAAAATCAACAGATTTCATTATCTCCGCCTCGAGGGTTAAAATAGGAATAATAATCTTTAGAAAAGAAATAACCGAGTAAATGATCTTCTTTACAGTACTGAAGCTATTTCCAACGGTGCTGATACTCATAGTGAGCCTCCATTGTTAATTGTTAATGATTTGTTCATATGAATTATATCATATGCGTGATTTGTTGTCAATATAAAAAAGAAAAACAAAACACTCGGTTTATTATTTTCGTCAGCGGTTCCTCATTTCTAAGAAAATGGGGAAACCAAAGCCTTAGTTTTCCTCTTTTCTATATCTGTTAAAGCATAACAGATTCAAGAAGGGAATAATATATAGAAAGAACAAAGAAAGGAAATAAGCAATGAACAAAAAAATAAATTATAAGAGTCTTTTTATATGTATTCTGATCCCGCTTGCGGTTGGAGGTCTATCCGCGCTTTTGACGATGGGCAGTATGGATGATTTTGCCGCTCTTGATAAGCCGCCACTATCACCTCCCGGATGGCTTTTTCCTATTGTATGGACTGTGCTTTATACCCTAATGGGTATAGCATCGTATATTGTCCTTGAAACACCGTCATCCGCGGACTCAACAAAAGGGGCTTTTTCGGTGTATTTTCTTCAGCTTTTCTTTAACTTCTTTTGGTCGATAATCTTCTTTAGCTTTGGAGCATTCGAGATAGCCTTTGCATGGCTATTAATACTTCTTGCACTCATAATTATCACGACCGTAAGATTTTGGCGCATCAGCACGTGGGCGGGCATTCTTATGCTCCCATATATCGCGTGGGTAGTCTTCGCAGGCTATCTTAATGCCGCAATAGCATATCTTAATTGAGTATGAGAATCGGTATTGCAGGATACGGAAATCTTGGAAGATCCTTGGAGAGACTAACAAATGATACACCGGACGTCGAGATTCGTGGAATATATACAAGGCGTAACAAGGATGAAATTAAAACAGAAGGAACACCCATCTATTCTATAGATGAGCTATATTACCACACCGATGAAATCGATGTGTTAGCCCTTTGTTATGGCAGTTCTCGTGATCTTCCTGAGCTTGCGCCTAAGTTTGCAAAGGTTTTTAACACAGTTGACACTTTCGACAATCACAACTTGATATCAGAGTATAAAGCAAAGGTTAACGTTGCATCTGTTGAGGGCGGGAATGTATCTATTATTTCGCTTGGCTGGGATCCGGGATTTCTCTCGCTTATGCGCCTGTATCTGTCCGCATTTCTTCCCAATTCGAGCGTAAATACATTTTGGGGCAGGGGCGTGAGTCAAGGGCACAGTGAGGCACTTAGGACAATTGACGGAGTCAAGGATGCGGTGCAGTATACTGTGCCGAGAGAGGATGCTCTGACTTTAGCAGGACTCGTTTCTCATTCACTTTCTAACACAGACCGTCACAGACGTGTATGCTATATTTCCGCAGAAAAGGGAAAAGAGGACTCCATCACTCGTGAGGTGCTTTCTATGGAAAATTATTTCTCCGGTTATGAGGTTGAACTGCATTTTATCTCCGAGGATGAGTTGAAAAAATATCACAGCACACAAAGTCACAGAGGCAGAATTTACGCACTTGGTATGAGTGGTAAGTACAAGGAGATAAAGCATAGCGCATATCTCGATCTTGATATGGGCTCAAATTCAGATCTTACCGCCGCTATTATGCTATCCGCAATTCGCGCGGCATACAGACTGACAAAAGAAAAAAAGAACGGTGCATACACCGTTTTTGATGTACCACCGTCCTATTTTGCACCCGAAGGATGCGAAAAGATAAACTGTTATTTATGATTCGCTGATATTTTTTAATTCATCATTCAATATTTTAAACTTTTCGGTATCTACCTTAATAACCTGTCGGTCGTATGTGTAAAATCCGTTTATCTCATCCTCAACATCGGAAATCTGGGTATATACGAAAGCAGATGCCCCTGCTTTAATCAGATCTCTCACCTCTGTGTTATAGAGCTTGTATATAGCATTCTCGTATTCGGTTTTATCTTCAAACACCGTGTAGCCGTACGTTCCGTCGCCGAATGTGTGACCTTCTACACCGTGTGCATATCCACCAAACTCTGAAATCACAAGCGGACGTCCGTCAAGTCTTTTAGGTTTCAATGGCCTAAAGTAAATATGGCGGGAATCAACGTCACTCTTTCGTCTTCTAAACCATCCTGAGGTTGAGTCGATTATTCTCGTTGAATCAAAGCTTTTGAGTTTCTCATACATTTCATCAGAACAAAACTGACCCCATCCCTCATTAAAGATGGTGTAGTAAAGTATTGACGGAATGTTATAAAGATGGTCGGCAGTCTCATACATAGTCTTCTCAAAGATAGCGCGTACCTCTTTGTTAGGTGAAAATGAACTATCGTTAAAGCTTTGGAAGAGCAAGGGAGATACGGTAGGCAATCCTGTGTCGCGAATAAAGTTGTACTTGCCGTTATTGACCATATCCTGGAAAACAGCTACACCGAGCTTATCACACAGATAGTAAAATATCATAGGCTCAATCTTGATGTGCTTTCTCAACATATTAAAGCCGAGTGCTTTCGTTAGCTTTATGTCATCCTCGTAGCCATCTTTTGTAGCGGGCATGAATATTCCATCGGGGTAATATCCTTGATCAAGCATACCGTTAAAGAGATACGGTTTACCGTTAAGGCAAATGCGATTCACACCGTCGATCTCTCTGACATCAACCCATCTGACAGCAAAGTAACTCTCAATAATATCCTCGCCGCACTCAAGTACAAATTCATACAGATGCGGTGCCTCCGGAGTCCAAAGCTTTAATTCCTTTGGCTCAACGTTTACAATATTACCGTCAAACTCGAATATCTCTCCGCTTTCTTTCAAAGTGATTCTTTTGTGATGGGTTCCTCCGGTTACGGCTATCTTCACTCCCTTTTCATAGGGGGTGATTTTCATATCCTCAACGTATACAGAAGGACGGGCTTCAAGCCACACGCTTTGCCATATACCGCTGACAGGGGTATACCACATACCGCCTCTGTCATACTTTTGCTTTCCGTAGGGATATTTGTGGTCAAGGCCATCCTTTGCGATAAGTTTGAGTTCGTTTTCGTTTTCTTTTAATTTCCCTGTTATTTCGAAGCAGAATGGTAAATATCCACCCTCGTTTGAACCGATCTCTGTTCCGTTCAGATATACGGTACAGGTCTGTTCTGCAGCACCAAAGTGCAGGAATACTCTCTTATCTTTGAAGCTTTCAGGGAGCGTGAATAATCTGCGATAGTGCATAAAATTCTGCGGGAGCACCTTGATCTCCAATCCCGAAAGCATGCTTTCAGGACAGAATGGGATGAGGATTTTTTGGTTATATTCGGAACAAAAATCCGATTCATTAAGACAAAAATCCCACTCACCGTTAAGCAGAGCATATTCCGCACGTTTAAATTGCGGTGTAGGGTGATAATTGTGAGGACAAGCCTTATCTATTATATCAACGTACGGTGTAATTAACTTTGACATTTTTCACCTCATGCGAAAAGATTTATTATCATTAACAGAACGCAAATAGAGATAAACAGTATAGCGCCAGCGTTGCAAATACCCCCCTTAATAATCTCTATGTCGGGAAGGTAAATTTCTTTATCCGTCTGTACTTTTATCTGCTTCTTTCTAACGATGTGAACAAGTGCAAAAATACCGCCCAAGATCATACCGTATTGCAGATTTGTGTACGTCATAACGATGTTTCCATTGAGTAAAAACGAGAAGATATTGAATGATTCACCCTGCGTGAGTAAATCATACATTTTGTAAAACTCATTTATAGCGTTCTCTACAGGTAAAGCGATAATCGATCCCATAAAGTTGATTATCATATGCATGTAGATTGTGTAGCGAATATCACGAGTTTTAGTATAGACGTAACCGAGCAAAGCTCCGAGAAGAGCAGCGTAGAAGAATTGGTACAGATTTCCGTGCAAAAGGCCGAATGCGAGCGCAGAGAAGAATATGGCTACATGATCTCCGTAAATAGACAGACGGTCAATAATAAGCTTTCTGCAGATCAGCTCCTCGACAATCGGTGCAACGATTACCATAAGTATAAAGATCAACCACATCGGAGTATCGGATATAATTGAAGCTACATCGTTTTCGGGAAGCTTTCCGGTTATGTTTCCAATAATCTGGTTGAGGAATGTACCGATGAAGTTACCGGCATACATAAGTGTCTCTCCGATGAAGAAGAATAGTATAAAGTCCTTAAATGAAAGCTTTGTTTTCTCCTTTTTCTCTGCCTTATCCGTTCCTTTAAGAGCAATAAGGAATACGGGGAAGGCAATAGCGTACTGTATAAGAGAACTTGTTACAATTGTCCATATGGTACTCTCCGCGAAAGCTCTATACTGTTCTTCACTCATTGCAAAGGATGCAACTGTGTAGATACCGATAGACAACGCCTGTGCTATAAACAAATACAAAAAAAGTGCGAGAAAAACTCTTGAAAAGAGCTTTTTTTGTTTCTTCCGTTTGATTTCGCGTTCCTCCGGTGTCTCTATTACTATATAATTAAATCCGTTATAAAACCCGTTCATTTTTCCTCCTTGACGGTTTTAAAAGCAAGATAAGTGCCAAACACCATACTTTGATTTATTATCACCAATCAATATACAATCTTTTGTCTTGCGCTTTTTCTTAACTATTATTTTAACATTATTTATCTATAAATGCAAGTCGAATGGTTAAAATTTAAATGCGCTCGACAAATTTATAAATAATATACGAAAATAAAAATATTTTTTGTGAAACATTTTGTATCGTA